>MSHB01000001.1 GCA_001940985.1 Mollicutes bacterium Phil14
TGATATCCATTTTTTCATGTTTTTTTCTCCTCCTCGTGATTCGACTTCAGAAAACCTTTTCACGTCACAATAATTATATCACATTTTTATTTAAAAGCAACTAATTTAAAAAAATAGCACTCCAAATTTGCCATTTAGAGTGCTTTTTAATTAATCAATAAAATCTAATTTCATTTTTGTATAAACTTTCCATACTTCAAAGCCATATTGTTGGTAATAGGCTAATAAACTAGTCCAATCTATTAAGATATCACGGTTATTTAAAGCACTTTCTTTTAGTATGCTATCCATCATTTCTTTTGATATATCTTTACCACGATAATCTATATCAATTCCAAGTGGTCCAATACCAACCAAATTATTGAATCTATTTGCCCAAGTAATATTATAAGAAACATTTTCATTTTTAGGTTCATTTACTCTCACGAATCCTATTACTTTTTCTTTATCGAAAGCTAAATAATAGTTATCAAACATAGTTTCATTTTTTAGATATTCATTTAGTTCATATGTCCATCTGCCAGGGAAATTGCGTTCCATAAATGATAATAAACTTTTCTTTTCATTATCACTACTTACATTTAAGAAACGATACTCGTATCTAAAATTACTATTATCTATGCCTTTAATCATATCTTTGTTTTTAAGTATTAAATCATGAGTACAACCAAATGATTTAAATCCTCTTTTAGATAAGAAATTTTCTGTTAAAGCATCAAAATCACATGGCACACCAGGGAAAAAGTTTCCAATATCTTGACCAATAAAGCATTCCTTTTTACCTAATAGTTTTAACTCGCTTAAACATTTTTCTAAAAGTAAGCTTCCAGCTCCTTGTTTTCTATAATGCTTACTAACATAAAACAAAGATATCCAAGAGCGGTCCCTATAGGCCGAAATTTCGCCTGTATCAAATGTTTTTGCTATTATAAACCCAATAGGCACATCTAGTAAAAATGCAATGAAGGACGCGTTTTTGATTAAAAACTTTGAATTAATGACATGATGATTAAAAACTTTATCATCAAATGGATATATAAATCCAACTTCATCATTCCATATCTTTTTTATTTGCCATAACTCAGGTTCGGAAAGATTATTGAAATTTTTTATTTCAATCATTTAAGTAAACCAGCTGCTTCTTCATCAATTATTACAACAACATCTTTGTGTTTGTTTAATATTGAAGCTGGAAAACTTTCTGTAATTTCACCACTTAATAATTTTTTAACTGCATCTTGTTTATTCTTTCCACTAGCAACAAGTAAAATCTTTTTAGCTTGCATAATGTTCTTAATTCCCATAGTCATAGCATGAGTTGGAACTTCATCTAATGAATTAAAGAATCTTTGGTTATCTTTACGTGTTTTATCTGTTAATTTAACAACAAATGTTTCTTGTTCAAATGATGTACCTGGTTCATTAAAACCAATATGTCCATTAGCACCAATTCCTAATAATTGCAAATCGATTGAAGCATTATGTAATTGATTGTTATAGTCGTCACATAATTTTTGTAAATCGCTACCTTCTGAACAAGGAATATGAACATTTTCTTCTTTTATATCAACATGGCTGAATAAATTTCTATGCATAAATGAGTAATAGCTCTCAGGATGAGACCTAGGTAATTCACAATATTCATCTAAGTTGTATGTTTTAACATCTTTGAAAGATATTTCTTTGTTTTCATACATCTTGATTAAATTTTGATACAAACCAACAGGACTACTACCAGTAGCTAATCCTAAAGTAGCTTTAGGGTTTTTCTTCAATAAATCAGCGATAATATCAGCCGCAACCTTACTTAATTCTTGATAATCTTTAACTTTAATTACTTCCATTTTTCTACTCCTCTAATTTAATTGGCAATTTGCCTAAAAATCTTCCGTTCTTTAAACATATAGCTAAGCTTTCCAAAGACCACTTTGTTATTTCATATAAACAGATATAATTCTTTACACCCTTTAAAAACATAGCATCATAAGGAGAGCGAAGAGAAACAACTATTGTTTTTTCTACTACATTACTTAAACAAGAAAAAACTTTTACTTGATAATCATTAGCTTTTACATTTAAAGTAGCCATTATTATTTTATCATATTTATTAACTTTTTGCACTAAAAATTCAAAATTTTCGAAATCTTCATCTATTATTATTTCATCAGCACCATTTAAATAAGTTCCTAAAGTTTTATATTCACTAGTTTCATTATCAACTAAAGTCAATAATCTAACCTTAGGGAATATTATTAATACTTTTTCATTTTCACTAATAGATATATCCATACTATTTTTTACTATAGTTGGGCTTTTTTCAAAAAGTTCTTTTGCTTTTTCTTTTAGTGCATTACTATCAGTAGTAACGTACTTTCCGTTAACGTACTTTCCTTTTAATTTGATGATTCTTCCTACGGCTTCATCAATTGTCTCTTCTTTTATTTTTCCACTTTTTACTAAATCTAAAAATGTATTATATACCTCAATTTGTCCGTCCAGGTCAGCTTTCCCACAAAACATCATTATATCAACACCAGCATTAACACAATTTTCAATAATTTCAGCAGTAGAAAAGTTAGCTTGAATAGCTCCCATAGTTAACGAATCAGTAATAACTAATCCATCATATCCTAATTTTTCACGCAAATATCCTTTTATTATTTTCTTTGATAGTGTAGCTGGATATTTTTCATCAAAGCTTTTATATAAAATATGAGCTGCCATTATTCCATTTACTCCACTTTTAATTGCCTCTTTAAATGGGAAAAGCTCTACCTTTTCTAATTCATTAATGTCTTTACTAACATAAGGCATACTCAAATGTGAATCAACACTAACATCACCATGACCAGGAAAATGTTTCAAAGTTGCTAATACACCAGCTTTTTCAAAACCTTTATAAGCTTCTATAACATATTTAGCAACAATTTTAGGATCATCAGAATATGATCTTGAACTAATTACAGGATTAAGGGGATTATTATTAACATCGGCAACAGGAGCAAAATTCATATTAAAGCCTAATCTTTTTAAGTCATTAGCTTCATAATAACATATATCAGTAATATCACTTTGGGTAGCTGATAGGGTCATAGCTCCAGGAAATGGAGTAATATTAGCTATTCTTGTAACCATTCCCCCTTCTTGGTCAACACCAATGAATACTGGATATTTACTTCCTCTTTGAATATCTTCATTAAGCTTTTTAACTAATTCTATATCATCACTAATATTTCTAGAAAAATGAATTATCCCCCCAACATGAAGTTTCTTTAACTGATAGTCTAGTTGTTCATTATATTCTGTTCCATGAAAAGCAAACATTAACATTTGACCAATTTTTTCTTCTATACTCAAATTTTCTAATAAAAAATTACTACCTTTTTCTTTCATTTTCTTTTCCTTTCATAAAGAAATTATATCATTATCTATTATTAGTGTAAAGTGTTTACTTAAAAGCATAATAAAAGGTCTGCAAAAGCAGACCTAGTTTTTTAATTATTTTATCCAACGATACCTGTTCTTTCAATACTTTCAACGAATAATTTTTGTACAAAGAAGTATCCAATTAAAAGTGGAAGCATCATAAGTAAAGCAGCAGTGTTAGCGATTAGTCCTCTAAATGTTGGGTCTTGAGCAATATCTTCTACTCCTTCTAAGACCTCTTTACCAGCTGCTTTCCAAGTAGAAAGTACTGTATCCAAACGTTCAGTATTACCACCTAGTTTTGTTGAAAGTAGAGGGAACGATACTGAATATTTTAATAAGTTAGCAAAGTAATAATCATTCCATTGCCATACAAATGAGAATAATCCAACTGTTACAACGGCACCACGAGCATTTGGAAGCATTACACTCCAGAATGTTCTAATAACACCAGCACCGTCAACTTGAGCTGATTCTTCAAGTTCAGATGGTAAATTCTTAAAGAATTGTCTGAACAAGTAAATAAATATTGCTGATCTAATACCTTGACCAAAGGCAGCTAAAATATACATTGAGAATATTGAACTCATTAATTTAATTCCAAAGAAAGAATTATTAGTTAAGAACAATCCACGTGATACATGTAGTGTTTCATTTGGTACAACTAATGTAGCTAATACCATATAGAAAATTATATTACTACCTTTAAATTTTAATCTAGCAAATGAATATCCAGCTACTGCAGATGCCATAACTTGTAAAACCATACAAACTGTAGACAAAATTATAGTATTAAGTAGTGAGCTTGTTGTGGCTAAACTACTTGCTGAAGTATCCCAAATACCTAACAATTCCCAAGAAATTTGGAAGTTTACAATACTAAACTTATCAGGTACGAATACTACTTGTGGATTTGAAATATCAGAAGGATGTCTCAAAGCCGCTGAAAGTTTTTCAATAATTGGAAGTAAGATTACGAAACATAGTCCAATCAAAATCAAGGCACGGATTAATTTGCCAAAGAATATTAAGGTATTTTTCCCTCTAACTTTTCTCTTGACTGGATCTTTTAAATCCTCAGTAAACTCTTTCCACTTAGTAGAAAATTTTTCTTTAAAAGTTGTTTTTTGTGCTTCATTATTCATCATAATAGAACACCACCTTACTTATTACAAATATAACAATAGCAATAATTAATACTGATGATAAACAGAATAACAAAGACATAGCAGCATGTATACCATAATTTGTTAAGTTTCCTAATCCACCAGAGAATGTTACATTACCAGCTGTTTTAAATCTATTAATTACTTTTAAGATATCACTTCTTAAGAATGAATCAACAACAGTATAAACACCAGCCGTTAACATAAGTGGAGATACCATTGGAAAAGTAATCTTCCAGAAAATTTCATATTGAGTTGCACCTTCAATTTTGGCAGCTTCATATAAGTGTTTTGGAACTGATTGAATACCAGATAGGAAAATCAGAATTTGAACACCAGAATATGAAATTATATTGAAAATTGATTTTGAAGCATTACCTAAGAATTTTACTGCAGCAGCAGGAAGATTAGCATTTGTTAAGAAATCTGTAAAATTGAACATTGTAGAAAATACGTCTTTATTAGCTTCTTCCATAGCTGTACCAATCAAATCACCTGTGTTCATAGCTACATCGATAGCTTGAGAGTTAAATATAACTGGCATAAAGAATACAGCACGAACAAAGGCACGACCTCTAAATTCTGAATTCAATACTACAGCAACTATTAAACTAAATATAAGAATTAGTGGTACATTTAATAATGTATTACCAAAAGATGATAATAATGTTTGTTTAAATGTAGCATGTTCATTCCAAATATATTTATAATTATCAAAACCAACCCATTCAGTAATAACACCAATAAATTGATTTGTTTCTGAATTAGTACCCATATTCTTTACATTTGAAAAACTGTAAATAATTGTAGTACAGAAAGGTATTAAGAAGAAATATACAAACCCAATCATAAGTGGAAGAATGAAAACTATTCCCCAAATTGCTTGACGTTTTTCATATTTAATCTTAGAACTAATATACGCTGACAATTTCTTTAATGGAGAGAATATTTTATTTAAAATTTCTTTTACTTTTGCCATTTTATCTTCCCTCCTCTAATACTATATACCAATTACTTGCAATTGCTAAACCACTTGCTTTATCTTGATATGTATCATCATCAAAGTTGATCATTAATTTTAATCCGTTAGCATATTCTACTTCAACAACGTTATCAGTAATATATTTATGAGATACCAAACGGCTCTTATAAATGCCAACTTCATTTAATTGTTTATTTAAACTAATCATCTTATATTTCCAATTCAAATAATATGCACCATAATTATCAGTATAATTAGTATCTAATAAAATCTTAGTATCTTCAGCTGATAATTGGAAACTTAAATTTGAACCAGTTTCTAATGCTTTTAAGAAATACCAATTAGGTGTACTATCATCTTCATAGTTAATATTTACTGAACTATAATCAACTAAACCACTAACTACTAATTGATATAGAGGTATTGAATAGTCAACACTTGGTAACATAGTAGCTGTTAGAGGAACATTTGTAATTAAATCTGCATATGGTAATGAAAAATCAAATGCACTTTGAATCATTACTTTCTTACCATTATCTTTAATAGCAGATAATACATTTTGTTGATACATTAATGATGTTTCAGTATATGTTAAACTCTTCTTAGAATAATCCCCAATTTTAGTATTACCAATATCCCAAGCGAATACACCTTTAACTGCAAAGCGATCATATCTCTTTAGATAATTGTTAATATATGCTTCATAAAATCTTGGTGATAAAAGAACAGTTGGTTTGAAACTCTTATCACTTAAACCTGTACTCATAACGAATTGAGCAATAGTTGAATACTCACTTGTTACACTCTTAGGTGAATATTTCAATGAACCAAATCGATAATCATATCCTTTACCTTGACTAATATCAGCACTTAAGTAGAAATCAAAGCCGCAAGATTTTAAATATTCATTCAATTTTGCTAAGCCTTTTTTCCCTCCTAAAACGCTATTAACTTTTAAGTTTTTAGTAAGTTCACCTTCAACAGCATCTTTAGTCCAATATAAGTAAGAAACATTAGCATTTTCAACACCATTTTCTCTTAATTCTTCTAAGATATCAATTGCTTGATCAAATGTTGTTAATGAGAAATCTTTATTATAAACAACACCTAAAGTCAATACTTTCTTTTCGAAAGCGCCTAAGAATTGTAATGTAGGTGTATGAACAGTAGTAGTATCATTTTCACCTAAATCAACATCTGAATACTTTTCAAGTAAATATTCACGATATTTTTTAGCTACATCAACATAAGTTAATTCATCTTCTCCCAAGAAACGATATTCATATACGATATCACCAGGATAAAGATCTTTAGTCCACTTATTGAAAGCACTACCTAAACTTAATGAAACAACTTCATAAGTTCTAAGGTCAGTTGCAAAACGAGCATAGTTATAAGATGTTGTTTGACTTGCTCTTAAGAAGTCAGCTTGAAGCCATGATAAACTTGCACCTTTATCAACTATAGCTACAACTCCGCGCTTCTTAGTTTGATCTAAGAAACCATACATTCCAAACATTAAATCTTTATTAGAATATTGAGCTTCTTTTAGTGGAATTGTCAAGTCAGTACCATATATTCTCTTACTATAAGCACCAGCATTTTGAACATCTTTTACGCTGTTAAAACTAATAATTGCTCCACTACCATCAGGGATAATTATTTGTCCTTCACTCTTCTTATCATTATTAACAGTGAAATAAGGTAATAATTGAATTTGATAAATCTTAGAATCAGATTGTTCTTCAATTGATTCATTTAAAATTGTTACCTTGAATCCTTCATTAGTTAATCTAAATCTTAATCCGACTTCGAAAGATGTAGATTTAGCTTCATCATCATGGCCAAATAAAGCATTTTGTTCTTCTGCTAACTCTTGTGTAAAGCCAGTTTGAACTGGGTTACCGTTTGCATCGTACAACCATCTACCTTCTTCATCTTGAGCTTGGAAGCCACCAATCTTGAATTTTTCAAGATTTCCGTCTCCTTTATAATCATAATATACATCACGATTCATTCTTGAAGAACTATCATAAATTGAATAATAATTTTCTTTTGTTTGATTTCCATTTTCATCATATTCATTAATTGTATACATATATTTCAATAAATTTGTAATGATGATTGTTGATTTACTTGCTTTGAATTTGAAGATTTGAGAACTGTTTTCAACATATTGTGTTGGGAATATATTTAATCTGTTTTCTGTATCTCCATTTAAAGTAGATTCAAGTTCATATACAGTATTTGAATATATATAATTAATAATTGTTGAAGTTGTAAATGGATTAGCTGTACATGGAGAATATCCTTCTTCACCAGCTAAAGCGCTAGTATTATAATCAACACCAATTTTTGGTTTTAATCTTCCATCAGGATCTAATAAATTGTCAAGATCCCATGCGCCTAATGAATTACCATTTGAATCAAGTTTTTCTGTAACAGTTGCTAAACCATTTTCTTCTAAATAGGCAGCACACTCAGCATTATATGTTGCACCTTTACCTGTATATTGTAATACAATATTACCACTTTGTTTTAATAAGTCTTTATCAGTTGCATTATAGAAAACTAAGTTTCCTCTAAACATCCTATCATAAGCACTTCTATCAAACTGAGTTGGGAAATATGAACTTACATTTGTAAAGTTACCAATTTCATATAAAACATCAACACCACTACCATCTTCTAAATAGTTAAATGAATAGTGTCTCTCAGTCAAACCAGTAATTCTATTTTCATATTGAACACTGTTCGCCCAAGTAGATAAGTCAGTACTGTTAATAGTACCATTTTCTAAGAAATATCTTAACAAAAAGTTAGATTTTTCTGTAGCTACATCTGATGTACTATCAGCAGTTTCATAAACTACTTCACATTCAGAAAGTGATGGACTACTAGGAGCAGCACAACTGCTATTTAAAACAACTTTAACTATAGTTGTTTGTTCATCAAAGAACATTGAATATTTTCCATTATTAGCTACTAGTTGAGCATTACTTAACGTCAAATCATTAGCATTAATCATAGATGACTTATCAAATTTTTCATTATCATAATTTACTTTTGCACTAGGTTTAAGACCACCTATAAAGTATAGTCCCAAAAATACAACTAGAATCACTCCAAGAATAGTCGGAATAATACATTTTAATTTTAAAAACTTCATTCTTATTCCTCCTTCTAAAAGTACCTTAAGGTTATCTCACGATATATCGTATAGACAAAACCTGCTATTTTTTGAATTAAGTCGAAACACAAAATTCCAATAAAGCATATAACCAATAAAGCTACAGCAGTAGCAATTAATGTTGCAACGCATTTTAATAAACCATATTCATGAATTGAAATAAATCCAAAGAATGCCATATAACACATAAAGAAAATTCCCAAAGCAATTACTAATGTATAAATAGCTTTTTCTTGTTGAGACACTACATTACTTAAGAATAATCCTATTAACTTTGTCCAAGCAACTGGATATAATGAGTAACATATCATCATAAATATTTCTTTCATTTTTCCTTTACCATCAAACAAAGTAGTTATACTCCAGTTAGCAACAGTAACTAAAACAACAGGGGCTATTATATATGCTATTTCAGCCAACATTTTCAAATCAGTTACTTCAACTTGTTTAACAATAAATCCTGAATATTGATATTCCATAATACTCAAAAAGATTACGAATATAACAAACCAAATTGCCACACTCATTTTACCGCGTTTTTCACGTTTGAATTCATCCCAACCTTTTAAAGGGTGAAATAAAATGAAAAGTGGAAATTTTATAAATTCTTCTTTAAACCATTTTAAGAATTTGACAACTTTTGACCAGAATTTGCGGATTTGGCTGTCATTTTTTTCTTCAGTTGAAACTAAATTTTTTGCGTTTTCATTCATTATTCATCACCAAACCCTGCATCAGATTTTTTATAGCGAATAGATTTATATGCTTTATAACCTATTCCAAATACCACTAATACAACAATACCAGTCATAACATATGGGAAGAATTTCTTAATTTTTTCATCACGATATAACTTATAAGCTTTTGAATAATATTCTACATTGAAACCAGTCTTGAAATATTCCATAGCATCTTGATAACGTCCTGCAGATAAATAAGTTTTACCTACACCAACGTATGCTAATTCATAATTTGGATTTTGGTTAATTACATTTTGCCATTCTTCACTAGCAGACTCTAAGTCACCTTTTGCTTGATATTCAACAGCTTTATTAATTATGCTACCAACTTCAGTTGGAGTATAACGAATAACAACACGATTATTCTTTTCAAGAACTAATAAGTTTTCACCTTGATAACGAACAGCTACTGGATTTTCTAAATCTGTAACTTCTGATCCTTTACCACCAGAAATATATAATAAGTTACCTTCTTTATCATAAGTGAATAATCTTCCACCTTTAGTATCAACTACTGTATATGTACCATATTCATTAACAGTAATACCAGAGAAAGTAGATCCACCCTTATTCTTACCAGTCATAATTGTTATTAAGTCACCTTTAGGAACTGAATAACCATTACGCACTAAAACATCATTACCAGCTTGATTAATTCTCTTAATCATAGCTTTATCATTAGTAACACCAGTTTCTGTATTTGTAACTGCACGAGAAACTGTATAAATAAATCCTTGTGAATCAATAGTAAAGTTTTTAAACTCTGTGTTTAAAATTGAAGTCATTTGTTTTCTTTGTTCTTCTGTGGCAATGTTACGCCATAAAGCATCCCAGAAACTCATTGTTGTATAGTTTACACCAACGAAACGCATGAATTCACCTTTATTACTCAATAGGATAATTCCTTCATAAATTCCATCACTGATTACATAAATTCTACCAGCACTATCAGTAACAACTTTTGTTGGTGAGAATGTTTTTTCAGAGAATGCTTGATCAGATGGAGTTGATATTATTTGAACAACTTCATAAGTTTTTGCATCAATAATTACTATTTGATTATTACCTGTATCTGATAAGTAAATTAAATCTTCGAATTCTCCTTCGATGATAACATTGTTAGCATCTCTTTTTGCTCTTTGAGCACGATATACACCACTAACTTTAAATAGCTTTAAGTACATCTTTTGATCTTCAGTTCTTTCTTCATAAGGAACTGCTTTAATTTCTTTTATTTTTTCATATGAATATACACTAGTTAAAGCAGCACTTGTTGCAGCACTTCCATCAACTCTTGTTTTAATCTTACTTAATTCTAAGTTAGAGAAGTTATCTGGATTGATTTCAAATCTACTGTATTTTTCTTTATAGTTTAAGTTGCCATCAAATACAAACAACATGTTATAACATTGTTTTGTCGCGGCATCAATACTACTAGATGAAGATACAATATAGATTACATCTTCTTTTACTTCTTTTTCATTAACAGTCTTAGTTTCAGTATAGATATATAAATCTTCAGGACTGTTAAATTCTTTTTCATTAACGTTTCCGCCCCAAGCATTACTTAATATGTTATATACACCATCAATTGTTGCAGAATAACCAGCAGGAGCAGAAATAATCTTACCATCATGTGAATATGTATATGCAGCTTTAACATTTAAAGTAGCATATGTACAAACTAAAGTTACAAGAACTAATAAATATTTCTTAAATTTTCTCATAAATGCCTCCTACTTCATTCCTGAATGTTGCATTGTTTCCATAACGTTACTTTGTGAGAAAATGAAAACTGCAATCGGAACAATAATCATAATTAATTGTACAGCATTTAATGTACCAGTTCTAGCAACACCAGCAGAAGCTATTTGGTTAATTGCGTAGCTTAACATCTTATAGTCTTCTCTATAAATCGTTGTACTACCACCAGTGTTCCACAAACTTTGGAAGTTCAATATTACTAAAGTAATCCAAGCTGGTTTTACAAGTGGCATAACTATTTGCCAATAAATTCTAAACTCACTTGCACCATCTAGTTTTGCAGATTCAATGTAGTCCATGCTAATACCATTCATAAATTGTCTCATTAAGAATAGTCCCATAGTTCCACCAACTACTGGTAAAATAATTGACCAGTGTGTATCAATCAAGCCTAAGAAATTCAAAATGATATAGTTAGGAGTTGCTGTAACACTTGATGGGAACATAAGTGAATAAACTATTAAACCAAATATAACTCCACCACCAGGAACTTTATATTTACTTAATACATAAGCACACATTGAAGCAACAATTACGTGTCCGAAAGTACCTAAAATAGTTACATAAACAGTATTGAATAAATATCTTGAAAATGGAACTAATGAAGTACCTAATACTACACCTAAATCAGCAAAGTTATTCAAAGTAGGATTCTTAACAAAGATATTAGGTGGGAATTTAAAGATTTCATCCATTGGTTTGAATGCATTATTTACAATCATAATCAATGGTAAAATACTTAAAATACCGCAAATAGCTAAGAATAAGAATAATGCAAAATCTCCACCTTTAGAACGATTAATACGTTTCTTCTTCTTTGAACGTGATTTAATCTTCATTCCAGAGATTTCGGCGAATGGTCTACTATCTATGTGGCGAGCTTTTTTTAGATTAAGCTTTTCTTTTTTACTTAACTCAACATTCTTTTGAGTTGTCTCTTCATTTAACATTTCTGCTTTTGACTTAGTCATTATGAGCCCACCTTTCTTATAACTTTTCTAATTAAACTATTTAATCCGATAGATACTAAAAACAATAGTGTTGCAATAGCTGACGCATAACCTAGCTCATATCTTACACTTGTATAGTCACTCAAATGGTTAACAATTGTGTGACCTGCATACTGTACTGATGGGAAACCGCAAAGTGCTGTTGTTACAGCGCCAACACCTAAAGTGTTAGAAATTTGGATAACGGCACTAAACAATAATTGGTCTTTAATAGATGGTAAAGTTATATACCATAACTCTTGCCAACGATTACGGATACCATCAATTGCACCTGCTTCGTATAACTCTTTATTAACACCTTTTAAACCAGCGATTAGGGTTAAGAAGTTAACACCTAAACTCATCCATAATTGAACAGCAATTACGATTGGTAAAATATATTTAGCATCTTTTAACCAAGTAATAGGTTCACGAATTATTTGTAGTTTTATCAAAATTGAATTTGCCCAACCATAGTAGTCACTACTAAATATTAATGCCCAAATTGAAATTGCACCAGTAAGGGCAGGAGCATAGAATACAAACGTAACAATTGCTCTTAAATATCTAGGTAATTCATTTATTAACCAAGCAAACACGAATGATAAAATATATCCACCAGGTCCTACGACCACCGCAATTATCAATGTATTTTTAACAGCAGTAATGAAGATAGGATCTTCCAAAAACAAATTCAAATAGTTTTCCCAACCAACCCAGCGAGGAAATTCTAACATATTAAAATCTGTAAAACTTAAGGCAAAACTCATTATTACTGGTAATACTGTAAAAGTAAAGAACAATAATAAGTAAGGGAACATCATCAAGTATAAAACTCTATTTAAATACAATTTTCTTCTAAGTGGTTTTTTTCTACTCCACATATCGACTTTGTATCTAAACTCATTCCACTTTTCTTTCAATGTTTTCTTTTCAGCTTGTTCAGTTGAAGGAGTTTCTTTAATTGTATTTTCCATTATAATCTCCTTTCTAGTTAGTTGCTAAACCGAACTCTTTACGTTTACGAGTAATTTCACCATTGATTAAAGTAACATACTCAGAAAGAGTTTCACGAGGGTTCTTATCGTTATTGATTACAGCACGAATAGCATTTTCTAAGTTACGTCCTACATAGTATCCGCCAGCTATTTCTGGAATACCAAAGGCTATATCCCATTGAGACATTAAAATATCTCTTTCTTCTTTTGACCATGGTAATAATTTAAATGCTTCTATATTAGCTGTATTATGACGAGCTGCAGCACCTAAAATTGATTCTAACTCACGTGCATAATTATATTGTATATCGCGTGAAGTCCACCATTTCAAGAATTCCCAAGATGAATCATAGTCATCTGATTGTTGCATAATTATATTAGCTGTACCACTAGCAACTCCTCTATTATCTAAAACAGTAGTTGTTGTTCCATCAGCATTCACTACTTCACGATATGTACCAGGAAGTGGAGCAAATGACCATTTACCAGTAATATCAGGAGCAAATACTGTTAAAGTATTAAACAATGTGTATGAGGCAATACCAATTGGCATTTCACCTGTTCTAAAACGGTTAGTAAAGTTTGCTGATAAAGCAAATGAATAATCTGTGAAATAACTACACCAATCTTCAAATGCTTGCATACCGATTTCAGTATCGAAAGCAGAAGCTTTATAATCGTCTTGATAATATTTTCCTCCTCTTTGATACAACAAAATTGAATAAATTGTTGAACCAGCACCTTCTAGAGGCATATAGAAATCTAAGTTAGATACTTGAAGTTCAGTAACTAATGATTTAACATCATCCCAAGTTTTTGGAACTGTCCAGTTATTAGCTTCAAAAATATCTGTACGATAGAACATTACATTAAATGCAGCTGTATTAGGCAATCCATAATAACCGCCTCCGTCAGTTGTTTCTAAATATAGAGGTACCATAGAACTATATTGGAAACGAGCATTTTCTGGATAGTCAAATGAAGAATTTTCTGTGTAATTGCTTGAATTTCTTGTACAATAACCTTTCGCTTCATTTTCAGGTGTACATATACCTGTAACTTCGTGGAAGTCTTTTTGTTGACTAACGTCGTATACGGCACCACGCAATGCATAGTTAACAGGTAAACCACCATCAACGTTTATTGCTACATCTGGTCCTATACCAGCAAGAGTTGCTGGAAGTAATACAGATGGAGCTAAAACTTTTAGTATAACATTGATATTAGTATCAGGAATGAATGTTGAGTCAATTAAGTTTTTAACTGAATTGGCTTGTTCACGTCCTGTAGAATCACTTGTCAAATACCATACTTCAATCTCTTTTTCGAATCCTTCAGTGCTAGTTACACCAATAGATTGATAATCAAAGAAGAATGATAATACGAATCCTCTTGCATCAAACCAGAAGTTTTTAAACCAGTTGGCATTAGCATTAGGCAATTTATAATCATCACTATGAACCCATAATCTTTCAATAGTTAAACTTTGATCTTGAATATCTAATATCCAAGTACCTAAAGCAGAAAGATTATTTTTGAATTCTGACAAGTCTTTTGTAACATTCCATGGTTTACTAGCAAAACCATTAAGCTTTGTAGTCTTACCATTCTTTTCAACAGTATCGCCAATTTGAATTACTATCTTATCTAAAGAGTTATTTAAACTGCTCTTTTCACCAGTAAGTTGTGTAATAGTTTCAGAAACATCGTTTAACTTTTTCGCAGAATCAGAAAATATTTTTACCATGTTACGACCTTTACTGTCGTTAGCAATACTTGGATTATCACCATATAAATTATATTCTTGATATTTATCAGGGTTAGCAGTTGTTCTAGCAATTATTCTTAAATATAAACTATTTAAATCGTCTAAAACTTCTTCAACAGTACTAATTAATTCTCCATAATCACCAATAGTTGCTTGTAGAGAAATTGTATTTTTACCTTCTTCTAAATAGAAGTAATATGCTTCACCATTTTCATCACCAATAGTAACTATACTATAATCACTTCCATAATAGAAACGAGCATTGTTTGCTTCTTTAAAAGGAACATTTCCATTAACCAAAACTCGTCTAGCTGTATATAAACCTCTAGCTAAATCTTGTTTTGCTCTAAAAGATATTTGATATAATCCTGCTTTTGGAACTTCTACTTCCCAACTAATCCAATCACCAGGAGTTGACCATCTACTTCCACCTATTGTGTTGTATTTTGTCTTAACAGGGTCATTAGGAGTATTGATAGGGCTTGTTCTATCAGCAGTAGCATATAGAGTTGGAGAAGATCTTTCAATTGAATCTTGAGCTTGAATTTCTTCATGGAAATTCTTAACTTTTTCAGCATCTTTGTGTTCTTCAATATATTCTTCATAAGTTGAAGTAGTAACCATTTCAGTTAATTGAATATTGAAGATTACTAAGTTTTCACGAAGTGATTCAAATGAAATTGAATTTTCACCTTTAACGAAGTATAACAAATATGGATTAGATACATAACCTGTATCATCTGATAAATACATTGATCTTGCAGAAAAAATTTCTTTTTGAGCAGGTTTCAAATCATTTCCATTAATATCTTGTTTTATTGATTCTTTATCTTTCCATGTACGATAGAATGTAACAGTATCTAAACTAGAAAATGGTGAAGTGCCATTAATCTTAATAGCTCTTTCAGCATTACTACCGCCACCTTCTGGTAAGTAGTATTCGATGTATACACAATACATTCCTTCTTTTTCAAGATTGAAAGTCCATGTTACTGTACCATTATCACTAGTATAATATCCTTTTCTAGTTGTAGTACCATCAGTATAAGTATAGTCTTTATTGAAGTCACTTGAATCATTACTTGCTACACCGGTAGTTCCATCAATATAGACATTTTCACTTAATTTAGGAAATTTTAAACGTTGCCAACAGTCTTCATATAAATCAAACTTATCTAATCTAGTAACATCATTAGTTACGTTAGATACAATCTTCAAATAATCTTGATAATCACCACTAGGAATATCAGAAGATAACATTTTTGAATTAGATGTAATATGTCCACTTTTGTAAGATTTACCTACAGTAATTCCAAACCACGCCACCAAAGCAACAAGTATTACCCATAGAATAACTTTTTTTACAATTTTAGGGTTATACTTAATCTTAATTTTCATAATTTTCACCTCTTGTCAAATATTTCAGCGTCTCATTAGCGAATTCTACAAAATCATCAATGTGAGCAAAGCTTTCTTCAAAATCACTTATTTTGTTTCTAGCCAGCCACAAGCGTTTTCTTTCCTCATACAAATTATTGCGCGAAGCACCAATCTCTTCTAAGAACTTCTTTTTCTCATTCAAAGATAGTTCATTAGAATAAGCCATTCTAAGTTTATTTATTAATCTAATTAGTTTTATCGATGCTAGAAGTTCTAAAATTATAAGCTCTCCATCTTCACAATTAAGATTTGTTTTTTCAAGTTCACTAATCTTATTTGTAAAATAATCTTCTAAGGCATTATATCTTTTACAATTCAACAAATAATCCTTAACCTTATTTTTGAAAAATTCAATAGGATTATCTTTATCACATCTCTTTGCTAAACTAGCCCACATGAATGTATAAAATGCTTCAGTCCCATTTCCACGATAATCATTATCAAATCTATTATATCGTGCTAAATCCATTAAACTTTCAGCCATTATGCCGTTTTTATCTTTGAAAATATCACAGTCCAAAATTCTTTTTACTTCTTTATAACTTCCCTCTTTATTAGACCACATAAGTAGGCCGCAATAAACAATAGAAGGATAACTTATAGGCAGATATTGAAGGTGTCCAAAATCTCCCCAATCAGCAAGTAAAACTCCAAGGCCGTTGTTTTCATAAACAGCATTGCAAGCATTTCTTATAGTTTCAAATGCTTCTTCTTGTCTTCCTAAAAAACTGCACCAAGAACTTGTTCCAGGAGCCGCCATGAATTGTGTCTGTTGTCTCTTTAGTTCTTCTAAATGTTTTTTAAACGAATAAGAAGAATCATAACCCCAATCAACAAAGATCATATCTTTTGGTAGTCTAGATAAAAGCTCTTTATGTTTTATCAAAACATCCATCCAAATAAGTGGTGTTTTATTATACTTTTTCAAAGCCTCATAAGCTTTCAATGTATAATCGATATATACATTACCAAGTCCTTTTTTCAAAACTTCATCTTTGCTTTTCCCTTTTCCAAGTTCAAAAGGTTCATCAAAATTCATATTGAAATATTTTGAATTAGAAAGTGGTATCATCTCGTCATATAAATCTTTAACTAATTCAATTGATTTTTCATTAAGTGGGTCAAGCGTAGATGGTTCTCTATTTCTTCCCCACAAGAATATTCCTTCAGGGCATTCAGCTAAAGGTTTAAATTCATCATAAGAAAGCCATTTCCCCATATGTCCAAATCCATTCTCATTTGGAACTAAATCTATATATTTGCTATTAGCATATTCTTCAATTTCTTTGTATTCTTCTTTTGTTATGTAGCCATCTTTCTTTAAATATTTTTTATATTTTTCATATTCAAAAGAAAAACCTTCTACATATAACTCAATATGATTCATTTTAAGACTAGAAATCATATCAATAATATTTTTTATTGTTTTAATTGTTGGGACTTTATCGCGACTAATATCAATCATAAGTCCTCTAATCTTCAAGTCTGGATAATCTTCAATCTCTAAATTTTTTATCATTTTATCAGATTGTCTGACAATTTGTGCTAAAGTCACCAGTGCATAATAGAACCCTTTTCCATCTAGTGCTTTAATAATAATCTTATTGTTGCTAATATTTAAAACATATTTTTCTTCAATAAAAGCGTTATCATTTTCAAATAAAATATCAGCATTTTCTTTATCTTTTGTTTCTTCAATATCTAAAAAACTAGCTAATTTTGTAAAAACGTTTACTTCTTTATTACTAAAAAAAACAGATAATTTCTTATTAAAATCAAAATATCCATCTGTATAAATAATCTTTTTAACTTTCGGGTATAAGTAATACATAATAGGTTCTCCTATAATAAATTTTAAAAAGCAAAAATTATCCCTCTAATCTTACTTATTATACACCAATAATGTCAGTTTTTCAAGTTGTTATTGAAAAAAGAAAACCATATTTTATAATTTTTTTATAAATCTATCTTCTCAGAACATAAAATATTATATTTTACCTAAAGATTATTTCCTATTAGTAAGCTATAAAAAAGCACTCAGTATAAACTGAATGCTTGCTTTTTTTATATCTCTTTTACATCTTTTGTCCAAAGTTGTTTTAATAATTCTCTACCTTTAACTAATGTTTCATTTTTGTCTTCAACAAAATTAGAATATGTAAAGAACATTGTTCCCATTACGTTATTTAGAGTTTGATTAAACTTTAATTGATTAGGTATTTCTTCAGGATCTTTCCAATTTGCATCAGTACCATAACGGTATATTGCTTGCCCCATATATAGTTTAGTATTTGTTTCTTTACAAATTTCACTCCACCAAACTGCTAAATCAGCATATTTTACTTGGCAAGTTACTTCTCCTTTAGAATTGATTTTTGTGTTATCAAAATCAAAATAGTTTTGAGGTGTAACATAATCTATCCAACCTTTTTTCATCCATTTATATACATCTGCGTACAAACCTTTATAGCAACTTAAGCAAGATGCATGATTATTTGATCCTTTATCCCAAAACTCTTCACCAGTTTTACCATCACTAAATTTAGTATTTGTTCTAAAAATTCCAAATGGACTAATACCAAACTCAACCTTTTTATCTAATGTATTAAGTTTGTTATGAATCATTTCTATCATTCTATCAACATTATTTCTTCTAAAATCACTTAGATTACTGAAACCAGAATCTTTGTATTTTTGATATTCATCAGGATCTCTAATTGGATCATATGGATAGAAGTAGTCATCAATATGAACAGCTTTAATATCATAATTTTTAGCTATTTCTAAAACTGTGTCGCTAACAAATTCCATAACTTCAACTCTTGCAGGGTCAAGTATTAATTTTGATTCCTTGCTCATTATTACCAAATCTTTATGTAATCTAGCAAAATTATTTGGAGCAAGTGTATCTAAAAATTCATCTTTTGTGATATTTAAATCATCAAGTTTTACTCCACTAATACGATACGGATTTATCCAAGCATGAACACTTATACCAGCTTTTTTAGCTTCTTCAACAAAGAATCCAAAAACATCAAATCCAGGATCTTTTCCTTGAACACCAGTTATAACAGCACTCCAAGGATTATTATCAGTTTTATATAAAGCATCATTAGTAGGTCTAACTTGAAAAACAACAGTATTCATATGATATTCTTTAACTTTTGCTATAACACCTAATAAATACTCTTTGTATTGCTCTACACTTTCAATTTTAGGAATATCGATATTTCCAACTGTTGAAAACCAAACCCCACGCAACTCATCATGTTCACAATAATCAGTAGGAACTAATACTTCTTCTTCACTGCCATAATACTTTACATTTCCCTCAAAAGCTGCTCTTTTTATAGGTTTAAAATTATTCATCTTTATAAAACTCCTCATTTATTTTAATTGTTTTTTTATCCGCATCTAGTTCAACTTCAACACCAATCGGTAAAGTAACAAATGGAAAATCATGTCCACACGCAAAATCATATATTGTTGGTTTTCCTAAAGCAAGAACATAATCTTTAATTACATCAAGAACATCTTGAGTACCTTCTCTGCTTTCGCTTTTTTTACAATCTGTAAAATAACCAAATACGAAACCTTTTGCTTTTTTCAAAGCATTTGTTAATCTAATACTAGATAAATATCTATCAATTTGATAAGGTTCTTCTTCAACTTCTTCAATAAAAACTATTTTATCTGTAAAATCAACTGCATATTCTCCACCAGAAAGAGTAGCCAGTAAACTCAAATTACCTCCAACTAACTCACCAGTAGCTTTTCCACCAATCAAAGTTTTACATTTATCATTAGGGTTTTTCAATACTTTTCCTTTTTGCCCATTTTCCAAGAATTCCCAAAATCTTTCTACAGATTCACTATCAGCACTTTTGCTTCCCAAAAACAATGATACTAATCCATGGATTGTTGGGACATTAGCATGTTGATTAATAGAATTAAGCAAAACTGTTATATCACTAAAACCACTAAATATTTTTGGATGTTCACTGATTTTTTGATAATCCAATAGATCAACCATTCTACTAGCACCATAACCACCACGCATACAAATGATTGCATCAACTTCGTCATCTAAAAACATGTCCATTACATCTTGTGCACGTAAAAAATCAGAACCAGCTAAATACCCTTCCTTAGCAAAATAGGTTTTTCCATATTTAATCTTATAACCTCTATTAGTGATGTTTTCTACCATAGATTTATATTTTTCTAAAACATCGTCAGGGTTTTTGAAAGATGGATTAATAATTCCTATTGTTGCACTTGGTTTTAATCTTAATGGTTTTTTTATTCCCATTTTATTCTTTGGAACTTTTGATATCCTTCTACATTAAAGCATTGGGCATGTTTACATTTGCCTAGGGCACCACGCACATATGTCAAATGAGTATAATAATCATAATATTTAAACGATGGGCTGTTCATAATGAACCAATGTTTTTGAATAGCCTTGCACCATAAATCATATCCTTCACTGCAATCAACTATCAAATATGGATCAAATCCTTCTCTATCTTCCCAGTTTTCGCATAAATAAACTGGAGAATAGTGCTTTTCACCTTTGATTTTATCACCATCATATACGCCAGCCAAAAATGCCGCATCAACAACAATTTTATAAGCATTGCTATGATCTTTGTGCATACTATTTTTCCAGTGTGTAAAGATTGCACAAGGTTTATATTTTCTTATTAATTCAGCGACTTGAAATCTAACACATTCATCATCAGGAAGTTCACCATCAGGATAATCAAAAACTACTGATTCTCCATTAAGCATACTAGCAAATTCTTCTGCTTCTTTGACTTTCTGAACTCTATAATCTTGGCTTGTTACTCCTTGTGGGTTTCCTCTTTCACCTGCAGTTAAAGCTACTGTAACAATTTTATTTCCTTTTACAGCTTGATCAGCTAACACGCATCCACAAGTAAGTTCCATATCACCAATGTGACCACCAATTGCCATATATGTTTTAGCCATATTATTTTAATTCCTTTCTCATAATTGCAAATGATTGAACTATTTTTAATCCAGCATACAAATAAATATTTCTTGCCTTGTTTTCACTACCAGTGAATAAAGTCATAAATGTTGCCCCATTTTCTTTAGACTTTTCACACAATGTACAAAACATTGTTTTACCAAGTCCTCTAGCTTGAGCTTTTGGATGAATACCAACACCTGATAAAGATCCTCTGCCACTTGCTTCAGTATGTAAAGGTCCTGTAAAACCTAAGATTTCTCCATCTTTTTCAACAATTATAATTGGACGAGGATTTTCACTATTCAAATTATAACGAATTGATTCCCTCCAACCATTGTTTTCTAAAGCATCAAATAATTCATCAAAACCATAATGTTTTTTAGGATCATAAATCGTAATATAATATCCGTCTTCTTCATTTTTCTTGATTTTTTCTTTTATCTTAGAATCCATTTCATACTTAGTTAAATCAATATGAAATGCATCTTGTTGACCATTAGGAGTATATCCTTGACTAGATAAAAGGAAATAAAATGGACTATTTATATCAACTGCAGGAGCACCAGCATGTTCATGTTTTACATATCCTGGTACATACCATTTAAGATTAACTGGGTTAGCAAAAAAGTTTCTAACAAAAGTTTTTCCTTTTCTTTTCAAAAATGCTTCTAGTTCTAGTAAAATTTTAGTTCCTATTCCTTGGCGTTGATAACCTTCTTTTACAGCTATGCAAGTAATATAACCAGGTGTCAATTCACTAGCTTTTCCGCAATTATTATATGAGGCATGACCAAATCCGATTATTTCATTTTTGTCATTAACAGCTACTAAAAATCCTTCTTTATCATAGCAAGGTTGATCAATAAAACGGTCTTTAAAATCTTCTTCGTTCCATTCAGCCATTATACTTTTATTATATACATTTTCATTCCACAACTTAACAACATCGCCTATCATATCGTTAGTCATTACTTTAATTTCCATTATTTCTTCCTCCAAAATTCGCTATAACATAGTTACCTATTCTTCCTCTTAAAGGAATTATTTTCATATTATTTCTAGTAGGATGAACTCTATTAGTAAGCATTGCAAAACCAACTTTATTTACTCTGTCAACAAAAATATTAGTTCCGGTAAAACCAGTATGTAATATTGTTTGTTCACTAGCTAAGTCACCAGCTGAACAAAAATCACCTTTAACTATCCACCCCAAACCTCTTTGGTTTAAATCTAGGCTAACACCATTAGGAACTCTAACTTGAGGAGTAAACATTAAATCTATTGTTGCTCTGCTGAATATTTGTTTTCCATTATAAACACCATCATTTAATATCATTTTTATAAAGTGGCTTAAATCTTTAACGCAACTAAATAGTCCAGCATGACCTGCAACTCCACCTAAAATATATGCCATTTCATCATGTACTTTTCCACGTAAAATTGCGTTTACTACTTCATCTTCTCTTTTTTCAGTAGGTGCACAACGGAAAATATCACTAGGATTATATGAAGTATCATACATTTCTAGAGGATCAAAAATATATTCTTTAGCAAAATCTTCTAATTTCATTTTACTGATATTTTCGACTACTAATCCCAAAAGAATAAATCCAAGATCAGAATAAACTATTTTACTATTCTTTTCATAAACCAATTGAGTATCAAAAATTTTTTCTAAAGCTTCTTCTCTGCTTTTTAGTCTATTGCTTCTAGCTACACCACTAGGTAAACCAGAAGAGTGAGTCATCAAATCCCAAATTGTTACATCAGGATAACGGAATCTATTAACATATAACTTAACACTATCATATAATCTTAACTTTCCTTGTTCTAGAAGTTTAAAAATACAAGAAGTTGTAGAAATTACTTTAGTGCATGAAGCCATATCATATAAAGTATCAATATTATTATCTTCTACATTTGGCACTAAAGCTTTTTTTCCTAAACTATTAAAAGTAACTTCATCAGTTGTTACTAAACAATAATTTGCTCCTGGAAAAGCTTCATCATTAATCGCATTATTTATTAACTCATCTAGTCCTTTAATTTTTTCTTGAAAATTATTCAATGTTATTCTCCTTTGATAAATAATAAGTCTTGATATTTGTTATAAAAGTTCTTCCAACAAATCTTTTCAATTCTTTCTTCGCTATAGCCTCTATTTCTCATTCCCTCAACAATTCTATAAGTAAGTGTCGCATTTGCCACATCTTCTATATTGTCATTTCCATATTCAGACAAGTAATCCATAAAATCAAATCCAAAGCAAACATTATCTTCACCCATAAATTCAATTGCTCTATCAACATGATTTAAGAAATGAGTAACATCTTGTTCATCTTTATTTTTACTTACAAAATTTCTTGCTAGTGTTAATCCAAATATACCATTAACTTTCTTCAAAGCTTTCATTTGGTCATCAGTCATATTACGACGATGATCTGTAATTGCCTTACAGCATCCATGAGAATATATCAATTTATCATAATCTTTAACATAATCAAGCACATCATAGAAGCTCTTTTCATTTAAATGGGCTAAATCTATTATCATTTTTAACTCCATCATCTTTGATAATAATTTTTTACCATCTTCTTTTAGACCACTATCTTTATCACCAGCTACTCCAGTAGCATATTTGTTATCTTCATTCCAAGTTAACATAGCGTGTCTAAAACCAAGATTATATAACTCTTCTATATCTTCCCATTTCTTTAAGTTTCTTAAACCTTCTAAACCAAGCAATACATTGAATTCTTTAAAATTACTTAAATCTATTTTGCTTAAAGCTATTTTAACAGCTTCTAACAAATCAAAGTCATCAGGTGAATACATTGTCCAAACTGCGCCTCTAACTAAGCTGTTCTTTAATTGAGGAACATGGAAGTCAGTAAATCTAGTATTATCTCCCTTTAAACTTCTCTTGTATAAATCATATAACATATCACTATGTGTATCAAAAATTTTCATATTTTCCTCCTTAAAAACACAAGTATTAACTAAGTCTTCAAATTCTTGTTTTCTAATTGCCACATGGCATTCATCACCATTTACGAAAACTACAGCCCCTCTAGTAAGTCCATTATAATTCATTGACATAGAGTAACAATAAGCACCAGTTGAATAAACAATAATTGTATCGTTTTCTTTAACTTCACCTAGCATAATATCTGTTGCTATTATATCACCAGACTCACAGCATTTACCAACAACATCACGCAATTCTTTTTTACCACCATCATAACGATTGGCGATATCAACGCTATATTTAGCTTGATATAAAGCTGGACGAATGTTATCTGGCATACCACCATCTATGAAAACATATTTTTTTCCACCATAAGTAGTCTTCCCAGAGCTTGCAGTATATAAAGTAACTCCGCTATCACCAATCAATGATCTACCTGGTTCTATCATTATCTTTTCTAATCCAACAATATTATCTTCAAAAATACTTTCTAAATTAGTCACCATTTTCTTAAACATGTCTTCTAAATTAATTTCAGCATCTTCATCTAAATATTTAATGGCAAATCCACCACCCATATTTAAAACTTTAACTTTCATATTAGTAGCTTTATAAAAATCAATAACAAATTTTCCCATTGTCTTTCCTTGAGCAAGGAATGAATCTGGTTGATTAATTTGGGAACCAATGTGAGAATGGAAACCTTCAAATAACAAATTCTTTGAGTTTTTATAAATCTCTGCCATCTTTAAAAATACTTCTTTATCATAGATTGATTCACCAAACTTAGAATTTAAAAGTGAAGTTTCAATATAAGCATGAGTATGAGCTTCGATTCCAGGATTTACCCTTACAAGTGTTTTAACTTTATTATCAGTATTTTTAACTAATTTTTCTAAGCGAATCAATTCATTCAAACTATCAACAACAATGTAACCAACACCTAAATCGATTGCCATTAACAATTCTTCATTAGATTTATTGTTTCCATGTAAGACAACCTTTTGCATTGGAAAATGACTCTTATTAATCAAGAATAAATCTCCACCACTAACGGCATCAATTCCAAAATCATATCTTTTCAAAATATCACAAATTCTTGGAGCCAAGAAAGCTTTTGAAGCATAAACAATTTCGCACTCAAACTTACTACTAACAAATTTTTTTTTAAACGTTTCAACTTTATCAATGATACCTTCTTCATCATAAACATAAAGAGGTGTCTTATATGTCTTAGCTAGATCACTTGCCCTATACTTTCCAATATAAATTTCATTATTAATAATTCTCATTGATTTTGTTTTCATTTCATTGCACCTCAAATTACTCTTATTATAACATAAATTAAATTTATTAAAAAGAAAAATACAAGTTTTATTTTTTTGCTACTTAAATCATTATATTCTTACGTTTCAAATTACAAATCAAGACATTCTTTATACTCAGGAATTGAAGAAGTTGCTCCTTTTTTCTCAGTACTTAAAGAAGCTAATTTGCTTGCTCTTTTAAGGGCCATAACTAATTGTTCTTCTTTTTCAATATCAATATTATTTTTTACAACTTCAAATAAAAAACTACCAAAAAAGATATCTCCCGCTCCTGTTGTATCAATTGTATTTGCTTTATATGCTTCAATATAACCACTAAATTTTTTACTTACATAGTATGAACCTTTATCACCTAAAGTAATTAAAACAATTTTTTTTACACTATTAATTAAATCCCTACCGCATAATACGATATCATCTTTTCCAGTCAAAAGTTTTGCCTCTTCAAGGGAAACCTTTAAAAAATCAACATCACTTAAAATGCAACTAATCTTTTTAAATTTTTCCGTGCTTTCCCATAAACCTTCACGATAATTTGCATCAAATGATACTAGCTTATTATTAGTTTTTGCTAATCTTAAAGCAAACAAAGTTGCACTTCTACTAGGATCATTAGTTAACGACAAAGACCCAAAATGAAACAATTTGCATCTCTCTATTAATTCCTTATTAATATCTTCAATTTTCAAATTAATATCAGCATGATTATCTCTTGCAAACGTAAAACTTCTTTCTCCATCTTGAGCCAGTTTTACAAATGCCAAAGTAGTATCATGGAAATTATCAATTATTAACCCTTTGCTTTCAATTCCACTTTTATCTAAAAATCTTTTTAAATAATGTCCAAAAACATCATTTCCCACTTTCCCAATAAAAGCAGATTTTCCACCATATTTGTTAATAACTGCACAAACATTAAGCGGGGCTCCACCAGGGTTGTGTTCTTTTTCGCCATTTTCTTTTATTAAGAAATCTATAAGTATTTCACCTAAGCAAACAACATCGTAAGTTTCATTCATATTTTTTACCTCTAACATTAGTATTATTATATCTATTTTTTAACTTTTTTTCAATACCCAACAAAAAAAGCACTCACAAAATAATGAGTGCTAATAATATTAATAATTTTCTTTTCTAACTTCAAAATAGCTTTTTGGATGTGCACATACTGGACAAACTTCAGGAGCTTTTTTGCCCATTACTAAATGACCACAGTTGCGGCATTCCCACATTGTTTCTTCTGATTTTTCAAATACTTTTTGCATTTCAACGTTGTTTAATAAAGCACGATATCTTTCTTCATGAGCCTTTTCAATAGCAGCAACTGCCTTAAATTGATATGCTAATTTTGTAAATCCTTCTTCTAAAGCTTCTTCTGCAAATCTTTCATACATGTCAGTCCATTCATAATTTTCTCCAGCTGCTGCTTGAGCTAAATTACTAGCTGTATCTTGTAATTCACCTAATGCTTTAAACCACATTTTTGCATGTTCTTTTTCGTTATTTGCAGTTTGTTCAAAAATAGCAGCTATTTGTTCATAACCTTCTTTTTTAGCTACACTTGCAAAATAAGTGTACTTGTTTCTAGCTTGGCTTTCACCAGCAAATGCTTCACGTAAATTTCTTTCTGTTTTTGATCCTTTTAATTCCATTTTTAACTTTTCCTTTCTTTATTTTTTAAGCAATTATTACATATACCATTAAGAACAACATTGTTATAATCCACTTCCATATCGAGATCATCTTTAAACAATTTATCAACTTCAATATCTTTAATTAATCCACAACTTCTGCATACAAAATGACAATGTTTATTTTTTATAGCATCATAATGATTAACATGATTATTATCAATTATTTTTACGATTTTCCCTTCATCTAATAAATTATTTAGATTCCTATAGATTGTGGCTAAGCCTATTCCTTCGCCTTTTAAATCATCATAAATATCTTTACTAGTAGGATGATCATATCTTTTTGATAAGTTTTCAAAAATTTTCATTTTTTGCAATGTTTTTCTTGAATTCATACTTGCCTCTTATTGATAACCATTATCATTTATATTATATACTATTTTAAAAAATAAATCAAGTAATTAGCATAATTTTTTAATCAAATCGAATAATTCTTCTTTAGTTTTTACTTCAACCAATTTGCATTTGAATTCTTTAGCATTACTAAATCCCTTAGCATACCAAGCCGCAAGAGTTCTCATTTCTAATACAGCTAATTTTTCACATTTTATTTTTAATAACTCTTCAAAGTGATGTAAAAGCATTGTAACTTTTTCTTCTTTTGTTGGGGGAGCTTTAAGTTCTTTTCCATCAAAATAATCAACCAAATCCCTAATTATCCAAGGATTTCCAAAGGTTGCTCTACCAATCATAATGCCATCTACCTTCGTATATTCAAACATTTTTTTGGCATCTTCAATTGATTTTATATCTCCATTTCCAACAACCGGAATACTGACGTTTTCTTTAACCATCTTTATATAATCTAAGTTAACCTTGCCACCATATAAATCGCTTTTTGTCCTGCCATGAATTGCAATCATCTTGGCACCAGCTTTTTCAATTGCTTTCGCTATTTCAACACAATTTATGCTTGAATGATCCCAACCAGCTCTAATTTTTACTGTTACTGGTTTAGTAGTATTAGATACTACTGCCTTGACCATATTATATACTTTCTCTTCATCAAGCAACAAAAAACTTCCTGCGTCCGACTTTAACACTTTTTTTACAGGACAGCCCATATTTATATCAATGATATCGCAACTGCATCTTTCATCTAACATTTTAGTAGCTTTTGCCATATCTTGAATATCTCCACCAAATATTTGTACGGCGATAGGATGCTCTTCTTTTAAGGAATTTGTCAATTCCCAAGTTTTATCATTTTCATATATCAAACCTTTTGCACTAATCATTTCTGAATATACCAAGCCTACTCCCATTTCTTTGGCTATTTTGCGATAAGCTATATTAGTATACCCAGCAAGTGGTGCTAATATTATATTATTTTTTAACTCTATATTACCAATTTTCATATCTACACCTATAAAAAAGATCTCATCTTAAGACTCCACACCCACATATCAAGTTAAGCTTAAGGCTGCTTCAATCACGACCTGACCTGGTTCACTGCCCAATATTGGATATGGAGACCTAAAATGAGATCCTATATAATTATATTATATATTAACTTTTTTTACAAGTAATTTATAATTATTTTTTAGAATTTCTTTTACTCTTAAAAAAATCTTTCATCATTTCAGAAATTTCCTCTTCTTTAATCCCGCTTACAACTTCAACTTGATGATTAAATTTATAATCAGAGAAAACATTGCCCAAGCTATTAGCACAACCAAATTTTGGTTCCTTTGCCCCATATACTACCTTCTTAATTCGAGCTTGAATTATTGCCCCACAACACATAATACATGGTTCTAATGTTACATACATTGTAGCACCATCCAAAAATTTTTGTTTTAACTTTCTGCACGCCTTATCAATAGCGATTATTTCTGCATGAGCCAAAGCGTTTTTTTTAGTCTCACGAAGATTATGACTTCTAGCAATTATTTTTTCTTCATAGACGATAACGCACCCCACGGGTACTTCATCTTTAGAACAAGCTTTTTCAGCTTCCTTTATTGCTTCATTTAAATAATATAAATCATCTTTCATTATTTTTTCCTAATACAACATGGCAATGACGGCACCTAGCCTCATATTGTTCTTTTGCACCAACTAATATGATTGGGTCATCATACCTCGCAGGAACTCCATTAATCAATCTCTGAGTACGGGTTGCTGGAGCACCACACACTTGGCAAATAGCTTCAAGTTTTGTAACATACTCTGCTCTAGCTAAAAGTTCTGGCATAACTCCAAATGGCTCGCCACGAAAATCTTTATCTAGTCCGGCTACTATTACTCTAACACCTTTATCAGCAAATGTTTCACAAACTTCAATTATGCCTTTATCTAAAAATTGTACTTCATCAATAGCAATAGCATATGGTAAATCACCTTTTAAATAATCATATATTTCTTCTGCTTTTGAAATACAAATTGATTTGATACGACGATTGTTATGAGATACCACTTCATCATCGCTATATCTATTATCTATTTTAGGTTTAAACACTATCACATCTTTTTTAGCATAATCCATTCTTTTTACTCTTCTCAAAAGTTCTTCAGTTTTACCTGCGAACATACTACCAGCAATTACTTCTATCCAACCCTCTTTAACTTGTTCCATTATTGCCTCCTAAATATAGGTATATTATACTACATTCGCATTCATTTTTAAAGGACTATTTTTTTGCTTTTTGACAAACAAAAATATTAATAGTATAATTTAATCAAGGAAGTGAAAACGATGAAAGATTTAATGTTTTCTTATAGAGATTATACTAATCTATTAAAAAAAGCAATCGATGTATCTAACATATTAGATACTTATAACTTAATTGAAGAAAAAAAAGTTTCTAATAATATAAATAACATATGTTATACAAAAGAAGATACTTTTGGTTTTTTTAAACTTAATATAAACATTATTCCTTATTATGCATATAAAGGAAGCAACTATTTAAGTAATATCTTAAAACTTGAAAATGAGACAATAGATAAAATTATTAATTACAAATTATGCTTTAATTTAAAAAATAACGCACTTGAAGAAATAACTTTTAATAATGATTGTTCTTTGCTATATGGTGCAGATATCATCAAATATTTTCTTGAAAAGAATAATCAAATTGATAAAATATGCGATTTAATTCATAATAGCATACTAGTGTATCCAGAAACAACTGGAGCATTAATATATTTAAAAAACAATACTTTTTTTAAATCTGCTATTAATAAACTATATTTTGATATATTTACTGTTAATAAACAGTTATTAAATAATACTATTTCTTTTAATGAAAAAATCAAACTATCCCATAGCCTTCAATCTCTTTGCGATAATTTGTTTATCTTTTATGAAAAAAATAGCATTAGCATTAATGATAAAAGATATTTAGTAGATATGTTAAAAAAAGAATTTACTAATAATCTTAAAGTTTATAACAATCGCTATAACCTTGGATGTAACATCGTATTACCATACAAATACCAATTTGGTGAAGAAATGCTTAACATACTTATTAATGAAAATAATAATAACTACATTTTTAATGATTGTGCATTTGTGTCTAACTACTTTTTAGATAATGATATAGATACCTCTCTTTTTAAAGAAGAAATAGATGCCATAATAAAAAGCGATTATAAATTTGATAATGATAAACTAATTAAAATAATTTCAAATGAAAGTGATTTATTTTCAAACACAATTGATTTTTTAAACACAATTACACTACTAACAAACCTTCATCTCAAAAAAAGAAAAGAGTAAATTTTTCTTGACAAAATGTGCGTTTTTTAGTATAATATACGAGGAAACTTACTATAGTTATCTACTAAACTATGGCGGAAGGAGTTAATAAACTATGAAAAAAGGAATTCATCCACAATATCACAAAATTACAGTTGTTTGTACAACTTGTGGAAACACATTCGAAACAGGTTCTACTTTAAAAGAAATGCGTGTTGATACATGTTCTAAGTGTCATCCATTCTATACTGGCGAACAAAAATTTGTTCAAGCTGCTGGTAGAGTAGAAAGATTCAACAAACGTTTAGAGAAAAAAGAACAAAAATAATAGTGTTCGTTGAAATGGTAAATAAGCGTAGACATATAATGTCTGCGTTTTTTTATTTTATAAATTTAATAAAAAAGTTCTTTGTTATAGATAACCATTAACAAAGAACATCAATACTTTTATTTTTTTAGACTATAATTTTGATTTTGTTTCCTAGAACCTTTCTTCACACAATTTTTTTCATCGACATTTTGAATATAATCAGCATTACGATACAAGTTTATCAATTTTGAAATGGCATCATCTCTAGTTAAAAGTTCCTTATAAAAAGCATTATTATTTTTAAAAATATTTAATCCTTCAGCAATTGTATTATAGTGATAGATATTATTAATTTCCGAATTAATAATTTTTTCAACTAGAGATTCTCTATCATAAATATCTAATTCAGCCTCTTTTGATAACATATCATCTCTATATATATCTATTTGTCTAAGTAATTAAATAATTATTATTTTCACTATGTGTAGTTGCATTAATTACAGAAAAACTATTAAAAATATAAAAAATAAACGTGATTATTAAAATTAATAATATACTATTTGCAATTTTCTTCATAATATTTGTAATCTCTTTTTACTTATTATTACTTCGGTATGTAATCCGTTTTTATATCTGGATATATACTACTTAATTTCTTATAGATAAAATCAGAGAATAATAAATGATTATCCTCAGCACATATATAAAAAGAATTATCTACTACATAATAAATATTTTTATCTAGAAAAACTTTAATAGATATAGATTTATCTTTATAAAAAACATCTATAATATATTTTACATCATCTAATGAATATTCAATTGTTTTATTAACTTTTTCTTTATCAGCATTTAAAATATTTATAAATGTTTCAATTTCCTCTTCATTATCAAAAGATATATTAATTGAACTATAAATATTTGTACTAATTGTTACTTTTTCTATATCATTTGCATCTACAATTTCGACATTTTTATTAGTTGAACAAGCAACTCCTACAATGCTCAAGGTAATCACCCCTAACATCAAAAATAGTTTCACTATTTTTCTTTTCATAATAACACCTCCCAATTCTTTTTGTAAATTCAAATCAAAAAAACTTACTTAGTTTATAAATCATTAGATAATTTATTTAAACTAACATTTCCTTAATATAACTAACTTTTTGCTCAGAAAAATAAATTTTATCTTCAACTTTATAGTATGCAATATCATTTTTTCCTATATCAAAAGTATAAGAAGTATCATCATTCATTTTTATATCTATGTGATACGCAGTTGTAATATACTCTTTGTAATCTATATACTCTTGGCTTTCATAAACAGCCGATGATGATGTTGATTGTGCAATTCTAAATAAACGTTTAAAATTCAATTCATAAAATGTATTTAAAAATTGTGATAATTCTTTTTTTCCATTACATAATTTTATTCTTTCTTCACCATCAAAAATCTCGATTGACTTTATATCAAAAAAATCTATAGGTAAATAATTACCATCTTTTTCTCTTTTACAAATAGAACAAATAATATTGCCCGCATCATTAACTGTTTTATATTTACATTCATGCCTTTGAATACTTTCAGATGAAAAGCACCCAACAAAAATAATGCTCAAGGTAATCGCCCCTAACATCAAAAATAGTTTTACTATTTTTCTTTTCATAATAAACACCTCCTATTACCTTTATGAAATTAAAGCAAAAAACTCCCTTTAGTATTACCTAAAGAGAGTATTATTTATAATATAAATCCTTAGGTAATTTATTTAAACTATCAAGGGTTTCTAATTTCACTTTCATTTTATCAAATATATATTTTTATGTCAATAGGTTATTACCTTTTTCATTATATATCTAATAAAAAAGCCTATGTTCACATATTAGAAAACATAGACTTGTTTTTTACTAGAATTTAACTTTTGGAGCTTCTCTTTGTTCTTCACTTGTTACTTCGAAGAAAGCAGCAACTTTGAAATTAAACATTTTAGCTACAATATTTCCAGGGAACATTTCAACTTTGTTGTTATATTTTAAAACAACATCGTTATAAAATTGACGTGTATAAGAAATCTTATCTTCAGTCTCTTTTAAATTGCTCATTAAAGTTTGGAAATTACTATTTGCTTTTAATTCTGGATATCTTTCTTGAACTACTAATAATCTACTTAAAGCACCACTAAGTCCTTTATTAGCTTCAGCCATTCCTTCAACATTTCCGTCTTTACTTGCTTGTGCATATAAGCCTCTAGCTTTAGCAAATTCACCAAAAATTGATTCTTCATGAGCAGCATAGCCCTTAACAGTTTCAACTAAATTAGGAATCATATCAAATCTTCTCTTTAATTGAACATCAATTTGACTCCAAGCATTTTTAACCTTATTACGTAGTTGAACTAAACCATTATAGCAACCTATAATAGCAAATACCAAAATAACAACTAATACAGCAATAATAATACCAACTATTGCACCTACAGATATTAATGTAATCATTTTTTCCTCCTTTATATGTTATGATTTTTTATTATCGACTTCGGCCACCGCCGCCGCCTCCACCAAATGATGATCCTCCACTAAAGCCACCACCACGTCCTCCGCCACTTGAAGCATGATGAGCAGCAATTGTGCTCATTGCATTAACTTTGGCATCACGGTATGAATTTCTTATTGCATCAACAAACACAAATGAATTATATCTACCATAGAAATATCCACTCATAAATGTCAATTGGTCATTTCCTTGTGCATCGCTAATTTCTGGCAACTTAACTTTCAATTGTTTCATTACTTTATCAGCAATTTTGAAACTTGTTGCATACACTAAATATTTTTCCCAAATAACAATACTAGGCATAGGATAATCTGAAAAATCAGAGAAGTTTTCTAAGAAGTTCTTAAATGCTTTCCATTTTGCATACTCTTCATTTCCATATTTTGTACGTCTCTTTATTGTTAATAGATATATTCCATATACTATTGCTAAAATTATAATCACAAAGATATTTAGTATTGTAACTAAGTTATATATAGCAGCAGCTATTAAAAAGCCAAAGAATAACAATATATATACTAAAAACATTAGCCCACCTTTACTTGAAGCTTTTTGTCTTGCATTTTCAAAGTAGTTTTTATTCTTATATTCACTTTTAATAGTTTTAGCAAATCTTGCTCCCATATCCATTAACTTCTGAGCATTTCCATACTTTTTACCATAATTTTTAATATCTTGAGTATTAACTTTTTTACCATCACCAATAACATTAATAAACATATTTATTAAAACTAATTCATGTTGATCTAGAGAACTCTTATCATAATCATCAGCTAAAACTAAATCGAAATCAGGATCATCAGAAGTAATTTCTACACCTTTATCTTTTAAAATTAAAACTTTTCTTCTGACTAAATCTAGAATGGTTGCGGTAACATCTTCATCTTGAGTTTTTCCAAAGTAATACAAATAGCTCATTTCAGCTGGTTTTATATCAGAAGGAGCTTCATATAAATATTCACCCTTAAACTCTGGTTCATACTCTTTATCATATTTTTTATATATCTTATAAATTGCAAAAGCAGTTAAGAAAACAGAAAGAATTGTTACAACATTAACAACTTTAATAGCTACTATTCTTTTGTTTGTTTCATCTGCTAATTTAGTTTCATAATCAATAATCTTTTCTTTTAAATTGCCATTAATTTTATGGCTGGAATCAATACCACTAACTAAACTATTAGGAAAAGCTGTTCTAATTTCTAATTTATCACTAGAAGATATATTTTTCGCAACAATATTTATTTTGTTGTTACTTTCAATTTTAATATAACCATTACTAGTGCCATGGCCCCAAGCCAGAATTTCATCTTCAGAATAGGAATTGCTTGGTAGCGTAATGTTTAGTTCTGCTCTTTTAATTTTGCTTTCAGCGGTATCAAAAAATACCCAGTTTAATTCAGATATATCAGAATATTGTGTTACAGCACCATTAATTCTATAACTATAAGTAAAGGCCTTTTTTCCTTTCATTCCGCCATAATTTATTAAATTAACAAATATTGACTCACAAGTACTACTCTCAGGTACACATTCAACAGGTTGACCCAACTCATCACGGTCACCGTTAAAAGAATATCCTACATCAATTTCATTAGTAATATCAATATTTTTATCTAAATCATGAACGATTACTTCTACACTACTATTTTCAAATGTTGATTTATCATTTTGATAATCAAGTCCAGAAAGCAATGGATTATTATAATGATTTTTATTATATTTTATATCTCTAAATCTAACATTATATCCGCCAGGATAATCAATAATCCAAGTTTCAGAAACATCCATATTTCCATTACTATCTATAAAAACATCAGCTTCATATAAATCAATTTGTATACTAGTTTTCTTAATTGCTATACCAATCAAAACCGCTGATATTATAATAATCAAAGACACTACAACAACACTAAAAATTGTTTTTTTATCTTTCATTTAGATTAACTCCTTTCATATGCATCCAGATTCCCCAATCTGGTTGATAAGTAAATGCCATCTTTTCTTTTTTTGTTGGATGATTAAAACTTATTTCATAACAGAAAAGTCCTAAAACATCATCATAATTCTTTCCTTTATAACCATATTTAAAATCATTAATAATTGGATGATTGAAATGAGAAAGTTGAGCACGTATCTGGTTATATCTTCCAGTTAAAAGATTTATCAAAAGTATTGTACAAATATTATCATCAAGAAAAAATTTTTTAAGAACTTTATATTTAAGTTCAGAAATTTTCCCATCTTCTTTTGAAATGATCGCTCTATTATCAACTTTTTTCAAATAATCAACTAACACACCACTACCATTAATTTCTCCCTCAACTATAGCAAGATATTTTTTATTAAAGTTGTGGTTTCTAATATCATCACTTAAACGACTAGCTGCTTTAGAGGTTTTGGCAAACACCATAACTCCCCCCACTCTTCGATCTAAGCGATGCACTAATCCTAAATAGACATTGCCTTCTTTTTCTTTACTCTTTTTTATGTATTCTTTTATCAAAGTTAGCATATCTAAATCATTTGTATCATCTTTTTGACTTAAAATATTTTCTGGTTTCACTACTACTATTATATGATTATCTTCATATAATATTTTTAGTTCATCAGTTTTCTTCATAACTTGCCTCAACAGCATTAGTTATTTTATTAAAATCATTTTCGTTTTTCAATTGATATTTCTTATATTTGTTTTTTTGTTTCAAAATGATAGTCAATATTTCATCTTCCATTTGCACAATATATAAGAAGTTTTTTATTCTACGATAGCTAACACAATTATTGGCATAAGTTTTTGAAACTTCATCACCAAGTGATAGCACAAAATCATCTATAGCTTTATATAATCTTTGATCTGAAAAATTTGTATCATATTCTAAATAGTTTTGATAATTCTTTTCTAAAACAAAGATATCTTTATCAAACAACACGTATTTAATTAAATCAACATCATATGGCAGTTGTTTAATAGCATATTCATCAAAATGATTAAAATCATCACCGATAGAAATTAAGCGTGGTGTAAGATTTATTTGTTTGACTAATTCACTATCTTTTAATTTTTCATTCAATAGAAGCTTAATTTTGCCCTTATTTTGGCGTATATAATCTAAAAATACTAATCCCTTATTAATTGTGCTACCGAATCTTCCACTGCGATATTCAATAACCACTAGTCGATAATCTTCATCATAAGCTAACGTTTCTAAAACCTCATTTTTTTTAGAAGTAAGTTTTAAATTACTATCTATAACAACTAATCCTAATAACTCCATAGCATTATTTTCAATCAACTCTTGAAGTTCTAGTTTTCTTAGAATATCTCTTTTAGAAATTTTTTTCTTTTTTAAATTATATATCTTAAGATCGCTCATATTACTCCCACTTATGAAATTTTCCTTCTCTTTCTTTTTTTGCCTCTTCTGTTAATTCTTCTTTCTTATCAAAACCAAAAAGAAGTGGTGTGTAAAACACAGTTAAAGGAACAAAAATCATTAAGAAGATAACTAAAGCTGTGCCCTTTAGATTAATTAAACCAAATACCAAAGCTCCAATTATCGCAATTAAAATTAGTACTCTTTTCATCTTATAATTTTTACTCTTCTTTAGAAGTATTTTCTTCAGAAGTGTTTTCTTTTTCAGATACTTCTTCTTTATTTTCTTCACTAACACTAGTTTCTTCTGATTCTTTTTCAGAAACAACTTCGCTTTCAACTTCTACTGCGTCTAATGTTTCATCTTTGTGAACTTCTTCTACTTCTTGATGAACATATGTAATAGGACGCTTAGCGATGTCTTTTTCAATCTTCTTAAATGGTTTAGTTTGTATCTTTTCTTCAATTATTTGAACTAAATCTTCTAGACTACCTTCAACAAAAGCTTCAGGTGATTTATCTAAAATAATAGGATTATTACCATTAACAAACAAGAAATAGAATTGAGGTAGTTCAACTATTTCACTAACATATGCCCAATCATAATCAACTGGTTCATTAGGTCTTGTTGAAACGGCAATAGTTAATTTTTCTTGACTCAAATCAATAATTTGTTCAATAACTGCTTTACCATTAAAGAATCTTTCTAATTGTTTATCCAAATTCTTTTCAATTGAAAATGCTTGAACTGTAGTATATACAACTACTAAAGCAAATACGATTGGCCATAAATAATCTTTTCCTTTACTAGATATAAAAAGATAAATACCAAAAGCAATTGCTAAAACTATTAAAATAGAATATAGTAAATAAGTTTTTCTCTTATATTTTAATAAATACAAGTTAAGATATTTCATTGCTCTATAATCAAATTTTGTACGAATTTTTACACTTTTCATAATTTTCCTCCATTTTCTTATATTTTATTATATCACATGAATAAAAAAAATAAAATATTTATTTCTTTTAAATTTTAATTAATGTATAATTATAGTGTTTATATATATTAATTTTTTGAAAGGAGAAAAATTATGAAAGTTTTTATGAGTATTGATATCGAAGGAATCAATGGAATATGTTGTTGGGATGAAACTGAGGCTGATACAAGCCGTTATAATGAATTCAAGCAAGAATTACAAAGAGAAGTAAATGCTGCTTGCCGTGGTGCGATTGAAGCTGGAGCAACAGAAATTTTAATCAAGGATGCTCATGATTCAGCAAGAAATCTTTCAATTTTAGATCTTCCAAAAGAAGCTAAACTTCTTCGTGGTTGGGAAGGAACACCATGCTCAATGATGGCAGGTTTAGATGAATCATTTGATGCTGTTATGTTTGTTGGTTATCATAGTGCCTCTCGTTCAAGTGGAAATTCTTTATCACACACAATGAATGGAAATATCTTCCACGTAAAAATAAATGGAGAAATCGCCAGTGAATTCACAATAAATTCATTATATGCTTCATATCTAAATGTTCCAGTAGCATTTTTAAGTGGCGATTTAAATTTAACACAATTAGTTAAAAAAGTTAACAATAATATCGAAGTTGTAGCTAGTAAAGAAGGACTACACGGAGCTGTTATTTCTAAACATCCTTTAGTAACTTGTGAAGAAATTAAAAAAGGTGTTAAAGAATCATTACAAAAAGATTTAAAGAATAACCTAGTACCACTACCAAAAGAATTTGATATTGAAATTACTTACAAAAGACACAACGATGCTTTTAACGCTTCATTCTTCCCAGGATGTAAACTAATTGCAAGTGATACAATCAGTTTCCATACAGATAATTACTATGATGCTTTAGTAATGTTTAAATTCTGTCTATAAAATAAAACCCTTCAAATTGAAGGGTTTTTGATTTTTACTATTCTAATTTTTTACTTATTTTTATAATACTAGGTATTAATAATCCTCCTAAAGAGTTTCCAATAATCATTATTAATATGTATAGTATTGCTTTAAAGCTCCAAACACTAGCCACACAAAAATAGAACATATTAGCTACACAATGTTCAAAACCACTAACAATAAACACAACGACACAAAAGATTATTCCTAACACTTTTGAAAAATTGTTAAGAGATTTTTTGAAATTGTCGACACCTAAATATATTAAAATCCCACACATAAATGATAAAAATAAAATACTATACCAACTATCATTTAATTTTGTACTGACTAATTCTTCATTTTTTATTAGAAGTGCAGAAGCTAATCTTGTAACTTTTAGGATATTTGCAACTAAAAACGTTCCTAAGAAATTACCAATAAGAATTGTAAACAATTGAAAATTATCTTCTTTTTTATTATCTAATAGGTATCCTATTGCTCCAGTATATAATTTATACTTTCCCTCAACAATGAAAAATAGTCCTACGCTAAAAAGTAATGCTCCTAAATATTTTGACTCACACGATAAAAAGACAGTTCCACCAATGGCAATTAATACCCCAGCCACAAAACTTAATAATAAATTATTAACAATTTTTTTCATTAGTATACCTTTCGTTTATTTAACTTCAACAATTTCAATAACTTTTTCTCTTATCATTCTAATAGTTCTTCTAACTAAGTTACTACTTTCAAAAAGACAGGCAAAAATCATTGGTTTTAAAACATTAGTTTCTAACTCACCATCTTCAACACAGCGTGAAATAGTAATATCATTTCCAATAATATAATATGATATTTGTTTTACAACATCTAAAACAACAGTATTTTCATCTTTTTTATTTAAAACTTCAATTACAGGTAAATATAGGCTACCACTTTTTACTATACTTTTTAAATCAACTGCACTTCTTGAAATATCAACCATCATATTTTTAAGTGATGAAGAGACATTCATAAAGCAATCTAGGTTTCTACTTGGTACATATTGATTTTTTGATAGTACAAATTTCTCAGTTGCTATTGAATTTAAACTCTTTACAAAACGTTTTAAATATTCTTCTTTTTCTTCCCCATTAATACTAACATTCTTTCCATAATTTATTTCCATAAGAGTACTCATATTTTTCTCTAGCTTTTTCAAGTCTTTTTCAAGAACTTCTGAAAAAGATAGAATTTGTTCTTTTAAGCTCTCAACAGTAATTTTATTAGAAAGTTCAAGATATGCATTTATTAATTTCTTTCCTTCAGCTGCTAGTTTTTTCAAAAGTCTGTTTGCGGTCATTTTACCAGTCAAAGTAATTACTTCATCAACATTTTGGCACATATCAACATCTTCAACAGATACTTTATCATATTTGCCTTTATCTCCACCAAGCATTTCATTAGCACGATTAGCAATTACTTCACAAGCATTAATATTCATTCCAAAACCATAGCCATCTTGAATAGAATCTGTTATAAATTGCCCATGAAGACGTCCGTTTAATATCTCATCACAACTTAGCATTATTGCTTCACTTCGTTTGCTATCTAACAATTTAAATTCATGATTTATTTTAGCTTGAGCTTTTTTAATATTTGCTAAGGCTTTTATATTTTGACGACAAAGTCCATGTTTAGTAATCTCAAAAGCTTCTTTTGAGCGTAAACTATTGATACCATAATACGCTTCTGCTGGGATTATTTTTTCACCTAACAAATCCTTTTCAATACGATATCTCATAATGCCACCTCAATTTTCTATTTATATCTTATCACATATTTTAAATTTTTGAAAGTCTTTTTTTTATTATTCCATACCCGGTATAAATATTACTATTTTTTCATATGATTAATTGTGTGGAGGAAGTATGAAACTTAAAATAAGAGGAAAAAAGAAACTACAAGGAGTAGTAAAAATAAGTGGTTCTAAAAATAGTGCTGTTGCTATACTTGCAGCTAGTATTTTAGCAGATGAAGAGGTTACAATTAGAAATATTCCCGAAATTGATGATATAAAATCACAAATTAATATTCTTGAAGAACATGGTTATTCTGTATATTTTAAAGACAATATCTTCAAGATTAAACCTTTAAAGAAAATTAAACCAGACTTTTTAAGTGATGAGATATCAAAACTTCGTGGATCTTGTTATTTTATGGGAGCTTGCCTTGCTAAATACCATCATATTAAGATTAAAAAAATTGGTGGTTGTAACCTTGGAAAGAGGCCATTAAATTATCATTTCGATGGATTTAAAAAACTTAATATAAAAGTTAAAGAAAAAGAAAACAAAGATTATGTTATTTTAAAAACTAATAAAATTATTGCTAATACTATAAAATTACCTTTTCCTTCCGTTGGAGCAACAATAAATTTATTACTTGCATCTGTAAAAGCCAAAGGTACAGTGACTATAGAAAATGCAGCAATAGAACCAGAAGTTGCAGATTTAGGTAATTTTTTAATATCAATGGGAGCAAAAATTGAAGGTCTTTCAACAGATAAGATTAAAATTACTGGTGTTGACTACCTTCATCATACTGATTATATAATTTCAAATGATAGGATTGAAGCTGGTACATATCTAATACTAGGGGCAATGGCAACAGGAAATGGTATAACAATTGAAAATGTTCAGCCTTATTACTTAAAATCATTAATTGAAATATTACGTGATTCAGGAGTAGAAATCAATACTGGCGAACATTCAATATCTGTAAAGCGTACTCAAAAATTAAAACCTATTGATGTTAATGTTGGTGTATATCCTTCATTCCCAACTGATCTTGGACCATTAATATCAATCTATATGACTCAAATTGAAGGCACATCATCAATTCAAGAAACTATCTTCGATAATAGATTTTCGCATGTTGAGGAAATCAAAAAAACTAATGTATTAGCATCCATCAATGGCAAAACTTTATATATCACAGGCAAAAGCAAATTGAATGGTGCATATATGTGTGCCTATGATTTAAGATGTGCTGCTGCTCTTGTGCTTTGTGCTTGTATGGCAAATGGTATCTCTACTATTGATAATATTGAAGTATTATTTAGAGGGTATGAAAAACCTGTTGAAAAGTTAAAAGCCTTAGGTTTAAATGTTACTATTGAGAATAAAAGCTGTTCGGTTTAATCCGAACTTTTTTTAAAAAAGTGCAACTATATCTAGTTACACTTAATTTATTATTTATTATTTATATATTGGAAATTTACTTGTTAATTCATATACTTCTTGATGAATTTCTTCTAGCACGCCTTCATTGTCTTTGTTTTTCAAAGCTCTGTCTATTAAATTAGCTACAAGTTCCATTTCTTTTTCTTTAAAGCCTCTAGTTGTTACAGCTGGTGTTCCAAGACGAATTCCACTTGTAACCATTGGTTTTTCAGTATCATAAGGAACTGTGTTCTTATTACAAGTAATTCCAACTTTATCTAATACTTTTTCAGCTTCTTTTCCTGTAATTCCTAAACTTTTTTTGACATTAACAATAAACAAATGATTATCTGTACCATTTGAAACTATTTTATATCCTAAGTTCATTAATGCTTCACACAAAGCTTTAGAATTCTTTATTATTTGAGCTTGATATTCCCTAAATTCATCGGATAAAGCCTCTTTAAAAGCTACAGCTTTAGCAGCAATAACATGCATTAAAGGACCACCTTGAATTCCTGGAAAAATTGTTTTATCAATTTTTTTAGCAAGTTCTTGATTATTAGTAAGTATTATTCCTCCACGAGGTCCTCTTAGGGTCTTATGAGTCGTGCTAGTAACAATGTCAGCATAAGGAACAGGATTTTGATGAAGACCTGCAGCAACAAGTCCAGCAATATGTGCCATATCTACCATTAAATATGCTCCAACTTCGTCAGCAATATTCCTTAAAACATCAAACTTTATTTCTTTTGAATAAGCACTAGCACCAGCAACTATTAATTTTGGTTTTACTTCTAGAGCTGTTTTTCGCAATTGACCATAATCTATTTCTTCAGTTTTTTCATCTAAGAAATAAGGAACAAAATGATAATCAATTCCTGAAAAGTTCAAACTATGTCCATGAGTTAAATGTCCACCTTGATCAAGAGCCATACCCATAACAACATCACCGTTATTTAAAATAGCACGATATGCTCCCATATTAGCTTGAGATCCAGAATGCGGTTGTACATTGGCAAACTTAGCTCCAAATAATTCTTTCAATCTATCTATCGCTAGTCTTTCAACAATATCCACATTTACGCAACCTCCGTAATATCTTTTTTCAGGATATCCTTCAGCATATTTATTAGTTAAAATTGAACCTTGAGCTTCTAAAACTGCTTCAGAAACAAAGTTTTCACTAGCTATTAACTCTATTCCATTTTCTTGTCTTTTCTTTTCCTCTTCAATTGCTAAATATATTTGGCGATCTACTTCTTGTAATGACATTATTTTTCTTCCTTTCTAGGTAAAACTTCTTTCAATACCTCTAAGTTATCTCTCATAATAGAAATATAATTATTTCCTTCTTTCAACTCTTGAATAGTAATAGTTCCTAAATGATGTAGACTTCTTTCACTAGCACCTATCTCTTTCATATACTGACTAAACAAAGCTGATTTAGTTTCGTTTTTTGTAGAAAGGATATATTTAATATTAGCTTCTTTAGCTTGCTTTACCTTTTCTAAAAACTCTTGTGTTCCAACTTCATTACTTTCATTGTCTGAACGCAATTTAATTCTATTTATTCCATAGCGATATGTCCAATAAGCATATGCATCATGATCAACCATAATTGTTAAAGAGAAGATATCTTCACTACTAGTTACTTCACTATATTCTTGATTAAGTTCTTCTAATTCTTTAATTAATTCAATTGCATTAGCATTAAAAAATTCTTCTTTTTCGGGATAAATTTTTACTAACTCATCCAAAACAACTTCACTCATTCTAATCATAGCAATAGGATCTAACCATACATGTTGGTCATAAACATCTGAATTAGATTTGTTTTCTGCTTTGATGCTAGCATCATGATTATGATCATGACTTCCATCTAATTCTACTAACTCTAAATAATTTGATAACTCTACAGTTTTCAAATTCTTAAAAGTCGAATTTAGTCCATTAGTAATAAATGGTTCAAGTCCAAGACCAATGTAAAACAATACTTTACATTCACTCATTGAAACTATTTGCTTAGCAGTTGGTTCAAAATCATGAACTTCTGCTCCTCTTGGATAAATTGATTCTACTACCAAATCCTCTTTTACAATCTGTTTAACGATATACTCTATAGGATAAACACTTATGTATATATCTACTTTTTTACTATCTTTACATCCTGAAATAGTAACAAGACTAACTATTGCTAGCATCAATAATATTATTTTCTTCATATTTTTTTCTTTTTCTCCTTCTTGATATTTTACTTTTTTTCTTAATTATCTTTTTAACTACTATCATAACTTCTTTTGAATATAATAATTCTTGTATAACTATTAATAAATAATGACCTATAAAATCAAGGTTCACATACATTGATTTGTCTAACAAGATGAAATAAATTGCTATTCCTAAAATATAAAATAATATTCCATAGAGTGGTATATTACCCTTAGTAGAAACTAATAAATACCTACTTGAAAAATATATTAATAACATCCAAAATAATAGTTCAATTATATACTTGAATACTTTTTTTATTCTAGTTTTATTAATAAAATAACTAAATATCCTATACATTGTAACCGTAAAAATACCAAATATTAAAAAATATAATATGATTGCGACTTGTTCTTTTATAGTATACATTATTTAAATAGTTTAGACACAAAACCTTTTTCTTTAGATTTATAATTTGAATTACCCTTGTCTTTATCTAAATACTCTATACTTCTAATATTTCCAACAATCGCTAATTTACCATTATCAATGTCTAAAACTTGCATTTCAAGTTCATAACCTTTAACAATCATTTTCCCTAAAACAGTTTGTATTATAAACTCATTAGGATTAAGACTTTCTAATTTCTTTATACCTGTAATATCTAAAGTCTTTCTATTTTTCAAAACAACATTTTGTTCTTTAAATTCCTCCAAAAAATCATTATTAGTATTCTTCATATTCATTTTAATCACCTCAAAACAATATATGAAGAAATCAATCTAATTATCATTCTTTTTCAAAAAACTATCTAAATCATTAAAGTTTATGATTACATAATCATATACGCATTCCCCACTATTAACAACTGCTATTTCACTTTCGTTTAAATATTTTTGAATTTTTTCCGTTTCTGGATATAATGCGACTAGCTTTGTCATCTTACTATCACTATTTGATTTCAAAAAAGAAATCACTTCATTCATATATCTCATATTTGGATAACTTCTTCCGACTCTCTTTCCTCCCCATCTCAAGCACCATGTTAGTTTGCTATTGACAGTGATAGAAGAATTTTTAGGAATCTTCACAATTAATAATTTTACTAGTGAATTATTTCTTTGTATCAAAAAATCTGCAGAATCATATTTCTTTTTAAGAATATATCCTGATTTTTCACATATATCACTAATTTTTTTATTTATTTTCTTGTTAATGATTATATTTTTAATTATTATAAATACAAAAATCAAAAATATAATAATGATCAAAAAGAATATTACTTTTTGTGTCACTGATAATAAAAAAACATTTTCTTTAATCAAAATATTTCCTCCGAAGAACTATTATTTACAATATATATTATATCAAATTTTTATTTTTTTTCAATAAGAACCTTATATTGTTTACTCTTACTATCTTTACAAAATAGCTTTTTTTGTTTATAATTATATTATATTTTTTATAACGAGGTTAATATGGAAACTTTAAAAATTGAAAAGAAAAATACAAAAATGATTGCCCACCGTGGTTTAAGCGGTTTAGAAAAAGAAAACACTTGTTTAGCATTCGTGGCCGCAGGAAACAGAAGTTTTTATGGAATTGAAACTGATGTTCACCTTACTAAAGATAATGTTTTTGTTATCTGCCATGATTTTAATACTGGTCGAGTATCTAATGAAAATTTAGAAATTAAAGACACTACTTTTGATGAATTAAGAAATATTTGCTTATATGATTTTAACTCTCAAGAATTAAAACCATATATTAAGATCCCAACTTTAAAAGAATATTTATTAATATGCAAGAAATATAACAAACACTGCGTAATTGAAGTAAAACCAGAATTCACACTTTCTCAAATACAGAAGTTATTAGATGAAGTAACCCAAATTAACGAATTAAAAGATACTACTTTTATTTCTTTTAGTTTAGAAAATTTAAAGAAAATCAGAAACATTAACTCTTCTATTCCTCTTCAATATCTAACATCTGTTTATACTAACGAATTACCAGCTATTTGCGCACGTGAAAAAGTTGATATTGATATATTGTATAGTCAATTAACCAAAGAAAATATGAAGGCTTTTAAAGAACACAATATTGCTATTAACGCTTGGACTGTTAATAATAGTGTTGACGCTCAAAAACTAATTGATTTAGAAATAGACTTCATAACAACAAACATTTTAGAATAATACTAGTTATTTAAATGCTAATGCCTATCAAGCAAATTTACTTGGTAGGCACTTTTATTTTATAGACTTTAAACTCCATTCATGTTATAATAATTATTAAATAGGTGATTATATGAAACGAGTACTCATTGGTATAAATTCAAAATACATTCATCCAGCCTTTGGAGCTCATCAAATCAAAACAAATTGTACTTTCGATATTGATTTATTAGAATTCACTATTAAAGATAATATTGATAAAATAATAGGCTCTATATCAAGTTATGATATTATTGCTATAAGCACATATATTTGGAATATTGAAGTAGTAAAAAAAATTATTCAAAGTGAATTATTACTAAATAAAACAATTATTTTAGGTGGTCCAGAAGCAAGTTTCCAATTTAGTGATTTGTTAAACAATTATAATGTAAAATACATTATTAAAGGCGAAGGTGAAGATAGTTTTAATGAACTTTTATCATACCTGAATAAAGACTTAGCCATAGATAAAGTAAGTAATCTTTATTATTTTGATGAAACTGATAACATTATCAAATTCACTTTTGAAAAACTTCCTGATATAAATAATATTAAACACGATTATTCTTTAACTAATGATTTCAAAAATAAAATATGCTACCTAGAAAGCAGCCGTGGATGTTATTTCAACTGTTCATACTGTCTTGCTTCTTTAGAAAAACCAGTTCGATTTTTTCCAATGGAGGAAGTTAAAAATAATCTTTTTTACCTATTATCTAAAAAAGCTAAAATAATCAAATTCCTTGATCGTTCTTTCAATGTCGATCAAAATAGAATGCTTGAAATATTAAAATTTATTAATGAATATGATAATGGTTATACAACTTTTCAATTTGAAATTGTTGGAGACATGCTTAGTGACAAAGTAATTGAATGTATACAAACAATGAGAAAAAAATTCATTCGCTTTGAAATAGGTATTCAAAGTACTAACAATGAAACAATTAAAGCAATTTTAAGACATCAAGACTTTGAAAAACTAAAAAGAAATGTGGAAAGAATTAAAGATTATATTGTTATTCATACTGACTTAATATGTGGTTTACCATATGAAGACAAAGAAACTTTTAAAAAATCTTTTAATGAAACTTTTCTTCTTTTTACCGAAGAATTACAATTAGGATTTTTAAAAGAATTAAAAGGAACTCACATCAGTAATAATAAAGATTTATATCATTACGTTTTCCAAGATGAGGCCCCTTATGAAGTCATCTCTAATGATTTTATATCTTATGATGATATTCTAGAAGTAAAGCTTGTTGAAAAGAGTTTGGATAAATTCTACAATCATGGCTACTTTAAGCGCACATTTTCTTACATCTTCCAAGAAGTAAAGTTAAATCCCTATGATACTTTTAAAGATATAACTCTATTTATTGAAAAAGTAAGTGATTTTTCTAAACTTCAATATGATGAAATCACAAAACTTTTATATGAAAGTATTGCCTATATAGCTAGGAATAATCCTAACTTCTGTAAAGAAAAACTATTTTTCTTAATAAAACAAGATTATTTGACAAAAAACAAGATTAAGCCTAAAATATGGTGGGATAATAATATCACAAGAAGTGAGAAAAGCCTTATCTTTAATAGATTTATTAGTGCTTATCCTATGCTTACTAAAGATATTTTATATAAGTATTCAAAATTAGAAAAATATAAAAATGAATACTTCCTTGTAACATATTTCGAAGATGTAAAGGTATATTACCTAAAAACATATTTTGCCTACTGTGGCTTTGACTGCAATCTATGTCCAATGTTTTCTACTAGCGATAATAGTAAATGCACAGGATGTCAAACTGGCAATTATATATTCTGTAATAGTTGTGATATTAGAAATTGTAATATTAAAAACAATACAGAAAATTGTGGGGAATGTCTTTTATATCCATGTGAAAAGATTAATAAATTATCCCCTGATAGCAAAAAAATATTAGATATTTTTAATGAAAAATAAGGAGTTATTATGGATTCTATAAAAGAATTATATAAAATAGGCTATGGTCCTTCTAGTTCACATACTATGGGACCACAAAAAGCTGCTTCAATATTTTTAGAAAGAAACAAAAATGCTGACAAGTTTTCTGCTGAGTTATTTGGTTCACTTTCTTTAACTGGTAAAGGACACTTAACAGATTATATCATTAAAAAAACTTTAGGAGTAGATAAAACAGAAATAATCTTTAATAATGATTTTGTATACGATTATCACCCTAATGCTTTAAAGTTTAAAGCATATGTAGATAACAAGTTAGTTGATGAATGGTTAGTTTTTAGTGTTGGTGGCGGCGATTTAATGGAACTAAATGAAAAGCGCAATATATCAAAATCATCTGTATACCCTCACAATAATATGACTGATATTCTTAAGTACTGCAAAGATGAGAAAATATCACTTGTGGAGTATGTCAAAAGATTTGACAATGTTCGTGACTACTTAAAAGAAGTTCTTTCAACAATGTTTTCTACTATTGAATCTGGTCTAAATAAAAGAGGCGTACTACCTGGTAGTCTTAAATTAAAAAGAAAAGCCAATGACTTTTACTTACATTACTTACAAAACAAAAACTTTTCTAATTTTTTGTATGCAGCAAGTCTTGCTACTGCTGAAGAAAATGCTAGTGCCAACCTTGTTGTAACTGCACCTACATGTGGTTCTAGTGGTGTACTACCTGCTGTTTTGTATACTTCAAAATATTATAACAACATTAATGATGATAAATTATTAGATGCCTTAATGGTTGCTGGACTTATAGGAAATATTATAAAGTACAATGGTTCAATTTCTGGTGCTGAAGTTGGTTGTCAAGGAGAAATAGGTTCTGCTTGCTCTATGGCTGCTGGTGCATATTCTGTAATCTTAGGTTCTACCAATGAACAAATTGAATATGCTAGTGAAATAGCCTTAGAACATAATCTAGGTTTAACTTGTGATCCTGTTGATGGATTAGTACAGATACCTTGTATTGAGAGAAATGCTCTCGCTTCAGCCAAAGCAATTGATGCGGCTAATTATGCAGCATTAACAGATGGAAATCATCATATATCTTTTGATAATGTTATTAAAGTTATGAAAGAAACAGGAAAAGATCTTAATTTAAAATATCGTGAAACATCTACTGGTGGATTAGCTAAAAAATAAATCAAAGCTTAAATATTAACAAACAAAATAAAACCATACTCTATTAGAGCTTTAAACTCAAGAGTATGGTCTTTTTTTATCTCAAATTGCAATATTTCATAAAAAATATTTTTGTCAATTATCTATACATATTTTTTTATTTTAACTCTTCTCTTACCTTCATAAGAGTGTAACCAAGTAAGTTTTGTCCACGCCATTTTGCTATATCAAAACGATTAGGATCTTTCATGGATAAACCTATACCCCAAATTTTATCATTCACAGCACACTCTACTAAAATACAATCACCAGTATTCAATAATTGTTGTTTTAAATGACAGTTTTGTGAGAACTTTGCCATTAATCCATTAAAGACAATTTTTTCACGAACCTCGCTCCAAACATTATCATCATACCCCGAAACAGCACGCCCAAGTGATTTTATAATAGCAACATCATTTGTCATCATAATTTCTGCTGCAATAATCATATCACTAAAACAAATAGCCTTGTAATACATCATATATTGTTCGATAGAAGTAAACTCTACATCGTTAACAATAAAATTCGAAAGATACCAATTACTTAAAAATCCATTTTCTTCATCGGGATTATGAAAGCAAACTATTTTTTTCATACTTCGCCAACTTTTTTTACTGCCAATTCAAGATCCAAATCATGAAGTCCTGGGTAGGCTTTTTTTAAAAAATCTAATGAAACTTTTTTTACAAGTTCACTACTTGGAATATTGTAATACCATTGATAATAAGCATAAAATTCGCCTATCCATTCAGGTAAAAATCCTTCTAATGCTTTACCTTCTTTAAGACTATAGCCATCACTTTCAAGAAAATACCCCAACAGCTCTTTATAACTCATAGTATTGACATAAGCTTTTCCTTCATCTATAGCTTTTCTTGTTTTACTTGTCATATAACAAGTAATAAAATCTTTTGTATCGTAATTTGGATAAGATAAAGCAACAAAATCAAAAAGTTTTCCTTGATTTTCCACCACATCAGATAAATATTCTTTTGCATACGCTCTCATAATTACTCCTCAAAAAGTGTACTAAACACCTTTTCAACCTTATTTTCATCTGATTCAATTAAATCTTTCATATTTTTGCGCGCTTGAGCATCCCTAAAATTATATTTTTCATTAAACTCGGTATAGTCCACTGGTAAAACAGAATTTGGAATTTCTTTCAAATGAGAATAAGCTTTCTCTGTTTTTATACAATATTGAATACCTAAGCCACCAAGAAATAATAATTTCTCGAGAATATCTAAATCAACATTGTCCTTAACAAATTCTTTTGCAATAAAGAAATAAGACGCATTTGCTCTCCAACCTTTAATTATATCGAATTCACTTGTATCAATGCCGTATTTATTAATAAATTTCTTTGCAAGTACGCGATAACGTTTTGAATCTGCAGCAGCTCTGTGTTTCATAAGCTCTGCAAGCCAAGAAAGTATATTAACTTTCTCAAAATCAAAAATCTTAAGACCTTCAGTATCAAGTTCATATTTATGAACCCAACCGTTACACTCATTAGGTCGACAAACAGCCCATTCTTTAGCAAGGTCCAAACTTTCAGAAAGATAAAAGCCCTTTCCATAATCATGTTTTTCATCGCCAAGCCCAAAAGTAGGAATGACTGCTTTATTTAAAGTGCCATGATATAATATAATCTTTTTCACACTTTCACCTCTTAATAGTAATGTCAAATATCTTAAATTCACTACCTGTAATCTATTTAAAATTTCCAATAAAACATTTAAAAGTAACTAATTTTTGCTAACGTAAGCAACTAAAAGAAATTAGACATTAACCCATTCATTATGAAAATTATACCATAACTCATGAGTATTTTAAAGTCTTTTAAAAAAAATATTTGTTTAACTAAAAAGAATAAGTCCTTTATCTTCTTAACTATATAAATTGAATTTTTATTTTTATTAATTAATTTTTATTTTTCATTATGTTTTTCTAACAACCAATCAGAAATATCAACAATTCGCACACCTTCATATTGGTATTCATCATAGCGTGTTCTTGCAATTACTATTTTAGGATATGCATCTTTTATTTGTAATAACGGAGATACTTCTCTTTCAAAAGTTTTTTCATCACTTATATTATCTAATACTTGAATGTATATTTTTTCATTGCGTTTTATGGCAACAAAATCAATTTCTTTTTTATATAACACTCCAACATAAACCTCATATCCTCTACGCAATAATTCTATTGCTACAATATTTTCAAGAATTGTACCATGATTCATATTCTTTGTACCAAGTTTTGCATAACGGAAAGTATAATCACTTAAATAATACTTATCTTTACTTGATAAATACTTTTTGCCTTTTGTGTAGTATCTTCTAACCTTATAAAATGCAAAAGCATTACAAAGATATTGCATATAAGAATTTATTGTATTGTGATTAACTTTTTCTTTAGCTAACTTTAAAGTATTGGTAATATTTGTTGCAGAAGTTAAATTAGATATATTATCCATTAAAAAGACTACCACTCTATCCATTAGTTGCACATTTCTAATTTTATACTTTTTACGTATATCTCTAACAATAAGTGTATCAAAGACCTCGGCAATATAATCATACTTTGATTCTTGGTCTTTATATAAGTATGATCCTGCCATTCCTCCCTCAATCATATACTTATCAAAAGCAGTATATTTATCATGTAATTCAAAATATTGCATATATTCATTGAATGAAAAAGGATATACCCTAATTTCAAATGTCCTACCAGTAAATAACGTAGCTAAATCCGAACTTAAAAGAAAAGCATTTGAACCTGTTATGTAAATATCAAACTTTTCCATAGCGTGAAGTCCATTTATTGCCTTTTCAAAATTTTTACACATTTGTATTTCGTCAATAAAAACAAAGTTTTCTTTATCATCTTGGTATTTTAAATTAACGTAATCATATAATTCTTTATATTCACTTAAAGTATCGTATTCAGGCAAATTGAAATTAATATGTATAATATTTGCATCTACATTGTTTTTTTGAATATATGCTTTAAATGCTTCTAAAAGTTTTGATTTGCCACTACGGCGTACACCTGTAATCACCTTAATATCAGGTGTTCACATAACATTTATTAATTTTTGTAAATATTTTTCACGCTTAATAGGCCTCATAGTCATCACCTTTACTTATATTATAATAATTCTATTTACTAAAATCAATATTTTTTAAAAAAATGGTAAATAGAAATGAGTAAAATAAAATCCACCATTAATAGTAATGATGGATTTATGTTTTTAATTAATTAAAATAATCTTTTCTTCTTTAATACTACTGCAAGTCCTAACAAGCTTACCACATACCATATTGCTTGATAACTT
>MSHB01000002.1 GCA_001940985.1 Mollicutes bacterium Phil14
ATGCATTTAGATGTAAAATACGCCCGTGGACCAAATTTGAAGATATAATAATTGTAATAAGAGTGAAAACGTGGTATAATGATATAAACTAATTTAGTTTTAAACTCAAGCAGGCGGTTATATATGAATGAATTAATTAATATTGATGATTACTTTAAAGATTACAATTTGTATTTTGATGCAGATATTAGAAGTATTAGTAAAGAAGGAATTGGTTTAGCAGATGGTATGTTTATAGATTTTGCTACATGTTCTCTGATTTATAATGAATATAATGCTAATAGTATTTTAAACTGCGTAGGAGAAAGAAAAAAAGAAGATTTAGAGTTAGTATTTTATACAAAAGATAAACCAACAATAATAAGATTTAAAAGAAGAAGTTGGTTTATAGAATTTATAACAAAAACTACTTTTAAAAAATATGATGCACTATCTCAAATAATAATATACAATGGATATAAATTAATTTAATAAACTAAGAAATGTAAATGAAACATTTTGTTCTAATAGTGTAAAATTTTAAGTAGAACAAAAAGATGCATACGAAACATTTTGTTCTAATAGTGTAAAAGTTAAGTAGAACAAAAAGATGCATATGAAACATTTTGTTCTGCTAATGGTAAAATAACAAGAACAATAAGTTGCACGTGAAACATTTTGTTCTATAAAAGCCCTAAATGAAACATATCGTTCTAATAAATGCTCAAATGAAACATTTAGACCGATAGATACATTAAAGTAAATCGATAAGTCTTCTAGTAAGGCTTTTTTTTTGCGTTTTATAGGGTATTTTAGTCAAAAAAGGCTAGAATATCCTCTTTTTTTAGTTACTCATGCAACTTTTTGTTCAGTATACCTAGGGAGACTGACCACGGACTCGAACGATTGCTTTACGGGATTCGAATGTGAAGTTCTTATGGGACTCGAACCTATAAGAGATAGTGGTGAAAAAAAAGCATCATATTTTTAATTGCTAGCAAAAATTTATAATTTAAATAACTCATCCATATAAGGCACAAGGAACAATAGGAACAGTTATTTTCTATTAATTAAAATTTATTACTTATATACCTATATATAGTATATATACGTATATACGCGCATAGTGAATAATAGAAAAATGAGTTCCACTGTTCCATTGTTCCACAGCTTGTGTGTTATTATAATATTGCTTGATGTAGGATAAATAAACATAAATATAAAACTTTTTTTAGAAAAGAAAATATAAATAGTTTATATATTAGACTATTTTATCCATCACTATTTACAGCAATTAATATAATATTTGTGGATTAAATAAGTATCACCGCATATTGAGGTCCAAGCATATTTCAGCACGCATTTTAAGGGCTGTAGCAGATTTTTATTTTTAAAGAGGGTAAAGATAGAGGCCCTCATAGTTATGACGGTGTGGACCAAATTTGAGAGTATTAATAAAAAAATGTAGAAAATATAGATATTAAAAAAGTCATAATTGCTGGTATAAATAAAGAAAATGTGGTATAATTTTAGCATAGAAATATATTATAATAGGTATAATAAAATGAGAAAGGAAGGAACTAATATGGAATTTTCTGAAACACATGATGTTGAATTAAAAGGTGTTTTAAATGAGAAAGTTGAGAAAGAAATCGTTGCTTTTTTAAACACTAATAATGGTACAATTTATGTTGGTGTTGAAAATGATGGTAATGTTGTAGGAATTCCAACAAGTAAATTAGATGAAACAATGAAAAAGATATCTGATATAATTACTGATAAAATTCTTCCTAATCCTCAAGAGTTTGTTACTACATCAGCATTTATGGATAATGGAAAATGGATCATAAAGATTGATGTATTAAAAGGAAATTCATTATACTACATTAAAAAATATGGTAGAAGTGCTACAGGTTGTTATATGAGAATAGGAACAACCGCTAAATCAATGACTGAAGAACAAATTGCAAATTATTTTAATAGATATATGACTAAAAACAATAAAATTATCGATATTGAATCTAGAGAACAAAACTTAAAATTTCAATATTTAAAAATGCTGTATACTGAGAAAGGTTTATCAGTAAATGATGAAACTTTTGAAAATAATTTAAAATTACTAACTAAGGATAATAAATATAATATCCAAGCAAACTTATTAGCAGATGAAAATGATACTTCTATAAAAGTAGTTGTTTTTGATGGACATACAAAAGCTAGCAATATTAAATACCGCAATGAATATGGATACAAATGCTTAATTATTGCTATGAAGCAAGCATATGATTATTGTGTTGATGTTATTAATACAACAAAAACGATTTTTGAAAATGGTATTAGAAAAGATATAAGATTATTTGATACGGATGCATTTAGAGAAAGTTGGTATAATGCTTGTTTACATAATGATTGGATGGATGGAACTCCACCTGCCGTATATATTTTTGATGACCATTTAGAAATTGTTTCAACAGGTGGTTTAGCAGGAGGCTTAACAAAACAAGATTTCTTTAGTGGAATCAGTAGACCAGTTAATGAAGTTCTAGCAAGAATATTCATTCAACTTGGGCTAATTGAACAAACAGGACATGGTGTATCATTAATAGTTGATAAGTATAATAAGGATGTATTTGAATTTTTAGATAATTTCATAAAGGTGAAAATACCATTTGCATATAATATTGGAGAAGAAATTCAAAATGTCCCCCAAAATGTCCCCCAAAATGTCCCCCAAAAATCAGATTTGGATATTATTATTGAGATCATTAGTAATAATCCAAATGCGACAAAAGAAGAAATGGCTAAAGCAATCGGTAAAACAACAAAAACAGTACAAAGAATTATTAAAGAATCACAGTGTATTGTATATGTAGGGACAAGTAAGAATGGTTATTGGGAAATTAAAAAATAACAAATATACGCATCAAGGCATAATGCTTTGGTGCTTTTTTTATATAGAAATCAAATTCTAATAGCAAGGTAAATGGCAATGTAAATTAAAAGGTAAAAGTAATGATAGAGTAACTATTTATGAAAAAAATAACACCTATTTTACTAGATGTCATTTATACATTTTAGAATATTTTAGAAATGTTCCACGTGTCATATTTAGTAGTTTTGCTGCATCAACATTTGTTATTTCCTTATTATGAAACCTTCTAACAACTTCTTCAAAGTTATCAGGTAGGTTATATTTTGGACGTCCCATATGAACACCATTTGCTTTAGCAATCCTAATTCCTTCAGCTTGACGTTGCCTAATATTTTCTCTTTCGTTTTGCGCCACAAAACTTAAAATTTGTAGCACAATATCAGATATAAATTTGCCAACTAGGTTCTTGCCTTCAACCCTAGTATCAAGAAGTGGAAAGTCAATAACAAATATATCAGCATCAATAACCTTTGTTATATCTTGCCATTCATTAATAATCATATCATAATTACGACCTAACCTATCAATAGACTTGATGATAACTAGATCACCTTGTTTTAGTTTAGACTTTAAGATTTTATAACTAGTTCTAACAAAGTCCTTTCCACTTTGCTTATCAACAAAAATAACATCATCCGTTAATCCTAGTTTATACATTTCTTCCATTTGTCTTGCGATATTTTGTGTTTGTGTTGATACTCTTACATAACCATATTTCATATATTGCCTCCTATGAATAAGACCATTATAACAAAATATCCCTTCATTTGTTTTGTTTTAAAAAGTCACCCATTCCTGGATGACAATAATGCTATGGTTTGTAAAGGTATGAATTTAGGAAATAATATTAAAAGTTTAAGAACAGCAAAGAAAATGACTTAAGAGGAATTAGCTGATTTATTAGGTACAACATCAAAGTCTGTATCAAGAATGGATATCATTCAGTATCGACTATTTTTAATAATATTGAATTAGCAAAATTAGAAATAAAAACAACTAATAAAGAAGATACTGTTATTAATTGTTTTAATAATATTTTAAGAGCAGTAGATTATATTATTAATTTTAAGCCTCATATTATTAAAACTCCATTTATGAATCAGATTGAATGCACTGATATTTGTGGTTACTCATCTGTATTAAGAGATTTGAAAAATAATATTTTAAAAGAATTGATTGATAATATTTTTAAACAATATAATAGTTTGGAAATTTATCAGGATATTTTGGGCAAAGTAAATGAAATGTAAAAGATATTAAATAATACCACAAATTATTTAAACTAAACACAACAAATCTTTTAAGCAAAATGCTTTACATTTAATTATTAATAATGTATAAAGTGATTTAACATTTCCAATAAATAAATCTAAAAAAATTTTCTGCAGGTAAGAAAATTAATGTATATCAAAAATTAAATAAATTCTTTAAAAATAAAGCAGAGAACATATAAAGAAAAATAAGGAACGAATAAGGAACGAAATTATTGGTTTTTGTTCTTTATTTTGGTATAATATATGTGGAGATGATAAGTATGAAATTAGAGTTTAAATATACAAATGAACTTGTTAGTTATTTATTAAATATTGAAAGATATAAGACGGCTTTAGAATATTTATATTTACCAACTAGAACAAAACATAAATTAATGTATGATGCAAAACTTAAAAAAACACATTTTTCTACAAGCATAGAAGGAAATGTATTATCTTTAAAACAAGTTGAAAATGTAATTAATCAAAAGAATCAAAGCAATAAACTATCTGCTGAAGTAGAAGTGCAAAATTACTGGGATGCATTATCTTTTTTAGAAGAAGAAAAAACTAAAAATACACCTTTATCAAAAGAATTAATACTTCAATTACATGATATTATTGAAAAAAATGGAAAACTAAAAAGAATTGAATTTAGAAGCCCTACTCCTCCAGGGGTTTTGTTTGCTGTATACGATGATAAAACTAAACGTGCAGAATATATTCCACCAGAATGGCGTGATGTCGAACCTTTAATTGATGAGCTTGTCACTTGGTATTATAATAATCAGAATTTACCTGCTCCAATTTTAGCTGCTATAACTAGTTATGCATTTGTAAGTATTCATCCATTTACTAATGGTAATGGACGTACATCAAGAGCTATTGCTACATATATTCTAATGATTAAAGATTATGATTTTAAAGGCTTTAACTCTTTTGAGGAATATTATATGAGCGATCTTGATGGATATTATAATTCATTACAAATGGGACTGCCTGCATTATTTTATGATGGAAGAGAGAATCCACCACATTTAGAAATTTGGCTTGAATATTTTTGTAAAATTATGTCTTTAAATTCAGAAAATATATATTATCAAGCTAAGGAAGCATCAAATAAAGATACAAGTAATGTGTTAAATGGATTGTCAAAAAAAGATTTGGTATTGATAAGATATTGTTTAGAAAATAATGTAACAATATTGAAAAACAAAGAATTAGCATCTTTATTTGGTGTAACTTCAAGAGCTATTTCCAAATGGATGGTAGAATGGGTTAATAAGGGAATACTAATACCTAATGGTGGAATAACTAGAATAACTAGTTATAAATTATCTGATAAATATGCTAGTTTAAAAGTGTCGGATATTGGGTTTACTGATTAAATAATAAATGTGTTAATATTTGTGTTATTCTGGTCCCGTCACCTGCACCATTTTTTGAAATCTGTAGGTCTTCTGAAAAGAAGATCTATTTTTTATTTTTATATGGTATTTTAATCAAAAAAATATTATTTGAATAGAAATTAAATACTTAACTTAATAGATATCACAAATATCTTAAATAAAATTCCACAAATTACTTAAATCATTTTAAAAAACAACTGAAATAAAGACAAAATAGATAATAAAGCTGATTGATTTAAATAAAAAAGTGCGAATTATGTCTAAAACTGCCTACAAAAAAGTGCGCAAATAACTTGAAACTCATTATAAAAAAGTGTATAACATAAGCAGAGGTGATTACTATGTTTGAAAGAAAAATTTATAATGATATTGTTTCTTGGTATGAATCTTTAAAAATTAAAAAAAGAGCCTTAATTATTAAAGGTTTAAGACAAATCGGTAAAACAACAATTATTAAAAAGTTTTGTGAAGAACATTACGAAAATATAGTTTATATTGATTTTATGCATAATACTTCTGTAAAATCATTATTTGATAAAGATTTAAATGTTAATGATTTAATAATCAGCTTATCAGCATCTAATTTAGGTGTAAAATTTATTCCGTATAAAACAATAATAATTTTTGATGAATTACAAGAGTGTGCTAATGCTAGATCTGCTATAAAACCATTTATGGAAGATGGAAGATTTGATCTTGTTTGTACAGGTTCTCTTCTTGGTTTAAGAGGATATAATAAAAAAGTTTCAAAAGGAGTATCTACTGGTTTTGAAAAAGTAATAACTATGAAACCAATGGATTTTGAAGAATATCTATGGGCGATTGGATTAGAAAAAAATGTTATAGATTATGTAAAGAAATCATTTGTAGATAAAACACAAGTTATTTCTAATGTCAATGAAAAACTTATGAAATACTTCAAAGAGTATCTTTGTGTAGGAGGCCTTCCAGATGTTGTGAATGTATTTAATTTAACTCATGATTTGACACAAGTAAGGGAGATTCAACAAAGTATATTAGAAAGTTATAAAGATGATTTTGGTAAACATTTAAATAAAGATGAGGTTCAAGAAATCAATCAAATTGAACTTACTAAGATTATGCAAGTATATAAATCTATTCCAAATCAACTTGCAAAAGAAAATAAAAAGTTTCAATATAAATTAGTTGCTAGTAATGCTAAAGCTAGAAGTCATAGTAATGCAATCACATGGTTAGAAGAATTTGGCTTAATTTGTAAATGCCATAATTTAAACAATTTAGAACTTCCACTTGACGGTAATAAGGATGAAGACACATTTAAAATATACGTAACTGATACAGGATTGTTTATTGCGATGTTAGAAGAAGGAACTGTTGATAATATAATAAATGGAGACTTAAAGGTGTATAAAGGAGCAATATTTGAAAATATTATTGCTGATGCTTTTAATAAAATGAATAAAGATTTATATTATTATCATAAACAAAGTGGTCTAGAAATTGGTTTTGTTACTAGATATAATAATGAGCTAACATTAATTGAAGTAAAATCAAATAATGGTAACGCAAAATCATTAAAAGAAATATTAAACAATAAAGATAAATATGATATTACTAGTAATTTTAAACTTGCGGATACTAATCTAGGAACTACTAATGGTATAAATACAATTCCATTATATATGGCATTTTTAATAAAATAAATATGTAATAGAGGTAACTAGCATACATTATGTTAGTTCCTTTTTTGCCTCATAGATATAAAAGACTTATAGATTATTAATAAAATTATAGTGATGAACAAAAAGATGCAATACGAAACATTTTGTTGACTAAAACTCTAATATGCAACATTTCGTCCACCATACACATTAAAGTAAATCTATTAGTCTTCTGAATATGAAGGCTAATTTTTTATTATATAGGGTATTTTGACCAAAAAAGGCTAGAATATCCTTTTTTTTCAACTTATTCATGCAACTTTTTGTTCAGTATACCTAGGGAGACGTGCCACGGACTTGAATCATTGTTTTACGGGATTCGAACCTTTAGTTCTTACGGGACTCAAACCTATGAATATAGTGATAATAAAAAATTCAACTTAAAGTTAATATGTAGTTAACTAACGATGGGTGGTAAATACATTTTTTTGATGGTATAATATTAGTGTAATTAAGGCCGATATTACAAATAATATTAAAGAAAGGAATGTATTTATGAATATTAAAATTTCAGAAAACATCAAAAGATTAAGAAAAGCTAAAAAGATTACTCAAGAAGAATTAGCAGAAATCTTTAACGTTACACCTGCCGCCGTTAGCAAATGGGAAAATAATGAAACTTACCCTGACATTACATTACTATTTCCTTTATCACATTTCTTTGGTGTATCGATTGATGAATTAATGGGATATGACTATATGGTAATTGAAGAAGAAATTAAGAGAGTTAAAGAAGAAATTCATAACACATGGTATGTTAATAATGATTGGGGCAAAGCCAAAGAATTAGTAATTAATGCAAGAACATCATATCCTAACGATTATGAAATAATGGTTAACTACTTGTTCTTTACAACAGGTGGAATGGCAGATAATGATTCAAGTGTACTTTTACAAAATGAAAAAGAAATTATTAAAGTATGTGATTTAATACTAGAAGGTTGTGATGTAGAAAACTATCGACTTGAAGCTATTAATTATAAAGCAAAAGTGTTATATGCAAAAGGTGATGAACAAGTTGCATTAGAACTTTTAAATAATTTTCCATCATTCTATCATACAAGCGGACAAAAAATTGAGCAGTTGTATAAAAAAGGAACAAATGAATACTATAACCAATTAACATTCAACTTATATGAACTTGCTACGTTTGTAGGTAATAAAATTGGTAAGCATATTTCATATGATGATAAGTTATCAAATGAAGAAAAGATTGAAAAAGTAGGCAAACTAGTAAATTTATACAATAGTATTTTGGATGATAAAGACTATGTTGTTTTAGTAAAAGTTATCAAAGATGCAGTTAAAGAAGCAATGCATAGAAGTAAACAAATTGGATTTAGTAATCAAGAAATTGAGTTATTAGAAAGTCTTACTAGCAAAGTTAATAGATAAGGAAAAAAGTCAGTAGGTATACAAAATAATGAGAAATACTTACTAGCTTTTTATGTGGATAATATTTTTATAAAATAGTATAATATTAATATAAACAAGTACAAATAGGAAGTGGAAAAATGCGTACAACAACTAGAGGTGTAATTAGTTTACAACAACTTCAAGAAGACTTTCCTTCAGTAGAAACTATTCTTAGAGAAGATGGAGAAGTTACAGTAATTACTGAATCAGGTTTTTCTTTTAAGATATCAGTTATAAACTATAATGATTTAATTAGAACTGAAGAACAAAAAAAGAAAAAGATGACTTTACCAGAATCAATTAAAAGAGTGTTGATAGCAGGTCCACAGGAAGGAATGCATTCTGTTGACATTGTTAAAGAAATAACAGCTAATGAGTTATACTTTAAAAAAGATGGACCATTTGTTGATGGAAAGCAAGTTAGATCATGTGCAAATAATAATAGTGATATTTTTGTTTGTTTGCCTAATAACATCATTAAATTAAAAACTGATGAACCAACAATGGAAGATTTACTATTTGTGAAAAGATGATATTATTAAAAATGATGGAGATAGATGATAAATAATAATATTAAAAAAGGATAAGGAATTATGAATAGAATAACACACAAACAATTTCTTCAAAAATTAAAAAAAAGTGATAGCACAATAATAAAAGAACTATATTCTCAATGGAGGAACTGGTTATATGATGAATATGCAGCATATGAATATAATGAAAATCTTTTATTAATTGAAGGTAAAGATAAATATAAAGTAGATATGTTTATTTTTAATTATGATAGTTGTAAAGAATTGTTAAAGAAATATAAGAATGATAATAATTGTACTGACTTATGCGTATCATTAATAGGAAAATTACCAGAAGAATTAGATAAGTATTATGGTTGGAGATGTTTTGAGAGAATTGGTATTAAACAAAAAATATTTAAAAAAGAGTATAAATCTAATTAAATTAATTGTTGGAACAAATTTATATTGGTTTAATATTCCATACTATAATTTTGCATTTACAATTGCTGAATATTATACAAAGTTAAATGATAAAGAAAATACTCTTAAATATTTAAATGAATCAACAGATTATGCTTTCTCTTTATGCAATAGCCAAGATGCAGATGAATATGATTCATATTGGTTAAAAGGAGTTAAGTACAGAACTAGCAAAATTAAAAACTGCGAAGGCAATTATAAAATTTTTGATAATACAGTTTTTGACTTTATTAGAGATAGTATTGAATTTAATGAAGTATAGAATAGATAATGATAGAAAAAATTAATAATTATGTTAAAAATTTAATAAATAATATGTCACCTTTTTATAATTAAGTTGTATTATAGATGAAAGGGAATAAAACTATGAAAATATCAGAGACACAGTTTGGTTTTGTATATAAAGAGTTCGCTAAGGAACTATTATATATAGCATATGGTTATACAAGAAACAAAGAGGATTCTATTGATATAATGCAAAATGCTTATGTTGCTCTTTTAGAATCAAATAAAAATTTTGAATCAAATGAGCATATTAAGTATTTCTTAATTAGAGTAACAATTAATGAATCAATAAATTTTGCTAAATCATATTCTCATAAAAAAGTAGTTAGAAATAATGAATTTATAATTAATTACCCTGAAACTAAAAAAGAAGAATTGCCCTATGATTTATCTGAAATTGTTAATACTTTGCCGGAAAAGTATAAAACAATTATTATTCTTCATTATTATGATGATATGAAAATAAAAGATATTTCAAAAGTACTAAAAATTTCTGAACCTGCAGTAAAGAAACGATTAGAACGAGGACGAAATCTTATTAAAGAAATTATAGAAAGGAATTATAAAAATGATTGATAAAAACTTGTCAAAACTGAAAAATGATTTACCAGATTACAATATTGATAATTACAAAAATGGAATATTTCAAAAATATAATAGTAAGAAAAACAGTAAAATATTTCATTTTTCAAAAATGGCTTTTGCTTTAATAGTTCTTATAATGTTCATATTTATTGTTGGTTTAAGTACATATGCCATTAAAGTTGATGCAGAAGAATATAAAAATGCTGTAGAATTTTTTGAAGCTAATGAATTATCACTTGAGGGGCTTACAAGATATGAAATTAAAGAAATTTATACTGATATTACAACTAACAAATTTAAGTATCAAAAAACTGGTGGAGTTATTGTTGAAAGTATTAAAAGTAAACTACCTGGTTATAGTATTGAAATAGAAAACATTTCTTCTAGTGAGTTAAATTGTGTGTGGGAGCTTTGGGCTAAGTTACGCAAACAAAAGGATATTTCAGAAGTGTATTATGATTATGTTCCATATATGGTAGAAGATAATAACCATATACTTGAGTATACTAAATACATATTTACAAAATATGAAAGCGGAAAAGAATGCTGGAATTTAGATATTTATTATTCAATTAGAGGTTATATTGAAAAAGACAATTGTTTATTTGTATATGGAAATCAACTTAGTTATTACTCAACAGAAGATGCTAAAAAAACTTATATTACTAAAGTTAGCAGTGATGGAGAAATTATTTGGCAACAAGAGTTTAAAGACTCAAATAGATTTTATAAGATAATCATAAACAATGATAATAGTTTAACAGCATTTACAAATAGAACTGCTCACTCTTCTTATTTAAAAATATATAATTTAAATTCAAATGGGGATATTCTAAAAAGTTCTGAAAATTATTTTAAAGATTATAGTGTTGAAAATGTTGTAAAACTAAAAGAATACTATTTAGTATATTTAGAAGATAGAGAGTATAATACAAAATTTGAAAAAATAAATTTTGATGGAATAGTAGAAACTGAATTTAGCTATCAAGATGAAAAATATAGGTATTTCTTTACTGATATGATTGAATTTGATAATCAAGTTTATTTATCTGCATATGCAGTACCTTATTTTGATAAGCCATTAAATTGGGGAGGAGAAATTAGGAGCTTACTTGATATTTTAAATGAAATGGATTATGATACTATTACTGATGAGTATGTATTAAATTTATTTAAAGACCATTATAAAGCAGTATTATTTATATGTGATAAAAATAACGGTGATTTAAAAACATTTTATACAGTTGATTCCGCAATTGGTTCAAATTTTCTAATAGAAAATGGTAATCTTACTTGGAACGTTGAATATTTTGAAAATATGACGTATTCTGTGGCCACAAGTTCATTTACATTTGGTGGAGTTACAAGAGTTTATAACTATATGTACGATGAGAAAGGTCGATTTATTGGCGTTAATAAAACAGATAATCTAAGAATTTTTAGAAAATAAATTATAATAGCTAGTTAACAACAAACAGTTAGCTAGCTTTTTTTATAAAAAAGTATTATTTATGATCCAATAAAGCACTTTTAAAATCAAAACAAGTATAGAAAAATATTTAGTTTTAGTATATAACATAAAAAAAGATAAAATATTTTTTGTTGATATAATGTTATTAAACTAATAATTGGTGAAATGGGAGAATGTTTTTGCAAATATCAGTTTAAAAATCAATAAAGAGGACTAAATAATGAAATCAATTAAAGAATTAACAAAAGAGTTGAATATATCATCAAGAACTATTAGATACTATGAAGAATTATTTAATCTTAATAGTGTTAAAAAAACTAATATTCGTTATTATGATTACGAAGAAGTAAAAAAAAAAATCATTATTGCGTTTAGAAAGTTGAATTTTTCTTTAGAAAAAATCAAATTATTAATGCGAAATTTTAATCAAGATAATATTTTAAATATTATTAGTGAAGAAAAAACTAAATATTTAAATCAAATTAAAGAAGTAACTAATTATTTTGTTTTGCTTAATGAACTAAAAAAATTAATTACAAATAAAAGTGATGATGAACTGGAAGACTTTGTGATAAACGAATTATTTGAAGAATACAAAAATGGTAAAGATAATCATATTAATGAACGTACCAATAAGCAACATAAGATTATTGATTCGTTTTTTGAAATGATTAAAAATAAAGATATATCGGGATTCAAGAAATATTGTCATGAAAAAATTCAACTTGTTGGTTTACAGGACTTTTTCTTAAATACACTAAAATTAAATGAAACATTAACCGATTATAAAATACATTCTGAATATAGTTTATTTAATGGCAATGTGTTTGTTGCTTTAAATACTAAAAATGGAAAAATAACTTTGAAAATAGTATTTAATACTGATGATGTAGTTGTTGGTATATGGATAATAGAATTTATCAAAAATAATTCTTGACATTGACGTTGCGTCAAGATGTATAATATTATTGGATGTTGGCAATAATTATGGTTAATGTTAATTTTATTAAATTTGATAAGAATACAAATACACGGGGGAATAGCAATGTTTAAGTTCGTTTTAGATTTAGGGACAATATTTAACATATTTTTACTGATATTTTATTTAGTTATAGCAATCAGTTTTCAATTTTGCAAAATTGGTTCTTGGGGGGAAAAAACAATATATATCCAAAGTCAGAAAAAACATGGCATAAAGCTCATGTTGCTGCAAGTTTTTCAACTATACCATTCATATTTATAAGCATTATATTAATCTTTGTTAATAATATGTGGCTTAAAATTGCTGTAAGCTTAATATTAATATTATTACTTCCAATAGTTTTGGATATTGTTGGTAAGTTAGCCAGAAGAAAAGAAAGTACTAATTTTAAAAAAGAAGAAAAGCATGAACTAGAAAATCAAGTAAAAAAAGAATCTGGTTGGAAATGAAAATTTTGAAATATAATAGTCTTCATTTGAGGACTATTTTTAAATTTTAAAAACATATTTAAAAGTAATAGATAATAGTGATAAAAGTAAGAAAATATGTTATAATGAAAAAGAATTAAATATTAAAAATATGTAATTTTAATAAAGTAACAAAGAGTAACAATACTTTTATATATAAATATAGTATAATGTATCTAGAAAGGTAGATGCACATGAAAGAATTTAGTAAAGTTTTAAAAGAATTAAGGAATGAAAAAGGAATAACTCAAGAAGCACTTGCAAATGCTATTCATGTTTCAAGAAGTGCTATTGCAAAGTATGAAAGTGGGTTAGGTCTTCCAAGTGATGAGGTTACAGAAACAATATGTAGCTATTTTGGGGTGAATAAAGAATATTTATTCCCAAAAGAAAATATTGAGCAACTAATCACAGAAAAAAATATCGTAATAAATAAACAAAAGAAAATAAATATTGTATGTTTAGTTTTATTAATTGCTATGATGTTACTTGTAATAATTTTGTTTTCTTTTTCAAACATAGGTGATGAAAGTAAAAATATAGTTTTAAATGATACTAATGTAAATATTGATATTAATAAAACAGATGATTTTCAAAAAGAAATAGTAATATTTCAATATAGTGGAGGTTATGTCTATCAAAGATTAGAAATTCATAAGATTAGTTTTACTAGTGATACAAATTTGTATTCGCTTCATGTTAATAATACTTATGTAAATGGTTATATGGCTAGTCAAAATGATGAGAGTGGATTTGATAAAAATGAATATACTAAAAAAGCATATATGGGTATTAATTTTAATTATCAAACTAATGTTAAACCAATAGTGTCATGGCAACAGACACATTCAAAATCATTTTATTTTACGACACAGTTTGGCGAGAAAGAAATATTGTTTGATGGAAAGACTAATCTCTTTGATGGAGCAGAACTAGAAAACACAAAATATGGAGTTTTGTTTTCTTATGATTGTAAAATAACTGATTGGTTGTTTGATAGTGAATATAATATTTTAAGGAAATGTAAAATAAGTAATGACCTTTACAATCCTTCTTGGGAATATCAAATGGAAAATAAAATATCTGAAACTACAACTTTTACAATTTCTTCATCATATTTGTTTGAAGCAACTCCTAATCAAATAGTAAACTTTACTATTGAAACAAGTATGGAAAATAAAACTATGTCTATTAGACAGAAGAGAATATTTAATTTAATGATATAAAATAATTGGCTTAAGTTAAGCCAATTTTATTTTATTATTACATAATGCATTTTATTTGACAAAAACTAATAAAAAACATAAAATATGTATGGTGATGAAAATATGAAAAAAATAACATTAAAAGTTGGTGGGATGAGCTGTAGTGCTTGCTCAAACGGCTTAGAAAAATTCTTAAATAAACAAGAAGGAATAATAGAAGCAAATGTTAATTTAGTAATGAATAATGCTACTATTGAATATGATGAAAATATTTTAAATATTGAAAAAATAGGTGAATTGATAAAAAAAGGCGGTTTTGAAAGTTTAGGAATTGAAGACTTTAGACGAGAGAATAAAAAAAGAAATCAATTATATAAAAGAATAGAAATATATATATTATTAGTATTATCGCTATTAATGATGTATATATCAATGGGACATATGATTAATCTTCCAGTTCCGAATATTATCAATATGGAAACCAATCCTAAGAATTATTGCTTGATATTATTAATATTGAGTTTGCCATCACTATATTTTGGTAGAGATCTTTTAGTGAGTGGATATAAGAACTTGATTAATTTAATGCCAAATATGGATACTTTAGTTTCAATAGGAATATTAAGTTCAATGCTTTTTAGTATTTATGAAACAATTTCAGTTCTTTTGAATAATCCTCTTGGTAATGTATATTTTGAATCTAGTGTGATGATAGTGTTCTTTATTAAAATTGGTAGATATATTGACAATCTATCAAAGACAAAGACTACGGAAGCTATACAAGATTTAATGTTATTAACTCCAGCTTATGCTTTAGTTTATAAAGATGGCGAAATCAAAAATGTTACAATAGATGAAATTAATAAAGGTGATATTGTTGTATGTAAAAGCGGTGAATCTATAGCTGTTGATGGAAAGATTACTAAAGGTGCTACTACGATTAATGAATCATTTATAACTGGTGAAAGTATGCCTAAAAGCAAAGGCGAAGGCGATGATGTCATAGCTGGTAGTATTAACTGTGATGGATATATTGAATATGAAGCTGTAAAAATAGGTAAAGAATCAACAGTATCGGAAATAGTTAGAATGGTAGTTGAGGCTACAAACACTAAAGCTCCAATTTCTAGAGTAGCTGATGTGGTTAGTAAATTCTTTGTTTTAGGAGTTTTAATTATAGCACTTGTTGGATTTGTTTGTTATTTAATATTTACAAAGAATTTTTCAAAAGCAATAAATGTTTTTGTAACGGTACTAGTTGTAGCTTGTCCATGTGCGTTGGGTCTAGCAACACCTATTGCGATGGTTGTATCTAATGGTAAAAGCGCTAAAAATGGAATATTGGTCAAAAATAACGCTGTTTTAGAAGCTTTCAATAAGATAAATACAATTGTTTTTGATAAAACTGGAACTTTAACTGAAGGTTCTCTTAAGATAAAAGAAGAACATTATTTGAATGGAATAACAAAAAATGAAGCATTACAAATTATTGGAAGTATAGAAAATGGCTCAACTCATCCAATCGCTAAGGCCATTTCCGAAGTTGTTTCTAGTAATAACATTACTTTGTTAGATGTTAAAAACTTTACTAATGTTGCTGGTAAAGGAATTTCTGGAAAAATCAACTCTGATGAGATATTAGTTGGAAATTTGAAATTGATAGAGCAATATAATATCGAATGTTCTAATACTGAAAAAGAAATAATTGATAGTGTATCTTCAAATGGAAACACATTGTTAATTCTTGTTGTGAATAGAAAAATATCTGCAGTTTTGGGTGCGAAAGATACAGTAAAAGAAAGTGCCAAAACAATGATCAAAAATGCTAAAAGTAAAAAAATAGAATTGGTTATGTTGACTGGTGATTCAGCAAACTCCGCAAATGAAATAGCTTCTCAATTAGGAATAGATAGAGTTATTAGTAATGTATTACCAACAGAAAAGGCCGCAGTTATTGAAAAACTTAAAACTAATGGTAAGTTAGTAGCTATGGTTGGTGATGGTATTAATGATGCTCCGTCACTAGCAACTGCTGATATCGGTATTAGTATTTCAACAGCTAGTGATATTGCTATAAATAGTGCTGATGTTGTATTAATGCAAGATGATTTAAATAAAATAAATACTTTGTATGATATTAGTAAAAAGACAATAAAAATAATTAAAGAAAATCTTTTCTGGGCCTTTTTATATAATATATGCTTAATACCAATAGCTTTAGGATTATTATCTAGCATAAATATTGTAATTAATCCAATGATAGCATCATTTGCTATGATGTTTAGTAGTTTATCAGTTATCTTAAATGCTTTGAGGTTAAGATAACATGGAAAAAGAGTACATTGATGATATTAAAAATTATACTCCTAAAAATGAACAAGAAACTAATGATAAAAGAATCATATTGGATATGATTGATAACATTGGTGATGATATTTTAACTAGGAATGTAGAGTATGCTCATATCACTAGTTCAAGTATGGTTTTTAATGAAAACTTTACAAAAGTCTTAATGGTTTATCATAATATATATGATTCATGGTCATGGACTGGTGGACATGCTGATGGAGAAAAAGATTTATATGAAGTGTCATTAAGAGAGGCAAAAGAAGAAACCGGACTTAAGCATTTACAACCAATATCTGAATCTAAAGATATAATTTCATTAGAAATTCTCCCTGTTTTTTCCCATTATAAAAGAGGAAAATTTGTTAGTTCGCATTTACATTTAAATGTCACTTATGGATTCATAGCTAGTGAGAAAGAAAAACTTGTCGTAAAAGAAGATGAAAATAAAGGTGTCATGTGGATAGATATTGATAAAATTGATAGTTATTGTTCAGAAAAAGAAATGTTGCCAATATATAAAAAAATAATTAATAATGTTAAGGAAAGCCGTCATTGATGGCTTTTTTGTGTTCAAAAATATTTTTAATTGCATATAATAAATTAAGAGGGGATAATTATAGATGCTAATTTAGAAAAAGTATTAAAAAAATATCGTTTTTTTAATAAAATAATAAAATGTGAGAAATATGGAAATGGGCACATTAACAAAACGTTTTTAGTTGAAACAAAAGAAGAAAAGTACATTCTTCAACAGATTAATTCTAATGTGTTTAAAAAGCCTAAAAAAGTTATGAAAAATATTGAATTAGTTACAGAATATATTAAAAAGAATACTAATGAAAAAACATTAGAAATTGTTAAAAATAAAAATAATAAAAAATTAGTAAAAATAGATAAAGATTATTGGCGCTGCTATAAATGTATAGATTGCGGGAACACATATGAACACTTAGATAATAAAGAAACATTTTATGAAGTAGGGAAAACTATAGGGAGATTTCAAAAAAATTTATCTAATTTTCCATTACACAAATTAAATCAAACAATAAAAGATTTTCATGATACTAAAAAAAGATATGATAAATTAATAACATTATTAAATAAACCAAATATTAGAATTAATGATTGCCAAAAAGAAATATTATTTGTTAAAGAAAGAGAAAACTTGGTTGATATAATTAATAAGGCAATCGATATGAAACTCGTTCCGATAAGAGTTACTCACAATGATACGAAATTAAATAATGTAATGATAGATGAAAGTGGCAAAGGTGTTTGTTTAATAGACCTTGATACAGTAATGCCTGGAAGTATATTATTTGATTATGGGGATGCGATTAGAACTGGAGCAACAAAAGCTTTAGAAGATGAGAGAGATTTAAGAAAAGTAAAAATTGATAAGGAACTTTTTTTATATTTTTCTTTAGGATTTTTGAGTGAAGTAAAAGATATTTTAACTAGTGAAGAAAAGAAATTGTTAGTAACAAGTGCTAAGGTGATAACATTAGAATGTGGAATAAGATTTTTAACAGATTATTTAGAAAATGATATATATTTCAAAGTTGATTATGAAACACATAATCTTATTAGAGCTAGGAATCAATTTAAGCTAGTGAGAGAGATAGAGAAAAATGAAATAATTTTAGAAAAAATGATAGAAAATGCTATTTTTTAAGTATCTTGATGCTAAAAAACGACATAATTTGAAATAAAAAAAAAGAGATTTAAAAAAGATAAAATAATGATATAATAAAAATGTGTGAAAAATATTTCGAATTGAACTTTATTTATTCAAGGAGAAAAGAATGAAAAAAAATAGAAATATATCGTTAACTATAAAGATGATTCTACTAATGCTTTTAGTATTACCGATGTTAGTTTATAATAGGAACTTTTTAAACGCTAGTGAAATTGCTGATTGGGAATTCCTTCCTTTAGGTGAAAACTATCTTTCAGATGATAATTTTAGCTATTTGGAGGGAAACAAACTCAATATAGGAACAATTAGCACAATCAATTATATTAGAGTTAAAGAAAATACCAAATATTATTTATATTTTTATTGTTACCAAGAAGGTAGGTTTACTGGTGCAAATATAACTTCATATGATAGTGATAAGTCAACATTGAGGGTAGTTAGTACAACTTTTTCTAATGATGGGACAGTCATTACATTTACAACAGAATCAGATTGCAAATATATAAAGATGGATATTTCTGTAGAAGAGGATTGGGGCGCTAACTTAAATCTTATGAAGATTGAAGAAAACTATATTTTGGCAGATCACGAGATAGATATTACTAGTATTACTCTTAGTGAGATGGAATATAAAGGTCCAAAAATTGATTATAGTCCAGTTTTATCAGGAAGTGATGGCTTTTATATTACAAATGTTGATGATCCAATTAGTCTTTCTTTAATACTTTCAGGAATTAAAGCTTACGATGATAATGATGGCGATATAACAGATAAAATAGTAGTTGTTAAAGATGAATATTCTTCAAATAAAAAGAAAGTAGGCATTTGGGAAGTTAAATTGCAAGTTTCTGACTCGGCATCTAATACTACCACTTTTACATTGTATATTAATGTAGTTGATACTGAAAAACCTGTTTTAACGGGCAAGAAAAGTTTCAAAGTTGAAACTACTGATAATTATGAATTAACTCACTTTTTTAAAGAATTGAAAATAATTGATAATTATGATGGTGACATTAGTGAAAATGTTCAAATAGTTACAGATAATTATTCAAAAAATAAAAATAAGCAAGGAACATACGAAGTTGTTTGTTATGTTGCTGATAGTTCGAATAATAGGTTAGATTTTTCATTCACGATAGTTGTTGAATACATAGATAGATTAGCTCCTGTATTTTCCGGGAAATTTACTTATGATATTAATAAAAGTGATGTATTAAAAATTGAAACAATTTTATCAAATGTGAAGGCGACAGATGATGTTGATGGTGATATAAGTAAGAAAATAACTATATCTAGTGATAACTATTCTCATGCTTCAAGTAGAGTTGGAACTTGGAAAGTTGTTTTAAGTGTTAAGGATACAGCAGGTAACGTTTCTACTCAAGAAATATTAATTAATGTTAAAGACAATATAAAACCAATTTTCTATATTGACAGTAAAGTTATAACTATTGATTTGAAAGAAAACAATGTTACAGTCAATGATTTAGTTAATTTCTTGATTAAAACTAATCAATTTAGGGAAGATGTAAATTATACTGTAACTTATGATGACTACAGTGAAAACAAAAAAACTCCAGGGGAATATAGAATTGTTTTAGAAATTGATGATTCACCTTTTGCTTTGTCAGTTAATGTTTTAAATCGTGAAGAAAAAGAAAAAAAGACCTTCATAAAGAAAGTCTTAGAATTTGTTCATAACCTATTTAGAAAGATTGGAGTCTTTTTCAAGAGAATTTTTTAATTCTCTTTTTTCTTTTTTGGTAAGAGGAACAGGATCATATCCTCCTTTTGAAAAAGGATTGCATTTTAGAATTCTAATTATTGTTAAAAACAAAGCTTTGAAAAAATTGAATTTTTCAAATGCTTGCAGGGCATAATTTGAACATGTTGGATAGTATTTGCACCATTTATGTTTGCCATCTGTACATCTTTGATATAATTTTATTAATTTTATTACTAATTTATTCATAATGAATTCCTCATTTTTATTATAACAAATAATAATAAAAAAATAAATATAGTATTAAAATATTTTATAGAGAAATAATAATAATATGAAATTTTTGTATATATTTTTAGTTTTGATTTTTATATTACTTATAATGCCGATTAGAATTAGAATTGTTAGAAATGATAAGCATAATGATATAGATATATATTTTGTAAAAATATTTAATATCAGATTTGATTTAGATGCTGCAATTAAGAAATTCTTTTCTGATAAAAATTCTAACGATGCAATAACACTTGATAAGATACTTTATAATATTGGATTAATAATTAAAAGTAGCAATATAATAAAAGATACTATTTCCTTAATGACAGTATCTAAATTAACTTGGATAATGAAAACAAAATCAAAGAACAAAGAAATAGAAGTTTTTGCAATTGTTGCATCATGGAATGGTATTTTATATTTAAGAAAATTAATATATAAAAACTTTAAAGAAGTAAAAAATGAATATTATTCAGTACAAAATCAAGGTGCTAAAATTGATGCATTATTTGATGCTGTACTTGATTTTAGAATTATTTACTTTTTGTTTGCTGTTTTTAAAAATTATAAAGATATAAAGAAAATAAGAATATTTGTTAAGAAAGGAAGTGAAAAAGATGTCTGAACATCCAATAAGTGAAATATTAAAAATTTCTATGAATAGTATTAGAGAAATGATTGATGCTAATACAATAATTGGCGAAGCTATAAAATCTGGCGATATTACAATAATACCTATATCTAAAATGAAATGTAGTTTTGCAGCTGGTGGAACTGATCAATCATCAATTTCTAGAGACAGTGAAAATTATCCATTTGGAGGAGCTACTGGTGGTACGGTTAACATTGTACCAGTTGCTTTTTTAGTATTGTTAGATGATGAAGTTAAGTTATTACATGTTAATGATGAAATCCATATATATGAAAAACTTATTGATCAATTTCCAGAAGTATTGTCATCAATAAAAGAGACATTTACTAATAAGAAAACTGCCCCTACAATCACTAATTTAGAAGTGATTGAAAGAAAATAATAATTTGTTTACATTAAAAAAAGAGTTATTCATATATAATTTAGACTAATTATATGAATGACTTTTTTATTTTACAATGTGTTCTTGAAATTTTTATTGAATTGTGGTAATATTAATAAGGTGATATTAATGAAGATTGTTGTTACAAGTGATTGCCATGGCAATGTGGAAACATTAAAAACAATTGCTAAGCTTCACCATGATGCAGATCTTTTTATTGATGCTGGAGATAGTTGTTTAAGAAAAGAAGAGCTATATCCTTTTGAAACTGTTAGAGGCAATTGCGATTTTTATATAAAAAATAAGTATCGAATTGATTCTATAGATGATATTAGTATTTATACAGTTCATGGTAATGGATTATTTTTTAATGATAATTATCTTGCAAAAACTGCAAGAGATTTCGGATGCAAGATTGCTATTCATGGGCATACTCACATTCCTAAGATACTAGAAGTAGATGGAGTGCTTATTGTGTGTCCTGGTTCAGTGAGTTTTCCAAGAAATAAGGAAGGAAAAACATTCGCCGTTATTACCATTAATAACAATAAAGAAATTTCAGCAAAAATTGAAAAAATAAATTAACATATTTAGGTAGTATTATGAATTTGATTAGAAATGAAAAAATAGATCTATTTTTTGAATTATTTGATAGTGCATGTATGGCATTATACGAAGATATTAATATTGATTATTTAGAGGCATTAATAAGAGTTGGAAATGATTTAATATTTGAAGTTGACGATTCAAGAATTAGTGAAGAAACTTATAATAAAATTTTTAGTATTTATAATGATTTAGTTAATGTCTCATTTACTAATGAAGAGATTAGGTTAGCTTTAGAATTGTTGATAGTAAAAGCTTTTAAGCATAAAAACATGCCTTTAGATTTAATGACACCTGATACCATTAGTTATTTTATATCTATAATTATAGAAGAAAAAAATATTAATAAAAAGAAAATTTCTATTCTTGATACCCTTTTAGGAACGTCTAATTTACTTCAAGCTATAAGCAATAATCTTAGTTTTGAAAGCGAATTGATTGGCATTGAAAAGGATGAAAATTTGGTTAAAATATCTCAGATCTCAAGTAATCTACAAGGAAATGAAATGAAGATTTATTATCAAAATGCCTTAAATGATATTAATGATTCCGTTGATATTGTTATTGGGGATTTAAATAAATGTTCTTATGAAGTTGATGAATGCGATAGTTATTTATTCAACCAAGGAGTAAAATATTTTCCATATTTGCTTATTGAAAAGCGATTGAAAAATATAGTTGATGATGGCTGTTTTATATTCATTATTGATAATGATTTCTTTGGGGCAGAGAATAATCATATTTTCAAAGAGTTTATTAGAAATAATGCAACCTTAGTGGCCTTAATAGTTTTCCCTCAAACTATTGTTTGTAATGGACAAGTTGGAAAAAGTATTTTAATAGGTAAAAAAGCAATTTTGGATGATTATCATATGTCAATTTTGAATGTCGAAACTTTTGAAAAAGAATACATAAGAGGCATAATGCAAAAAATAAAGCAATTAGTAAAAGATATATAGATTTAGAGGAGAAAATATATGAAAAACAATGAAACAAAAAAAATTATGGTAGTTAACTGTGGAAGCTCATCACTAAAGTTCCGCTTAATCGAAATGCCAAGTGAAAAAGTTATTATTAAAGGTCTATTTGAAAGTATTAGTGAGAAAAATACACCAGATAATTTTACTTCAAAATATAAAATTGGTGATTACTCTTGCAATGCTCCAATCAGATCACACACTGAAGCTGTTCAAATATTATTAGACTATTTAATGAAAAACAAGATAATTTCATCTTATAGTGAAATTGATGGTGTTGGTCACCGTGTCGTTCAAGGTGGTAAATATTTTAGCAAAGCTGAAGTAGTTGATGAATATGTTAAAGGTAAGATTAAAGAATTAATTCCACTTGCTCCTCTTCATAATAAGGCTCATTTGGATGGAATTGAAGCTTTTGAATCAATTGGAACAAAATTGACAAATGTTGTTGTGTTTGATACTGCGTTCCATCAAACTATGGAACCAGATACATATATGTATGCTTTGCCATATGAATGGTATGAAAAATATGGTATTAGAAAATATGGTGCTCATGGAACTAGCCATAAATATGTTGCTAATAAATGCGCAGAAGTTATGGGAAGACCAGTTGAAGAACTTAAGATTATTACATGCCACATTGGTAATGGCGCCTCTATATCTGCAGTAAAAGGTGGAAAATGTATTGATACATCAATGGGCTTAACTCCACTTGAAGGAATTCCTATGGGAACGCGTAGTGGAAATATCGATCCAACAGTACTAGAATTTATGAATTCAGTAGATCCTGAAAAATATACAGTACAAGAATTGTTAAGAATATTAAACAAAGAATCAGGTTATTTAGGTGTTTCTCAATTGTCACACGACTCTAGAACTATTGAAGAAAATTTAGACAAGAATCCATTATGCAATTTAGCTTTAGATATTCAATACAAGAGAATAGCTGATTACATTGGTAGCTACTATGTACATATGGGTGGAGCAGATGCGATTGTTTTCACTGCAGGAATTGGTGAAAATAGCAGTCGCCTACGTCGTGAGGTTTTAAAACGCGTTCAAGTTCTTGGTGTTGAATTAGATGATGAAGTAAATGATAAAGTTCGTGGAGAAATTGCTGAAATCACTAAACCTAGTTCTAAGATTAAAGCTTTCTTAATTCCAACAGAAGAAGAATTAATGATTGCTCGTGATGTTTATGAAATAATTACCAAATAATATTTAGTATAAATGGATACATTGTGATGTATAATACTATTATCACATATTGATCCGTTTCTGTGATAGTTTTCAAATAAACTAAAATATTTGATGATTTCCTCGCTTGGCGTGAGGAAGAAATATAAATAATGCCAGTCCCCAAAATGGGGACTTTTATTTTTTAAAAGTAAAAAAAGTTTTTTTGACTATTATATTAATAGGAGGAAAAGAATATGAAAAATAGATTGTTAAAATTTATGTGTTTTTTTACGTTTATATTGTTAAATATATTTTTTATTTTTTCTAATAGTGTAAATGCCAAAATTTACATTTCAACAAGCGAAGAATATTATGATAGTGGTAATATTAATATTGTTGGTGAAGATTATTTAAATAAAGGATATTTATATAGAAACGTTCATAAGGAGTTTAAAGTAGATTCTGATTTGATAATTGAGAATATCGTTTATCTACACACTGATGAATATCTTGTTTTAGGAATGAGTAGTGGACTTCCATACGTTTCTTATTACAAAGAAGGAAATAAAATTTTTGAAAATAAGATTTTTGATTCTATAAATGGAAAGTTTGTTGATGCTATTTTTGAAGATGATAAAATAGTTCTTTTAGGTGAGGTTAGAAAGACAGATAAAATAAGTAGAATTTTAATTGAGGAATACTCTTATAATGGAATATCTTTAAGGAAACAAGAAATTATGGGAGATAATGATAGCTTCGCAAAAAGAATATTTAAAATCAACAACAGCTATTATTTTACTGGTGAAACCATGTCAAAAATGATTGATGGATGTTATAATGATAGTTTAAGATCTATTCTTATAGGAAGAATATCAGAGTTAGATTTTAGTGATTATTATATAATATCATTTGGTAATGGTGATTATAATACTTTGTATGATTGTATTTGCTTAAAAAATGAAATTTTTTTATTAATTAATTTTTCTGGTAAAGGTTATTTTTTAAGTGGAAATACATCTAATGAATTTTTCGCAATAGTTAAATTTGATGAACAGCTTGATATGCCAATGTATTATTCTTTAAAAAGAGATAAGTGCGATGAAAGAAGTAGGCTAGTATCAGATGGCGAGAGTGCACTATTAGTATCGGTTGTTGAAAAATATAAAATTGGCATTGGAAAATGGAATATGGGATTAGATAAGATTGATTATTTAGAATATGATTTAGTTAAAATTTCAGATAAGATAGAAAGAATTGATGTTTTTTATGAAAATAATTGCTTAGCAGTAATAGCCACTTTTTCAAAAAATGGTTACTTATGGGAAAATGAAATCATATTAGATAAACAATATCAAAAAATATATGACTCAGGTTTAAAAAACATGGGCAATAAAAAGGTTGAAAATGCCAATTATAAGAATTATTTTTTTAATATTTTATATTTATCACTTGATACTGATGAATTGGAAATGACAAGTGAAGTTTATATTAAAAAGAAGGATAATAGAATTTTTATTAATGGAAAGGAAATAACAAATAAAAAAACCGAAGAAAATAGTACTGAATTTGGAGAAAAAGAAGTTTATGAAGAATATGTGACTAAAGATATTAACATATTAATAAAATCCAAAATATCAGCACCTTTAAAAACTAATGTTAAAAATTTTAGTGTTTACGATGTAGGATTAAAATTAGAATTTAATGCTATTGGTTATTTGAATGGCAAGCAAATAGAAAACAATTATATTATTAATGAAAGTGGTAATTACTTATTAGAACTTTATGGAATTTCAGGAGAAAAAGAAAGTATATATTTTGTAGTTGATAATTTGACAGTCTCTGATATTGAAGAAGAGGTGCAAACAAAATCTAGTTTGACATTTGAAAATGTTTTTGATAAAAAAACAAACAGTACGAATACTGTTAATAATGAAATGAAAAGCGACACATTAGTCCTAAAAAATGATTGGTCTTTTTTAATTGTGTCCCTTGTTGTGGGGGTTATTTCTGGTACTATAATTTCTAAACTTATTAATAGGAGAAAAAAATATGCTTAAATTTGTTTTGCTATTTGCGAGCATGATGCTATCTCCTATTAATAATGAACAATATCAAATTGTAGAAGAAATCTATGAAGAAAAAGAAGTAATAAAAGAAATAGACAATAACGTTAATTTAATAAGTGAAGATGGTAAATACTATTTGAAAAATGATGAGAAAATTATTCAGCTTAAAATAGATGCTTCTTCGTGGGATGTGGTTTCATTTGAAAATAATATATTTTTGATAACTTTAAGTGATGGTGTGCTGTCTAAAACAATTTACGATAGTAAACTAAATTTATTAGAGGATAATTATCTAATAAGAGATGGTGTAGAGAAATATAAAATAAAAATAATTAATGATAAACTTATAATTGTTGGTGCTACTAATGAAAGAAATGAATTAACTTCTGAGATAAAGAAATTATTGGGTTTAGATGGATTTGTTTGTTTGATTGATAGTTATGGAACTCAAATTCATTTTTATGGTGGCGCAACAGATGAAATTATTATTGATTGTATTTATAATAATGATGAAATTTATGTATGTGGATATAAATCTCCTTTTGGAGAAGGGGACTTTGGTAATGGCGGTAAATATGAAAATAGTGTTTTTGTAGCAAAAATAAATAACAAATATGAGGTTGAAAAAACAATTGTTTTAGATGAAGATAATAATATTAAATCATTTGCTTTCTATGAAGGAGCACTTTATTTAGCAACATCTTCATCAATATATAGTTTTGATGAAAACTTGAATCCATTATATAAAAATAAATATGATGATGTAATTGTTGGTGCTATCATTAATGAAATAGGAGTAATGTCTATTGTTTTTGAAAATAAAATTCTAATTAGAGATTTTTTAACTAATGATTATATAGAAATCATTGTAGAAGGAAAAGTCCTTGAAGTAAATGATGTTATTTTGGTTGGTAACGATGATAAGAAAAAGATTGTTGATGTAATATTATTATATAGGTGCAATATGAAATCTGTGGATGAAGAAATGCGATTATATTCAATACTAGGAAAATGTGAAAGTCTAGAAAAGAATTTTTCCCCAAGACTTGATAAACAGGTGTATGGTGAATATGAATTGCAATATGGATATACAACAATTGGGGGAATAGATGGAAAAATTTCATTTAAATACGTAATTGAAAAGGAAGTAAATGTTAGTGATGGCGGAATATATCCTATAGGCTTTAGATTGAGGTTTAATGGCAAAGGTTATCTTAATGGTGAAAAAATTATAGATAATTATCAAATACAAAACCAAGGAGAATACGTTTTAGAATTAGTCGGTAGTAATAATGAAAAATATAGTATTACATTTTATGTTTCATCATCACAAATTGATTTTGTTGAAAAAGAGAATAAAGATAGTGATATGGAAGCATACTCTGATGAAAAAATTACTATTAAATTTAAAGTTAAATTTTCTGAAAACATAGTTTTAAATTATGTAGTTATTAATGGTGGTAGAATATATGATTTCTATTATGATAATACTATTGAAACTCTTTTTATCCCTATAGGCAATATTGAAGGTATAGGTAGGTTTATATATAATATAGAAAGAGCATATTATAATATAAATGGCAAAGAATATTATAAAGATATAAATGAAAGATACATAATTAACATTTTAGAAAAAGACGTAGAAATATCAGTAGATAAAATTGATGATAAAGAAATTGTCTTTTTATGTGATGATATAAATGAATGTTCAAGATGGTTCAAAATTGTTGCAAGAAATAACAAAGAAGAAAGAAGCTATAACTTTCCTATCAATACTCAAAACATATTAATTAATGGTTTAAATAGTGGTGATAATTATTATTTTGATGTATATCTTGTTTCAGATGTTGGAGGTAAGAATTTTTCTAATACATTACTTTTTTCAACATATATGATAGAAGTTGACACAAGCGAAGATTTTGGAAAGATTGTTATACTTAATTATGAAAATAATTTAAAGAAATTTGCTTTTGAATTTAATAAGAAAGTATTGAAAACAAAGATTAGAAGTTTAAAGATTAATGATAAAATTGTTTTTGAAAATAAAATGATTGAAAATAAAAAATATATTTTTATCATATTTCTTGGATTTTTAGTGTCAACTTTATTTACTGTTTTATCTACTGTGTATAGAAAGAAAAAAATAATAAATAGTTAGGATTGTATGCACTTTTTTAAAAAAGTGCATTTTATTTAGCTTTAAGTGGAAAAAAATATATCTTTGTGATATACTAATATATGAGGTGCTACTTTATGAGATTTGTTAATTTATACACAGAAACTGAATATTCGCTTTTGTCATCTCCTAATAGAATTAGTGATCTTGTAAAGATGGCACAAATGAATAATTATTCATCTTTAGCAATTACAGATTATAACAATATGTATGGGGCGATAAAGTTTTATAATGAATGTTTGAAAAATAATATTAAACCTATATTTGGTTTGCACTTTTCATTTGCTGAATTTGATTTTTTGTTTTATGCAAAGAATAATCTTGGTTTTAAAGAACTAATGGGCTTAGCTACACTTGCTAAGATAAAAAAAGAAAAGATAACTTTAAAAGATATTTCCAATATGTGCAAAAATTGCGTTGTTGTTATTCCTGGCGATGAAAATAAAGCTATAAAGATGTATTTATCTGATGAACTAGTTGACTTTAAGAAAAGTATTGATGATTATAAAAAATATTTCAAAGATTTGTATGTTGGTTTGGATATGCAAACTACATTAATGAAAGGAAAAATTAAGTCTTTAGTAAAATGGTGTTCTGAAAATGATTTGAATTGTGTTGCACTTCATAAAGTAGCATATTTTAAAAAAGAAGACTTTGATACATTCTTAACATTGAAAAGCATTGCTATAGGTGGAAGTACTTATCCATACAATGAAAAAGATATGAATATGTATTTTATAAATAGATTAGAAGCTGAAAGTATGTTTTCTCTTTATCCAGAAACCATCACTAATACAAGTGCAATAGCTGATAAGTGCAACGTCACTATTGAATTTGGGCGCTTTAGAATGCCTGTTTATATCTCAGATATTAGTGATAAAACGAAGTATTTAAAAGAACTAGCAATGGTTGGTTTGAATAAAAGATTGAAAAATAAAAAAGTAGATGTAGAGACATATAGAAAAAGGTTGCTATATGAATTAGATATAATAACTAAAATGGGGTTTGTGGATTACTTTTTGATTGTTTATGATTATGTAAAATATGCCAAAATGAACGGAGTTTTAGTTGGCCCAGGAAGAGGATCTGCTCCTAGTTCGTTAGTTTCATATTCCTTGGGAATAACAGAAATTGACCCTATAAAACATGGACTTTTGTTTGAAAGATTTTTAAATCCTGAAAGAACATCTATGCCTGATATCGATACTGATTTTCCTGACAATAAAAGGGATGAAATAATTAGATATGTTGGTGGTAGATATGGAAAAAATAGAGTTGCTCATATTTCAACTTTTGGAACATTTGGGCCTCGATTGGCTATTCGCGATGCTGCTAGAGTTATGAAAATAGATGATGCCTACCTTAATGAAGTTATAAAATATGTCAATAATGGTGATGAAAGTATGTCTATATCTGTTAGTAAAAGTCCGATTTTAAAACAGATGATAGATGAAATACCAATGATAAAAAAACTATATGAGGTGGTTTTAAAACTTGAGGGTTTGCCTAGACATATGTCTGTTCATGCAGCTGGTATAATTATGGCTGATGATGATTTGATAAATTATACTCCTTTGCAAGAAGGAATTAATGGATTATATCAAACGCAATTTGATGCTACTGATCTTGAAAGTTTGGGATTAGTGAAATTTGATTTCCTTGGTATAAGAAATTTGACAATAATTAATTCGGTAATTTTAAAAGTAGCTGAGATGACTGGCAATAAAATCCTTATAAATAATATTGATTTTGATGATTCAAAAGTATATGAATTGATTGCTAGTGGCGATACTGATGGCATTTTCCAATTAGAATCACCAGGTATGAGGAATACATTAATGCAATTAAAAGCTAGCAGTTTTGATGACATAGTTAATGCTTTAGCTTTATATAGACCTGGTCCAATGGAGATGATTCCTAGTTTTGTAAGGAGAAAATTCAAAAAAGAAGAAGTAAAATTTATTCATCCATCACTAAGCGAAGTGCTTGATTCGACGTATGGAACCATAGTTTTTCAAGAACAAATATTGTTGGTAGCTCAAAAATTTGCAGGATATACGCTAGGACAAGCCGATATTTTGAGAAGAGCAGTATCAAAAAAGAAGGCTGAAGTACTTAATAATGAGCGAACAAGGTTTGTTGGTAGTGCTATGAAAAATGGCCATGATGAAAAAACAAGTAACCAAGTGTATGACTATATAGTTAAATTTGCTAATTACGGATTTAATAAGTCGCATTCTGTTGCTTATTCTGTCATTGTTTATCAGATGGCATACTTAAAGACTTACTATTATAAGTACTTTATGGCCGAACTTATGAGCAATACAATAGGAAATATTCGCTTAATTAAACGATATATTTTTGACTGCAATAAAAGGAAAATTGAAGTTTTTCCACCTTCAATAAACAAGAGTAGCCTAAAATTTGAGGCGACCAGTGAAGGAATTTATTACTCATTATTAGGAATACAAAATCTTGGAACTGTATCATTAGATGCACTTTTAAATGAAAGAAAAGAAAATGGTTTATACAATAACTATGATGAATTTATTTCGCGAACTAAGAATATTTTAAATAAAAGAATTGTAGAAAGCATGATTTTTGCTGGCGCTTTAGATGAATTTAAAATTGCTAGAAAGCAAATGATTCTTGAGTATGATAATAGCATAGAACTTGCTAAGTATGGAAATATATTGAAAAATAAGCTTGATGAGCGAAAGTTTTCTGATGAAGAATATAGTTTTTCTGAAATTGCTAATTATGAAAAAGAGTCTTTAGGATTTAATTTAAAATATGATGTTTTTAAAAGATATAATTTTTTAAAGCAAAAATATAATACTAAAGATATATCACTTATAAATGAAGAAAAAAATATTAATGTATTGTTTATAATAAATAATATTAAAGTTATAAAAACTAAGAAAAATCAAGAAATGGCTTTTTTAGCTATTAGCGATGATAGTGGAACTGTAGATGGAACTTTATTTCCTGATACTTATGAAAAGTATAAGAGTATTTTAATTAAAGGAGCAGTGTACTTAGGAAAATGTAGTGCTGAAGTGAGAAATGAAAAAAAATCATTAGTTTTCAGTAATCTAGTTATTGTAAAATAATGCGAAAATATGTTATAATATTCGATGATTAAAACGAGGTGTATAAATATGGTTAAAAAGATAGGAGTACTTACATCAGGTGGAGACGCCCCAGGAATGAATGCTGCAGTCCGTTCTGTTGTGCGCAGCGCCATTGCACTTGGATTAGAAGTTTATGGAATACATGATGGTTATTTAGGAATGTATGAAGGTAGAATTGAAAGATTATACCGAAAATCAGTTTCTGAAAAAATGGGCCATGGTGGAACATTTTTAGGCACTGCTAGACTTCCGGAATTCGCTGATCAAGAAGTAAGAGAAAAAGCAATAGAAAATTTAAGAATATATGGTATAGATGCTGTTGTAACTATCGGTGGTGATGGAACTTATCGCGGTGCTTTAGCTTTATCAAAGATGGGAATTAGAACTATAGCTATTCCTGGAACAATTGATAATGATATCGCGGGAACAAAATTTACTATAGGTTTTGATACTGCACTAAATACTGCCGTTGAAGCAGTGGATAAATTACGTGACACATCTAGTAGTCATAGACGTTGTAGTATAGTTGAAGTTATGGGAAGAAATTGCGGTGACTTAGCTATTTGGACTGCTATAGCAGTTGGTGCTGAATGTGTTATTTGTAAAGAAACAGGATTCAATTTAGAAGAAATCATAGAAAATGTAACAAAATCTGCAAAGAGCAAAAATCATGCTATCATTATTGCTGCTGAACATATGGTGGACATAAATGAACTAGCTAGAGAAGTTTCTGAAAGAACTCCTTTTGAAGCTCGTACAACTGTTTTAGGATATATTCAACGTGGAGGATGTCCGTCAGCTAAAGATAGAGTATTGGCATCAGAGATGGGGGTTAAAGCTGTTCAAACATTAGTTGAAACAGATGAAACAGGAGTTTGTGTATGCGATGAAGGTGAAATAATTGCAACTTTGCCAATAGAAAAAGCAATTAACGGTGATGATACTGCACCAGTATTGGAAAAATATAAAGTATTTAAGATGTTATGGTAGGATATAAAAATGAAAAAAACATGTTATGTAACAACACCAATTTATTATGCAAGTGGTAATGTTCATATTGGCAATTCCTATTCGACAATCGTTTGTGATTGTTTTGCTAGATACAATAGATTAAAAGGAAATGACACATTTTTCTTGACAGGAATGGATGAACATGGACTAAAGATTGAAGAGACTGCCAAAAAACAAGGCTTAACTCCTCAACAATTAGTTGACAAAGTTGCAGAGTCAACTAAAGAATTATGGAAGAAGTTGAATATTACTAATGATGATTTTATTAGAACTAGTGAAGAAAGACATGTAAAAGTTGTACAACAAATCTTCGAAAAGCTTTTAGCTAATGGTGATATATATTTAGGAAAATATGAAGGCGATTATTGTGTTTCTTGCGAGGCGTATTTTACAAAAACACAACTTGGCGAAGGTGATACTTGCCCTGATTGTGGAAAGCCTACTAGAAAGATTCAAGAGGAAAGTTATTTCCTTAACCTAAAAAAATATAGTGATAGATTACTAGACTTTATCGAAAAAAATCCTAACTTTATTCAACCAGAATCTAGAAGAAATGAAGTTGTATCTTTTATAAAACAAGGCTTAGAAGATTTATGCGTTAGTAGGACATCATTCAAATGGGGTATACCGGTATTAAGTAATCCGAAACATGTAATATATGTTTGGATTGATGCTTTAAGCAATTATATAACTGCTTTAGGCTATGGCAGCGAAAATGATGAATTATATAAGAAGTTTTGGTTAAATGGTGATGAAGTTGTTCACGTTGTTGGAAAAGATATTTTGAGATTTCATGCAATATATTGGCCAATAATGTTAATGGCGCTTGATATCCCTATTAAATATAAATTATACGTTCATGGATGGTTCTTAATGAAAGAAGGAAAGATGAGCAAATCTACTGGTAATATTGTTTACCCAATGGATGTTGTAAATCGTTATGGACTAGATGCCTTGAGATATTATTTGATTAGAGAAATGCCTTTAGGTAATGATAGTATATTCTCATACGAGCGTTTTATTGATAAGTATAATACAGATTTAGCTAATGACTTAGGAAACCTTATTAGTAGAACTGTTGCAATGATAAATAAATATTTTGGTGGACAAGTTGTAAAACCAAATAAAAATTATTTCTCATATGATTCACAACTAGAAGAAACTTTAGAATTAACTATTAATAAATATAATGATTACTTTTCTAATTTTAGATTCCAAAATGGTATAAACGAAATTTGGAATTTGATTAGTAGAACAAACAAATATATTGATGAAACTGCTCCTTGGGTTTTAGCGAAAGATGAAAGTCAAAAGGAAAGTTTAAATTGTGTAATGTATCATTTGTTTGAAAGCATAAGAAATATCAATATAATGATATCTCCAATTATGCCAGATGCATCAGAAAAGATCTCTGAATATTTAGGAACAAATCTAACTAAATTTGAAGACCTTGGATATGGAAAAACTGTTGCTAGTAAAGTTATAGAAAAAGCTGATGTTTTGTTTAAGAGACTTGATGCTATAAAAGAATTGGAATATCAAAAAGAAGAAGCTTTGAAAAAAATGGTTAAACCAAATGATTTTAAAGATGAAATAACAATTGATGATTTTCAAAAAGTAGATTTGAGAGTTGGAGAAGTTATAAGTGCTGAGAAAATGGAAAAATCAGATAAACTATTAATATTAAAAGTGAATGTTTCTGGAGAAATTAGACAAATTGTTTCTGGAATTGCTGATTTTTATTCTCCAGAAGAAATGGTTGGAAAAAAAGTAGTAGTTGTAGCAAACTTGAAACCAATTAAACTTAGAGGATATGATTCTCAAGGAATGATTTTAGCCGCTTCAAGTTCAAAAAAATCATTAGAAGTTTTAGAAGTTGAAAAAGAAAACTCTAATGCTAAAGTAGGATAAAAAATGAAAAATAGAATAGTTAAAGCAGCTATAGGAATGTGTCTTGGAACAACGATTTATTGTTTCGGCGTTGTATTTATTCTTAGATTAGGTAGCTTTTACGCTAGTGGCGTAACTGGTATTTCGCAATTGCTAGCGGAAATTATAAATAGTCTATTTGAAGTTGATTTATCATATTTGATGAGTGCTTTTATTGGTTTAATTAATATACCATTATTTTTAATAGGTTGGAAAGGCGTCAGTAAAAAATTTGCAGTTTTAAGTTTATCTTCTGTAATACTACAAGTTTTACTTAATACTTTATTTCAATATATTTATAATAAATTTGGTTCTCCATTTGATATTTTGAAAGAAAATCGTTTGTTGCTTGCAATTTTAGGCGGTTTATTAAATGGAGTAGGAATGGGTATCGCATTAAGATGCGGTAGTTCTACTGGAGGTATGGATATTGTTAGCCAGTATTTATCTTTCAAGAAAAAGACTCCATTTACAAAAATTACATTTACAATTAATTTTACAATAATTTTTGTTAGTGGTATTTTCAATGGTATTGAGACCGCTGCTTATACAATCGTCAATCTAATTATTTGCATTTTATTATTAGATAAAATTCATACTATTTATAAATTTATGAAAATATCTATAATAACAGAAGAAAAAGGTAGAATGCGTGAAGAATTTATTAAACGATTTAATCATGGTATTACAATTTACCCAGTAATTGGTGGATATTCTAATACACCAAAATATGTTTTAGAATCTATTGTTTCATCATATGAATTAGGTGATTATAGAGAAATTGCTAAAAAGGTTGATCCTAAATGTTTTATATCATATTCTGATATTAAAGGTATAGATGGCAATTTTAATCAAAATACAATTACCTGAAAATAAAAAATAAAATAATTGACAAAATCAGCAAAATATAATATAATATATGAGGTACATTTTTATTGATCCCACAATAAAATTAATAGCCCTGCTGAATCAAATATCCCACGTATTTGATGAATTATTTTAATAAAAATAACAGGAGAGAAAAAATGAATAAGACTTATATGGCTAATGCTCAAACAGTTGAACGTAAATGGTTCGTTGTTGATGCTACTGATTTAGTTTTAGGTCGTTTATCTACTGAAGTTGCAACACTTTTAAAAGGTAAACACAAACCTACTTACACACCACATGTTGATTGCGGTGATTACGTTATTATCGTTAATGCAGATAAAGTTGCTTTAACTGGTAATAAGTTAGATGACAAATTATATTATCGTCATTCTGGATATCCTGGTGGATTAAAGAGCAGAACTGCAAAGAGAATGTTAGAATTACAACCTCAAAAAGTTCTTGAAAAATCTATCAGAGGTATGTTACCTAAAAATCGTTTAGGTGAAGATATGTATAGAAAACTTTATGTTTATGCTGGTAGTGAACATCCACATCAAGCTCAAAAACCTGAAGTTTATACATTAAGAGGCTAGGAGGAATAGAATATGGCACAAGTACAATATTATGGTACAGGTAGACGTAAAAGCTCTGTTGCAAGAGTACGTTTAATTCCTGGTAGTGGAAAAATTACTATCAATGATCGTGAATTTGCTGATTATATTCCATCAGCTGCAGTTCGTCTAGACGTTTTACAACCACTTAATTTAACAAATACTGGTACTAGTTATGATGTATTAGTTAATGTTGATGGTGGCGGAATCGTAGGTCAAGCTGGGGCAATTCGTCATGGTATTAGTAGAGCATTATTAGAAGTAAATAATGATTTCCGTCCAGTATTGAAAAAAGCTGGTATGTTAACTCGTGATCCACGTGCCAAAGAACGTAAGAAATACGGTCTTAAAGGTGCAAGACGTTCACCACAATTTTCAAAACGTTAGTATATGTTTTATGCAGGTTTTATACCTGCATTTTTTATTGTTATAGATTTTTAGTTATCTTACTTAAAATATTAACAATTTAAAATTTGAAAAAAACGCAAATAACTTTACAATTTATGATAATATGTATATAATAGTATTGTGTAGAAAATAGTTTGAGTGGAGTAAAAAAAATGATTAAATTATACAATTCATTAACAAATAAAATTGAAGAATTTAAAAGTATAAAAGATAAAGAAGTTATGATGTATGTCTGCGGCCCTACTGTATACAGCAACATTCATATTGGAAATTCTCGTCCAGTAATTTTCTTTGATACTGTAGCAAGATTTTTTAAATATGTGGGCTATAATGTCACATATGTTTCTAACTTTACTGATATAGATGACAAAATTATTAAAAGAGCGAGAGAAGAAGGCGTAACTGAAAAAGAAATTAGTGAGAAATATATTTCAGAAATAAAAAAGACTTACGAACGATTAAATTGCCTTCCACATGATGCTAATCCTAAAGTTACAGAAACAATGGATGATATTATATCATTTATCGAAATGCTGATAGAAAAAGGTGGAGCCTATGTTGTTGATGGCGATGTCTATTTTGATGTTTCTAAAATAAATGAATATGGAGTTTTAAGTGGTCAAACTGTTGAAAACTTAATAAAAGGTGCTAGGATAGAACAAAACGAAAAGAAAAAAAATCCAATAGATTTTACTCTTTGGAAAGCAACTGATGAAGGTGTAAAATGGAAATCACCTTGGAGCGAAGGAAGACCTGGTTGGCATACCGAATGTGTCGTTATGATTAATAAAATATTTAAAGGTCCTATAGATATTCATGGTGGTGGTCTTGATTTGAAATTCCCTCATCATGACAATGAAATTGCTCAATCTATTTGTGCTTTTAATAATAAAATAGCTAATTATTGGATGCACAATGGTAGAATAGATCTTGGTGGAGTTAAAATGAGTAAATCATTAGGTAACGTTTTATGGGCGAATGATTTACTTGATAAAGTCCCTTATCAAGTTTATAGATTGCTAATTTTAAATGTGCCATATCGTCAACCATTAAATTATAAAGAAGAATTGTTACAACAAGCTACAAATGATTATGAGAAAATTAAACGTTCATATATTAGCTTATATCGCGATTTAGAAATGAATGATTTTACATTTGATAAAGTTGAAATCACAGATGAAAATTTACAAAATGAAAAAGAAACTTTTGTTGAAGCGATGTCAAATGATTTCAATACTGCCAATGCTATAACTAGTATATTTAAAATGTCAAAGATTATTAATAATTTGATTAGAGACAAAAATGCAAGTGGTGAGATTAAAAAACAAGCAATGCAACTTTATAAAGAAATGCTTTGGGTTTTAGGCATTGAAGTAGATATTACGCCGCTTACTCCAGAGGAGAAAAATATAGTTTGCAAATGGTATAAGGCTAGAAATAATAAGGACTTTACATTAGCTGATGAACTAAGAAAAGAGATTAATGAAAGAAAAATTGTATTATAATGAAAACTATGTTATATAATGGTGCTAATCTTGCCTTTATTGGAGATGCATATTATGAGCTTGTCATTAGAGAATATTGTTTATTGAAGGGCATAACTAATCAAAAGAAATTGCATACTATGTGTGTGAAATATGTTAGCGCTAAAGCTCATGCTAAAATTGTTCATGAGATGTTAGAAAAAGATTTCTTAATGGAAGATGAAATGGTTATTTATAAAAGAGGAAGAAATCATGATTTTCATTCAACTAGAAAAAATTTGAATATGGATGAATATTGTGCGAGTTCTGGATTTGAAGCGGTTATAGGCTTTCATTATTTAGAAAAAAAATTTCAAAGACTTAAAGAAATTATTGATTTTTCCATTGAAACTATTGAAAGGCAGGAATAATTATGAGTAGAATGGTTTGTGGTAAAAATGCTGTTAAAGAAATACTTAATACAAATCCAAGTAGTATTGAAAAAATTCTTTTGCAAACTGAAATTAATGATATATTATCACTGATTAAAAAAAATGATGTTAAATTCGAAATTGTTGGAAAAAATAAATTAAACACAATTACTAGTGAAAATCATCAAGGTGTTGTGGCATATGCCACAGATTATAAATATTACAGCTTGAATGATATTATTTCTAAAGAAAACAAATCTTTGATTATTGTTTTGGATGGACTGAAGGATCCTCATAATTTGGGTGCTATTTTGAGAACGTGTGAAGCAACAAAAGTAGATGGAGTGATAATTCCAAAAAATCGTAGTGTTCGTTTGAATGAAACTGTATCAAAGGTTTCTACTGGAGCAATTGAATTAGTTAAAGTTGTAGAAGTTGTAAATCTTTCACAAACCTTAGAAAAGCTAAAGGATTATGGTTATTGGGTTGTTGGTGCTGAACATGAAGAAACTAGCCAAAATTATTGGGATATGAAGTATGATATGCCTACTGTTTTGGTGATCGGTTCTGAAGGTGAAGGGATTTCTCGTATTGTTAAGGAAAAATGCGATTTCCTTGTTGACATTCCAATGAATGGAAAAATTAATTCTTTGAATGCATCTGTTAGTACAGCAATAATAATTTACGAGATTAGAAGACAACAAAGATTTTTATAAAAAAGGAGATTTGATTAAATGCATTATCATTATAATGATAATGAATTGCTATATTTAATCAATGAAGGAAATGATTCTGCTTTAAAAATAATGTATATGAAATATACACCTTTGATTAAAAAGCGTATATTTGATTTCAAAATTGATAGAATGAGATATGATGATTTTTTTCAAGAAGGCTTGATGATGCTTGATAAAGCTATCAAAACTTTTAATCCTATATATAGTAAAAGTTTTAATAAGTATTTTGATTTGATTTTGCAAAGAAAATACGTTAGATTAGTTCAAAATTACTACGCATATGTTAATAGCATTACGCTTGTTGAAAATGCTGATGATTTATCGCTGCAAGAAGAAAAAAGAGAAGTGCTTTCACTAGATGAGTTTGATTGTGCTAACCTTAGTAAATTTGAATATGAAGTTTTGATTAATGCTTTTGAAAAAAATATGCCCGCAAGAGATATATGTCTTGTCATGGGGTGCGATGTTAGAAAAGTTTACAATGCCATTTCTAGAGGAAAGAAAAAAATTAAATCTATTGTAAAAAAATGAAATTAAGATATAGGTTCTAGGTAAAATGTTAAAAAGCCAAGAACCGTTTTCTTTTGAAAGACATAGATTTTTTTAAAAATAGTTATTTTTTAAAATAAAAGCAAATAATAATTGTGAAAAAAGTAAAAGCATCTTGACAAAAAAGAAAAAATTTGATAAAATAATTTGTAAGTTTAATAGGTGGATTATGAGAGAAAAAGTCATATTAATATGTGAAGAATGTTTATCAAGAAACTATACTGTTGATAAAAACAAACTTTCTAATCCCAATAGAATGGTAATTAAAAAGTTTTGTAAAAAATGTAATAAGCATACTGTTCATAAGGAAACAAAATAGGAGGAAGAACAATGGCTGAAAAAAACGAAAATTTGAAAAAAGAAAATAAGATTCTTACAATTTTTACTAAAGAATATAAATATGAAGGAATTATTTTACTATTTCTATCATTAATAGCTTTAGTGTTAGGAACACTTGTATTAATGGGAATTAGTTCTGAAGGTAATAGCGGATTAGTAATAAATGAAAATGTATTCTTAATTGGTGATTATCCATCTGCATTTGCTTGGATTTTAATCGTTTTAGGAGCTGTTTCATTGATTTTGGCTGTATGGCCTTTCTACAAACCTTCAATTGCTGAGGCTAAAAGAATTAGTTGGTCTACTAAAGGACAATTATTAAAGAATACTGCAATTGTTTTTGCCTTTATATTATCAATGTCAATTTTCTTTATCTTATCAGATTGGATCTTTGGATACGTTGTTAAATTGTTTGAATTGATCGGTAGCAAACTATAATTGGTGTTTCAAAAATGAACGAAAGAGCATGGTATGTTGTTCAAACTTATTCTGGATTAGAAAGTGCAGCTAAAAGAAATATTGAAAGACGTATCGAGTCAATGGATATGAAAGATTGCATTTTCAATGTTTTAGTTCCTGAACAAACAGTATTAGAAAAAAAGAAAAATGGTGAAACAAAAGAAGTAATTGTTAAACCTTACCCTGGATATGTTTTTATAGATATGATAGTAACTGATGATTCTTGGTTCATGGTGCGTAACACTCCAATGGTTACTGGCTTCTTAGGCTCAAGTGGTGGAGGTGCAAAACCTGTTCCACTATCAGATGAAGAAATGCAACCAATTTTAAAAATGTGTGGTATTATAACTGAAAAATTGTTTGCTGGAGCTGTTGGTGATAAAGTCAAAATTACTAATGGAACGTTTACAGGACAAGAGGGAGTTATTGATGCTATAGATGCACAAAGAGGTGTTGTGAAAGTGTTGATTTACGCTTTTGGTAGAGCTACACCAGCTGAGCTTCTTTTTAATGAAGTAACTTTGATATGAAATTAATCGTCTCCAGGAAATGGAGACTTTTATATTATTTTTACAAAAATGGAGGAAAAAATATGGCTAATTATGAACAAGTTCTTTTTGATATAGAAAAAACATTGCACAAAAATAAGGCTCGTGGTGCTAGCTTTGCAATTTTTGATGAAGAAAAAATCATTTATTCTTCTCAAATAGGTGTAGCTGAAAAAAATATAAAAAATGATAATAAAAAAATAGATAGAAATATTACTTCTTCAACAAAATTTATGTTAGGCGATATGGCTAAAGTATTAACTGCTATTGCTATTATGAAACTTGTTGAAGATGGGAAAATTGCTTTAACTGATGATATAAAAAAATATTTACCAGAATTTTCAATCAAATCTAGATTTGATGATGATGAAATAACTATAGCTGATTTATTGAAAAATCGTTCAGGATTACCAAGTGAAAATATAGAATTCAGATGTAGAGATAAAGAAGTTACAGAAAAAGAATTGTTAGATTATTTGAAAGAACAATATTTAGTGGCTCCTCCTAAAATGATGAGTTCGCATTCTGAACTTGCTTATATTCTCTTGGGAAAGATAATTGAAAAGATTAGTGAGAAAAAATATTGTGACTTTTTGGAAGAGAATATATTTAAACCACTAGATATTAAAGTTAAATATGTTAATACATATGAAGACTATTTAGGATATAAAAACGAATTAGCCTTGATTGATGAAAATTATTATAAAATTGATTATAGGCGAATAGGAAAAGAAACTTCTACAAAGAGTAATGGATTTATAAGCTGTGAAGATTTCTTAAAAATAGTAAGGCTTTTTATAGAAAAAAATGAAAAATCTAATAATGTGCTTAAATTAGAAACATTAAAGCCTATGACTGAAGAACCACATTATGAAAGTGACGTACAAGGTAACTTGAAAACTGGCTTAGGTTTAGAGTTTTCAAATGATTATTATAAGATATTTGGTAATACTTTTGGATATACAAACAGATCAAAATACTATGAATCAAGTTTTATAATTATTCCTAGCAAAAATATTGGTGCTTTAGTTTTTGTTAATTCTATTGATACAAATATTAGTGAGAAAATATGTGTAGATCTTTTGAAAAATGAATTAGGTATAAATTATGAGGCTGAAAGAACTAAAAGGCAAATACGATATGTTAATTGCCGAATAGAAGACTATGCTGGTTACTATCCTGCCTATGATAAACAAATTGAAATATATCTTGGCGATTTTTTAACTATGAAAATAGGTAATGATTATTATAAGATGTTATTAAAAGAAAATGGATATTTTGATTTGTTTAAGGTTGATAAGAAAAGATTCTTTTCTAGTAAGGAAGTTTTAGAAAAAAATGCTTTGATAAAAAATAATTTCTTAACTTTGATAGATTTTGATAATGATGCAATTAGAACAAATACTATTGGATATTACTGTAAACCTACTAAAATTAATGAAGTGTGGAAGAAAGCTTTGGGTGAATATAGGCTTAATTCATCAAAACGCTTTACTGGCATTGTTTCTGAAAAGATGGAATTGACTATAGAAAATGACTTTTTAACTATGGTGCTTTGTATAGACGGAGAAATTAAAAAGATGACATTGGTTAGTTTGAATGATCAAGAGGCAATTAATCTTGGTTATGGCGACTTTAGTAATGAAACCATATTTTTAAATTTATCAACAATAAAATTTAATGGTTTATCATATGACAAAATAAAAGAATCTCCTATTAACAAAGTCAAGATAAAGAAGGTTAATGAGGAAAAGATTATTAGGAAAAACAAACAGAAAAAAATAGATAAAATGTTTGACTTTAAGGACTAAATGTAGTATAATAACGTAGTGCGTGTTAGTCGCATTACTATTTTATTTTTAAAATTAAAATAAGTGGGAGAGCTAAGCTCAATTACCACATCACGGACAAAAAAAGGAGGTGTGCCTCGTGGCAGAGAAAAAAATTACGAAAGTTGTTAAATTGCAATTAAACGCAGGTAAAGCTACACCAGCTCCACCAGTAGGTCCTGTTTTATCACCAACTGGTATCAATACTCAACAATTCTGTCTTCAATTCAATGAAAAGACAAAAGAAATGGCTGGATACAAAATCCCTGTAATTGTTACTGTTTATGATGATCGTTCATTTTCTTTCATAACAAAAACTCCACCAGCATCTGATTTATTAAAGAAAGCTGCTGGCATTGAAAGTGGTTCTTCAACTCCAAATAAAGTTAAAGTTGCAACTATTTCTGCTGATAAAGTAAGAGAAATTGCACAAACTAAATTGGTTGACTTAAGTGCTTATACTGTAGAAACAGGCATGAAGATCATTGAAGGAACTGCAAGAAATATGGGAATTGTTGTTGAAAAGTAACAAATCTAATCAACGAAGTTTCTAATCCCAATAAGTTGTAAAAAATCACAACTTAAACTGTGGGAGGAATTTCCGTTTAACCACATTTAAGGAGGTAAAAAAATGGCTAAAAGAAGTCGCAAATATTCTGAGGCAGCAAAGTTAGTTGATAAAACTAAACGTTATAGCCTTACAGAAGCTGTAGAATTAGCTAAGAAAACAAGCATTACTAAATTTGATGGAACTGTAGAAGTTAGTTTTAGAATGAATCTAGATTCTCGTAAAGCTGAACAAAATTTACGTGGAGCAATTGTTTTACCATATGGTAGTGGTAAATCACGTACAGTATTAGTATTAACTAAATTACCTGAAAAACAAAAAGAAGCTCAAAATGCTGGAGCTGATTATGTTGGAGATGTTGAATACATCGAAAAGATTAAAGGCGGTTGGTTTGATTTTGAAATCATCGTTGCTACTCCAGATATGATGGGTGAGTTAGGTAAATTAGGTAAAATTTTAGGACCTAAAGGCTTAATGCCAAATGCTAAAACTGGTACAGTTACTACTGATGTAGAAAAAGCAGTTAAAGAAATCAAAGCTGGTAAAGTTGAATACCGTGTTGACAAGACTGGTAATATTCCAGTTATCGTTGGTAAGGTAAGTTTTGATGCTGAAAAGATAGTTGAAAATATTAAGACTGTTTATCAATTATTATTAAAACTTAAACCATCAACTGTTAAAGGTGTTTATGTTAAAAATATAGCTGTCTCTACTACAATGGGACCTGGAATCAAAGTAGCTCCAGATACTATTGCTTAAGATAAAAAATAAATTTGAATTAAATAAGAATAAAAAAACTCAATAAAATAGTACTAAGATTAATCGCCGAAGACAGTAGGTGCACATGATGCTTAATTTCCTACCGAGGTTTAAACCGAAATTTGACCTCTTTTTGTCTTGGATAAAAAGAGGTTTTTGTATTTTTTCAAGGAGGTGAAAAAATGAAAGAAGCAACATTAAACAAAAAAGTTGAACAAATTCAAGAAGTCTTAAAGAAATTTGAAGAATCTAAATCAGCTGTTTTTGTTGATTACTTAGGCTTGACAGTAGCGCAAGTTTCTGATTTGAGAAACCGTCTATATCAAGAAGGTTGCGAAATGAAAGTTGTTAAGAACAATATCTTACGTCGTGCTGCTCGCGAAGCTGGATATGATGGACTAGAAGAATTTTTAGTTGGTCCTAGCGCAGTTGCTTTTTCTAAAGATGCTACTAACGCATCTAAAATTATGTATGAATTTGCCAAGAAAAATGACGTATTAAAAGTTAAAGCTGGCGTTGTTGAAGGTAAGTTTATTTGTGAAAAAGATTTAAAAGTTTTAGCTTCATTACCAAACAAAGAAGGTATGATTGCTATGTTATTAAGTGTATTACAAGCTCCTATCCGCAATCTTGCATGTGTGGTTAAAGCTGTATCTGAAAAAGAAAATTAATTTTTAGGAGGAAAAGAATAATTATGGCTAAAATTGATGTTCAACAATTTATTAGTGATTTAAAAGAAATGTCTGTATTAGAATTAAATGAATTAGTAAAAGCAATCGAAGAAGAATTCGGTGTTACTGCTGCTGCAATGGCTGTTGCTGCTCCTGCTGCTGAAGCTAAAGATGAAGGTCCTTCAACTGTAGATGTAATTCTTGCTTCATTTGGTTCAAATAAAGTTGGTGTTATTAAAGTTGTTAAAGAATTAACTGGTTTATCATTAGTTGAAGCTAAGAACTTAGTTGATGGCGCTCCAAAAGCTGTTAAAGAAGGAATCGCTGTTGATGAAGCTAACGCTATTAAAGCTAAATTAGAAGAAGCTGGCGCAACTGTTGAATTAAAATAGTTTTGAAAAATGAATGAGTTAACGAATGTTAACTCATTTTAGTTTATATTTTTGATAAAAAATAGGAAAAAATCATTTATCAATATTACAAAAAAACATAAAAATGAGGAAAAAAACAATGAAAAATAAAAAGATAATCCTTTTCCAAGGTGATTCGATAACAGATGCATGCCGTGAAAGAGAAAGAAATGTTTATTTAGGAAGTGGATATCCTAATTTTATTGCTGGGATACTTGAATGTAAATACCCATATGAATATGAATACATTAATCGCGGTGTCAGTGGTAATAGAATTACTGATATGTATGCTAGAATTAATAAAGATGCTATAAAGCTATCACCAGATTATTTAAGTATACTGATAGGAATTAATGATGTATGGCATGAAGTTGATGTTCAAGATGGCGTAGATAATGAAAAATTTGAAAAAGTATATGATTTGATGCTTTCTGAAATAAAAGAAAAATTGCCGAATACAAAATTGATCTTGATGGAACCTTTTGTTGTTAAAGGAATAGCAACTAATTATAATGATGAAGTTTGGAAATATTTTGATGTAGAAACTAAAAAGCGTGCTAAAGTCGTTAGAAAAATGGCAAAAAAATATAATGCAACTTTTATTCCACTACAAGATTTGTTTGATAGTGTTAGTTTTGAAAAAGAAAATGATTCAACTTATGTTAGAGATGGTGTGCATCCTACTGCTGCTGGTTCATATTTGATAGCTAAACGTTGGATAGAAACATTTGAAAAGTTGGAAAAACTAAAAAATAATATTAAAATATAGAAAAAACTTTGAAAAATGATCTTTTTATGATATAATAAGAATAGGTGGATTAATATGAGCCATTATTATATTAATGACAAAACTTTAGGAACAAATAAAAAGAAACTAAAATATACGTATTTGGGTGTTGATATTGAAGTCTTTTCGGATTTAGGTGTTTTTAGTAAAGAAAGAATAGATTTTGGCACAAATGTTTTGTTGAATAATCTGGATGTTTCTGAAACTGCAAAAACTATTTTAGATGTTGGATGCGGTTATGGTATCATTGGTATTTCTTTGGGGAAAAAGTTTCCTGAAAAAAATATTACTATGATTGATGTAAATGAAAGATGCATCGAATTAGCAGATGCAAATATAAAACTAAATTGTTTGAAAAATGCCAAATGCTTTTTTAGTAATCTTTATAGTAATGTTTCTGATAAGTTTGATATGATAGTTTCTAATCCGCCAATAAGAGCGGGAAAAGAAGTTGTTTTCTCTGTTATAAGAGATGGATATTTGCATTTGAATGAGAATGGTTCTATATGGGTAGTTATTCAAAAAAAACAAGGTGCACCGTCTTTAGAGAAATTTATGGAAGATGTTTTTGGTAATGTTAGGATTGTTGCTAAGGAAAAGGGATATTATATATTGACAAGTAAAAAATAAATGAATTCAATTGGGAGTAATTCAGGTAAAGTGTTTCTTATCTGTTTTATTCCCTTTTTTATAAAATATTCGAATAACATATTGACATATTGACAAAAGTGTGGTATTATAACAAAATGCGTTAGAATGTATAAAAAACAGAATTTGTCAACAAATTATTGCAAAAAAATTACTGTGAGGTGGAAATTTTGAGTTGGAAAAATGTTGTTTATGGTAAAAATCGCGTACGTCGTAATTACTCTCGAGTTCAAACTACAGCTGAACTTCCTAATTTAATTGAGGTTCAAACTAAATCATTTGATTGGTTTGCTACTGAGGGAATTAAAGAATTGTTTTCTGAGATTTCTCCCATCAAAGACCATGGAGAGAAATTAGAACTTTATTTTGGTGATTTTGAATTTGATGAACCAAAATATAGTATAACTGAAGCTAAGAGAAATGTTGCGAACTATTCTCGTCCATTAAAAGTTGACGTAAAATTAAAATCTACAGAAACTGGAGAAATTAAAGAACAAAAGATTTTTTTAGGCGAATTTCCAATGATGACACCTTGGGGAACTTTTGTTATTAATGGCGCCGAAAGAGTAATCGTAACTCAGATTATTCGTTCAGCAGGTGCATTCTATTCAAAAATAGTTGACAAAAAAACAGGTCAAGTTCAATTCTATGGACAAATTATTCCTACACGTGGAGCTTGGATTGAATTTGAAATGGGTAGCAAAGATATTTGGTATGCAAAATTAGACCGTTCTAAAAAAATACCTTTGACTACTTTCTTAAGAGCTATGGGTCTTAACTCAAATAAAGACATTACTGAATTATTTGGTAGTAGTCGTTATATGATGAATACTTTTGAAAAGGATGAAACTTTTGGTTCTGATGATGCTTTAGAACAATTATATGATAAATTACGTCCTGGTGAAAAAGCAAATCCTGAAGGGGCTAGAAATTATTTAGCTAGTAGATTGTTTGATACTCGTCGCTATGATTTAGCAAGCGTTGGTCGCTATAAAGTTAATAAAAAACTTGATGTTTTAGGACGAATTCTTAATATAGGTATTGGAAATTGTAAATTAACTAGTGATGTTTTAGCTAAACCTATTGTTGATGAAGTTACTGGTGAAATAATAGATGAAGGCTTTGAATATAAAGCAGGTACAGTAATTACTCAAACAGTATTTGATGATTTATCTAGAAGACATGATGCATTTAGAGTAGTTAAGAAATATGATGAAAATCAAATAATGATTGATGGTACTAATGAAGTACATCTAGAAATATTGGACATTGAATATGAAAAAGATAGAAATAATCAATATGTTAGATTAGTAGGTAATGATCAAAGTGAAGAAGCAAATCATGTAACGCTATCTGATATATTGGCTGGTGTTGGATATTTTATCAATTTACATGAAGGAATAGGTAAGATTGACGATATCGATCATTTAGGTAACAGACGTTTACGTTTGATTGGTGAGTTGCTACAAAATCAATTTAGAATTGGTTTGACTAAGATGGAAAAGAATGTTAAAGATCGTATGTCAACATCTAGTGATACTAGAGCAATAATTCCTCAAAACTTGATTAATATACGTACATTAACTTCCTCTATTAGAGAATTCTTTGGTAGTAGCCAATTGTCTCAATTTATGGACCAAATTAATCCATTATCTGAATTAACTCATAAACGTCGTTTATCTGCGTTAGGTGCTGGTGGTCTTACTAGAGAAAGAGCTGGTTTTGAAGTCCGTGACGTTCACGTTTCACACTATGGAAGAATTTGTCCTATTGAAACACCAGAAGGTCAAAACATTGGTTTGATTAACTCTTTGGCTACATATGCCAGAGTTGATAAATATGGTTTTATTGAAACTCCATACTTCAAAGTAATACAAGAAGAAGGTAAAAAACCAGTTATTAAAGATGATGAATACATTTATTTGACTGCTGATAGAGAAGAAGAACATTATATCGCTCAAGCAAATATTAAAGTAAATGAACATAAAGAAATATTAGATGAAAAAGTAATAGCTAGACATTTGGGTGAAACTATTGAAGTTGCATCATCAAAGATTGACTTAATAGACGTTTCTCCAAAACAAATTGTAGCTGTTTCAACAGCATGTATCCCATTCTTAGAACACGATGATGCTAACCGTGCCTTAATGGGTGCTAACATGCAACGTCAAGCAATTCCACTACTTAGACCAGAAGCTGCATTTGTAGCTACAGGAATTGAAGCAAAAGCCGCTAAAGATTCTGGTGTTGCAGTAGTTTGTGAAAAAGATGGAGAAGTTGTATATGCTGATGCATTAAAAATTATTGTTAAAGAATCTTCAGGAAATTTAAAAACTTATCCATTATTAAAGTATGAACGTTCAAATGCAAGTACTTGTGTTAACCAAAGACCAATTGTAAGTAAAGGCGAAAGCGTTAAAAAAGGCGATGTCTTAGCTGATGGTGCATCTATGGACAAAGGCGAAATGGCACTAGGAAGAAATGTTGTAATTGCCTTCATGACTTGGAATGGTTATAACTACGAAGATGCTATCGTTATGAGTGAACGTTTAGTTCAAGATGATGTATATACTTCTATTCACATTGAAAAATATGAAGTTGAAGTTCGTGATACAAAATTAGGTAAAGAAGAGATTACAAGAGAACTTGATGACAGAAAAGATGCTATAGCTAATCTTGATGAACATGGTATCATTAGATTGGGTGCTGAAGTAAGAGAAAATGATATTTTAGTAGGTAAAGTTACACCAAAAGGTCAAACTGATCCAACTCCAGAAGAAAGATTGTCTCACGCATTGTTCTCTGATAACTCTAAAGATGTTCGTAATACTTCATTGAGAGTTCCTCATGGAGGCGGTGGTATTGTTCATCGTATTGAACATTTCCGTCGTAAAGATGGTGATGAATTAGCTCCAGGAGTAAATGAAGTAGTTAGAGTTTATATAGTTCAAAAGAGAAAGATAACTGAAGGAGATAAGATGTCAGGACGTCATGGTAATAAGGGTGTTATTTCAAGAATATTACCTCAAGAAGATATGCCATATATGGAAGACGGTACTCCTGTTGATATTATGTTAAATCCTCAAGGTATACCTTCACGTTTGAACATTGGTCAAGTATTAGAAATACATTTGGGTATGGCTGCAAAGAAATTAGGCGTTCATATTGCAACACCAGTATTTGATGGTGTAAAAAATGATGATTTACAGGCCATTATGGCAGAAGCAGGTATGGATCCTTCTGGTAAAATCGAATTGATCGATGGTAGAACTGGAAAGAAATATGATAATAAGATTTCTGTAGGTGTAATGTACATGATTAAGTTAGCCCATATGGTTGATGATAAATTGCATGCCCGTAGTGAAGGACCTTATACATTAGTTACTCAACAACCAATGGGTGGTAAAGCCCAAAATGGTGGTCAAAGATTTGGTGAAATGGAAGTTTGGGCTCTTGAAGCATATGGAGCCGCTTATACACTTCGTGAAATGTTAACAATCAAATCTGATGACATTGTAGGTAGAAATAAAGTTTATAAGGCAATAGTTGATGGTGAGCCTATTCCAGCTCCAGGAATTCCTGAATCATTCAGAGTACTTGTTAAAGAATTACAAGGTTTAGGTATCAGCGTTAAATTAATAGACAGTGAGACTGGCGAAGATGTTGCTAATAAGAGTTTAGTAGAAGAAATAGCTCAAGCAACTAAAGCAAAGAAGTTAAGTTAGTGAAACTTTATCTTTTTTCAAATATTTGAGGTGAAAATTTTGAGAAATAAAAAGAAATATAGTTATATTCAAATTGGAATAGCATCTCCTGAAGAAATACGTAGTTGGAGTTATGGTGAAGTAAAAAAACACGAAACTATTAACTATCGAACACTAAAACCAGAAAGAGATGGTTTGTTCTGCGAAGTTATTTTTGGACCAACTAAGGATTATCAATGTGCTTGTGGTAAAAGCAAACGTTCACCACGTGGTGAATTAAAATGTGATAAATGTGGCGTTGAATTGACAGAGAGTAAAGTTCGTCGTGAAAGAATGGGGCACATCGAACTTGCTGCTCCAGTAGTTCATACTTGGTTCTTAAAAAATAGTCCTTCAAAGATAGCTTTAATGCTAGATATGAAAACTAAGGATGTTGAAGATATTGTATATTTAGCATCTTACATAGTTGTTGATCCTGGTACAATTGAAGGATTGACTAAGGGACGTATTTTAACTGAACAAGAAAATAGTATGTATCAAAGAGAATATGGTGCTAGTAAATTTAAAGCTCTTACTGGTGCAGAAGCAATTAAAAAATTATTGCAAGAATTGAATTTAGAAGAAATAGTAACTGAATTAAGAAATGAATTAAAAGATGCTACTAAACAAAAACGTGAAAAATTAATAAAGAGACTTGAAGTAGTTGAAGCTTTTTATAAATCTGGAAATAAACCGGAATGGATGGTAATGGATGTTATTCCAGTTTTACCACCAGATTTAAGACCAATGGTTCAATTAGATGGCGGACGTTTTGCAACAACCGATTTAAACGATTTATATCGTCGTATTCTTAATAGAAATAATCGTTTGCGTAAGCAATTCGAACAACGTGCTCCTGGTCTAATTACTAAAAATGAAAAACGTATGCTTCAAGAAGCAGTGGATGCGTTAATCGATAATGGTAAAAAGAATAAAAAAGTTGTAGTTGAAAAGAATAGACCTCTTAAATCATTATCAGATTTATTAAGAGGTAAACAAGGTCGTTTCCGTCAAAACTTGTTAGGTAAACGTGTTGACTATTCTGGTCGTAGTGTTATCTGTGTAGGTCCAGATTTACAAATGTATCAATGTGGAATACCTCGTGAAATGGGATTAATATTGTTTAAACCATTTATAATTAATGCTATCATTAATAAAAATGCTGATTCTCAAGATGCTAATACTCAAAAGATTAGTATTAAAACAGCAAAAGAAATGATAGATGAAGGAAATCCAATTGCAATGACTGAGTTAGAAAGAATAGTTGTTGAACATCCAGTATTATTGAATCGTGCTCCTACATTGCATAGATTAGGTATTCAAGCCTTCGAACCAAAACTAGTTGAAGGTAAAGCTATTCGTCTTCACCCATTAGTTTGTACAGCATTTAATGCCGATTTCGATGGTGACCAAATGGCTGTTCATCTACCTTTATCTGAAGAAGCACAAGCAGAAGCAAGATTATTGATGTTGGCATCTAAAAATATCCTTGCTCCAAAGGATGGAAAACCAATTGTTACTCCATCACAGGATATGGTTTTAGGTAATTATTATTTAACAATTGAAGAACCTAACGACCCTCGTGAAGGTAGAATATTTAAAGACATTGATGAAGTAGAAATGGCATATGAAAATGATGAAATTGGTTTCCATACACGTTTTGCCATCCCTACAAAAGCTTTTACTAATTGTAAATTTACTGAAGAACAAAAGAATAAATATTTAGTTGCTACATATGGAAAAATTATTTTTAATACAATTTTCCCAATTGCTAAAAATGATGAAGATAAAGTTCCATTTGTAAAAGAAGCTGATGTAAAGAATATAACTGACAAGACAAATGATATCTTCTTTATTGAAAAAGGTTCAGATATTAAAGCTGCCTTAAAGAACATTCCTTGTCCACATCCATTTAAGAAAAAATTCCTATCAGTTGTAATTGCTGAAGTATTCAAAAAATTTAAATTGGCAGAAACTTCAAAAACCCTTGATAAGATGAAAGATTTGGGATTCAAATATTCTACAGTTTCTGGTATTACTGTATCAGCAGCTGATATTAATGTTATTGGAACAAAACAAGAAAAACTTGATGAAGCAGAAAAATTAGTTGCTAAATATGATACTTTATATCGTCGTGGATTGTTAAATCAAAAAGAAAGACGTCAAAATGTTATTAAAGTATGGCAAGATGTAAAAACATCTTTGGAAAATGACATTAAAAAAGAAGTGGATAAGAACTACATTAAGAATCATATCTATATGATGAGTGACTCTGGTGCCCGTGGTAATATCGCCAACTTCGTACAACTTTCTGGTATGCGTGGTTTGATGGCTAAACCTAACGGTGAAAGTATGGATATTCCTATTCGTTCATCATTTAAAGAAGGTTTAACGATGTCAGAGTTCTTCGTATCTACTCATGGTGCCCGTAAAGGTTCTACAGATACAGCTTTGAAGACTGCTGAATCTGGTTACTTAACTAGACGTTTAGTTGACGTTAGTCAAGATGTAATAGTTACTAAAGAAGATTGTCATACTGACAAAGGTATGAAAGTTACTACACTATATAATGATGATAAGACAGTTATAGTTCCATTACATGATAGAATTAGAGGACGTTTTACAAATAAACCTGTTTATGATCCTAAAACTCATGAAATGATAGTAGATAAAAATGAATTTATAACTGATGCATTAGCGGAAAAAATTTGTGCTAGTGGTGTAGAAGAAGTTTATATTAGAACTTTATTAACATGTAATTGCGAAAATGGTGTTTGCGTAAAATGCTATGGTAGCGACTTATCTACTGGTGAAATTGTTGAAAAAGGTGAAGTTGTTGGTGTAATAGCTGCCCAATCAATTGGTGAACCTGGTACACAATTAACAATGAGAACTTTCCATAGTGGTGGTGTTGCTGGTGGTGATGATATCACTCAAGGTTTACCACGTATTCAAGAATTGTTTGAAGCTCGTGAACCAAAAGGTAAAGCAATAATTTCTGAAATTGATGGTGTTGTTAAGAGCATTAAACATGAAAAAGATAACAGATTTGAAGTAACTATTTTTAATAAAGTTGTTAATGAAGAAAAGAAATATTTAACTGATAGTGGTAAAGTTCCTATTGTTAAAGAAAAAGCTGAAATTCATGCCGGCGATAAATTAACAGAAGGTCTAATACATCCAAAAGAATTATTGAGAGTTTCTAGTTCTGAGGCCGTTGAAAACTATATTTTGAAAGAAGTTCAAAAGGTTTATCGTTCTCAAGGTGTAGAAATTGCTGATAAACATATTGAAATTATCATCAAGCAAATGTTAAGAAAAGTATTAATAGTTAATGAGGGTGAAACAGATTTATTACCTGGTTCTCACATTTCTAAGAATGAGTTATATAACTATATTCATAAATGTCTAAAAGAAGGTAAACAACCTCCAATTGTAAAATCTGTTTTATTAGGTATTACTCGTGCTTCATTACGTTCTGATTCATTCTTATCTGCAGCATCTTTCCAAGAAACAACTCGTGTTTTGACAGAGGCTGCTATCCGTGGTAAGAAAGATACTTTAGAAGGATTAAAAGAAAACATTATTATTGGCGGATTAATTCCTGCTGGTAGTGGTATTGCTTTTGCGGATGCCGTAAAGGTAGAAAATGATGATGATAATGAATAAATAAGAAAGTCCTTTTTAGGACTTTCTTTAAAAATATATTTATAAATGTGACAATATGTGTTAAAATATGCATATAATTAAAAGAAAGTTAGGAGTAAAGAATGTTTGGATTCAGATCAGATGGAAAAAGAATTAAAAATTTAGAACCAATTGTTAAAATTATACCACATATTATGAAAGCAAGACATGATTCGCAAAATCTTTTCAAATATGAGGTTTTATGTGATTCAATTGATAAATTCATTGTTGAACAAAGAGAAAATGAAGAAAAATCTTTTTCATATATGCATGTTGTAATTGCTGCTATTGTCAGATTAATAGCACTTAGACCACAATTAAATCGCTTTGTAGTGAATGGTAGAATATATAGAAGAAATAATATATATGTTTCATTTGTGGTTAAAAAATCTTTAAGGGATGATGTTGTTGAAACAACTGTTAAATTAAAGTTTGATGGTACTGAAGATATCGATACTATAAAGGAAAAAATTGATGAGAGTATTAGAAAAAACAGTACTAGAAAAGTTAAAAACAATACTGATAAATTAGCTAGATTTTTAACAAGAGTACCAAATTTATTTATAAAAATAGGTGTTGGTTTTGTAAAACTATTAGATAGATATGGAATGTTATCTAGGAAAACAATAGATGCTAGCCCATTTCATACTAGCTTTTTCATTACAAATTTAAAATCAATAAAGACAGATTATATTTACCATCATTTATATGATTTTGGAACTACTGGTTTATTTATTGCTATGGGAAAAGAACAAATGAAACCAATAGTTACTAAAGATAATAAGTTGGATGTTGGAAAAGTTATGACTTTAGGTATTGTTACTGATGAAAGATTTTGTGATGGATTTTATTATGCTAATTCTTTACGTTTGTTGAAAAGAATTATGGAAAATCCAAATGTTTTGAAAGAAAAATTAGAAAAGAAAGTTGAAGATATTAAATAGATAGGAGTAATATGGAAGAAAATGATGACGCGGACGAAGCAAATATAATTCCGCAAATAATATTGATTATTGTTTTAACTTTTGTAAATGCTTTTTTTGCTTCTGCAGAATTAGCTGTATTGTCTGTAAACAGAAGCAAGATAAAAAGATTAGCCAGCGAAGGAAATAAGCGTGCTAAGGCAGTAGAAAAATTATGTTCTGATGAAACAAAATTTTTGTCTACTATTCAGGTTGGAATAACTTTAGCAGGATTCTTTTCAAGTGCTACAGCTGCTGTTGCGATTTCTGATGATCTTGCTACAATTGTTAGTAAAATTGGACTATCACTAGAAACTGCTAAAAGCGTATCTATGGTTTTAGTTACATTAGTATTATCATATTTTACTTTGGTTTTTGGAGAATTGTTTCCAAAAAGAATTGCCCTTAAAAATCCTGAAAAGATAGCAATGCTTGAAGCCAAAATATTGTGTTTTATTAAAGTTGTTGTAACACCATTTGTAAAATTATTATCTGGTTCTTGCAATCTGTTAGTAAAAATATTTGGTTTAAATGAAAGTAGTGATGAAGAGAAGACTTCTGAAGAAGATATAATTGATGTTGTCACATCAGGTGTTGAATCTGGTGCAGTTGATGAAGAAAGACAAAAAATTATTGAATCAACTTTGAAGTTTGATCATCTAACAGCTACTGATTTAATGACGCCACGTGTTGATGTTTTTATGATTGATTGCGATGATGATACAAGAGAAAGTATAAATTCTATTCTTGATGAAAAATATACTCGTGTTCCGGTTTATAAAAAAAATCGTGATAATATTATTGGTATAATAAATGTAAAGGATATAATAGAAGAAGCTAGAGAAGTTGGATTTGATAATATTAGCATTGAAAAGATATTGCGAGAGCCATTATTTGTTAGTGAACATATGAAGGCCAATCAATTATTTAAAATGATGAAATTAAAGAACCAACAAATAGCCTTGTTAATGGATGAGTTTGGTGGTTTTTCTGGAATTGTTACTATGGAAGATCTTATAGAAGAAATAGTAGGTAATATTTATGATGAATTTGATGATGAAAGAAATATAACTGCTATTAGTGAAAACGAATATATGATCAAAGGTTCTACACCAATTCAAGAAATTAATCAAGAATTAGATTTACAATTAGATGAAAATAATAGAGAATATGACACGATAGCTGGATTTGTTGTTGCAAATATTAATAAGATTCCACAAGTAGGAGAGACTATTAGTGTTGAATATGAGAATTTATATTTTGAAGTAAAAAGTTTAAGGAATAATCGTATTTTGACTGTATTATTGAAAATTGAAAAAAGTGAAGAAAACAGTTGACTTTTTTGAAAAAAAGAGTATAATATGTGAGTAATTTGTTATGTATGTTTTGGGACCTCTCAAAACATATATTTAGACATTTTTGAAACGCCAGGAACTGTGGCGATATTTGGAGAAAGGAGGAAAAGTATGCCTACTATAAATCAATTAGTAAGAAAGTCTCGTGAAGACAAAATTAGAAAGTCTAAAACACCTCATTTAGCTGTTGGATTTAACAGTTTAAAGAAAATTTACACTAATATTGAATCTCCACAAAAACGTGGTGTTTGTACACGTGTTACAACTATGACACCAAAGAAACCGAACTCTGCTATTCGTAAATACGCCCGTGTTCGTTTATCAAACGGTATTGAAGTTACAGCTTACATTCCAGGAATTGGTCATAAACTTCAAGAACATAGTGTTGTTTTGATCCGTGGTGGTCGTGTAAAAGACTTACCAGGTGTTCGTTATCACATCGTTCGTGGTACATTAGATACAACTGGTGTAGATAATCGTAAACAAGCAAGAAGTAAATATGGCGCTAAAAGAGAAAAATAATTAACTTCATAAAAAATGAAAGGAGGAATGAAGCATGCCACGTAAAGGACATATTCCAAAGAGAAAAGTTTTACCAGATCCAATATATAATTCACAAGTTGTTACTAGATTAATTAATAACATTATGTTAGATGGTAAAAAAGGTACAGCTCAACAAATACTTTATGGTGCTTTCGCTAGAATCGAAAAACAAACTGGTCGTCCAGCATTAGACGTTTTTAACGAAGCATTAGCTAATATAACACCACAATTAGAGGTTCGTGCTCGTCGTATTGGTGGTGCTAACTATCAAGTACCAGTTGAAGTTAGAGCTGATAGAAAGATGACTCTTTGCTTGAGATGGTTAACTCAATACTCAAGATTAAGAAGAGAAAAAACTATGGAAGAAAGATTGGCTAACGAAATTATTGATGCATCAAACGGTATTGGTAACTCTGTTAAGAAACGTGATGATACTCATCGTATGGCTGAATCTAATAAAGCATTTGCACATTATCAATGGTAGAAAGGAGTATAATTTATGCCTCGAGAAATTGCATTAGAGAAAACAAGAAATATTGGCATTATGGCTCACATTGATGCAGGAAAAACTACTGTAACAGAACGTATTTTATATCATACAGGTAAAATTCACAAAATCGGTGAGACTCATGATGGCTCTGCTCAAATGGACTGGATGGAACAAGAAATGGAACGTGGCATAACTATTACTTCCGCTGCTACAACAGCATATTGGAAAGGACATCGTATAAATATTATAGATACCCCAGGTCACGTTGATTTTACTGTTGAAGTAAGTCGTTCACTAAGAGTATTAGATGGTGCTGTAACAGTTTTAGATGCACAAGCTGGTGTTGAGCCACAAACTGAAACTGTATGGAGACAAGCTACAGAATATCATGTACCTAGAATAGTATTTATTAATAAGATGGATAAAACAGGTGCTAATTTTGATTTTTCTACAGAAAGTCTTCATAAAAGATTAGGAGCTAATGCTCATCCAATTGAACTTCCTATTGGAGCAGAAAGCTCATTTGATGGAATAATAGATTTAGTTACTTTAAAAGCTTATCATTTTGATGGTAATCAAGATGAAAACTTTACTGAAATTGAAATCCCTTCAGATATGAAAGACGAAGTGGCAAGAAGAAGAGAAGAATTAATTTCTTCTGTTGCTGACTTTGATGAAGAATTAATGATGGCGTTTTTAGAAGAAGAAGAAATTACAGTTGAAATGTTGAAAAAGGCAATTCGTACTGCCACATTAAGCGTTGATTTCTTTCCAGTAATGTGTGGAACTGCTTTCAAAAACAAGGGATTAAAACTTGTTTTGGATGCTGTTATTGATTATTTGCCTTCACCACTAGATGTTCCAACTATTAAAGGATCTGATAGTAAAGGTAATGAAGTTGATATTACAGTTAGTGATGATGAACCATTTGCTGCTTTAGCATTTAAAGTTATGACTGACCCTTTTGTTGGAAAATTAACTTTCTTCAGAGTTTACTCTGGACAATTAAGCGCTGGTTCATATGTATATAATTCTTCAAAAGATGAAAAAGAACGTATTGGACGTCTTCTATTAATGCACGCTAATGATCGTACAGAAATTAAAGAAGTTCATGCTGGAGATATTGCTGCTGCAGTTGGATTAAAAGATACTACTACAGGTGATACGTTGTGTGATTCAAAGAGAAATGTAATTTTGGAATCTATGACTTTCCCAGAACCTGTTATCCATGTTGCCATTGAACCAAAAACTAAAGGTGATCAAGACAAAATGGGTGTAGCTTTACAAAAACTAGCTGAAGAAGATCCTACATTTAGAACATATACTGATGCCGAAACTGGACAAACAATTATTGCTGGTATGGGCGAATTGCACTTAGAAATAATCGTTGATAGAATGAAACGTGAATTTAAAGTTGAAGCAAATGTTGGTGCTCCACAAGTTTCATATCGTGAAACTATTAAGAGAAGTGCAGAAGTTCAAGGTAAGTTTGTTCGTCAATCAGGTGGTCGTGGTCAATATGGTGATGTATGGATTAGATTCGAACCAAATCCTGGTAAAGGATTTGAATTTGTTGATGCTATAGTTGGTGGTGTAGTTCCAAGAGAATATATTCCTGCTGTACAAAAAGGACTTGAAGCTGCATTATTAAATGGTAATTTAGCTGGTTATCCTACAATTGATGTCAAAGCAACATTATTTGATGGTTCATATCATGATGTTGACTCAAGTCAAATTGCCTTTGAAGTTGCTGCAAGTTATGCATTTAAAAACAGTGCTCAAAAATGTCAACCTGTCTTATTGGAACCAATAATGTTAGTTGAAGTTGAAGTTCCTGATGAATATTTAGGAACTGTTATTGGTGATTTAATTAGTAAGAGAGGTAAAATTGAAGGACAAGAAGCTCATGCTCGATTCCAAAGAGTTAAGGCTTTAGTTCCACTATCTAGAATGTTTGGATATGCTACATCTTTGAGAAGTAATACTCAAGGACGTGGAAATTATACTATGCAATTTGATAGATATGAAGAATGTCCAAAATCAATAACTGAAGAAATTATAAAAAAACGTAAATAATATGTTTATGATAAAATAAATGCTTGCATTTATTTGGTAAATATTATAAAATATATATAGAAAAAAATTAGGAGGAAATTTTAAAAATGGCAAAAGCTAAATTTGAACGTACTAAACCGCACGTTAATATTGGTACTATTGGTCACGTTGACCATGGTAAAACTACTTTAACATCTGCTATTACTAAAGTATTAGCTGCTAAAGGTCAAGCAAAAGTTATGGAATATGACCAAATCGATGGTGCTCCAGAAGAAAAAGCTCGTGGTATAACGATTAATACTGCCCATGTTGAATATGAAACTGATTCACGTCACTATGCACACGTTGACTGCCCAGGACATGCCGATTATGTTAAAAACATGATCACTGGTGCTGCTCAAATGGATGGTGCTATCCTAGTTGTTGCTGCAACTGATGGACCAATGGCACAAACTCGTGAACATATCTTATTAAGCCGTCAAGTTGGTGTTCCTCGTCTTATCGTTTTCATGAACAAATGCGATATGGTTGATGATGAAGAATTATTAGACTTAGTTGAAATGGAAATTCGTGAATTATTAAACGAATATGATTTCCCTGGTGATGAAATTCCAGTTATCAGAGGTTCTGCATTAAAAGCTATGGAAGGCGATCCAGAAGCTCAAAAAGCTATCATTGAATTAATGAACGCTGTTGATACATATATCCCAACTCCAGTTCGTGATACTGATAAACCATTCTTAATGCCAGTTGAAGACGTATTCTCAATCACTGGTCGTGGTACAGTTGCTACTGGTAGAGTAGAACGTGGTATCGTTAAAGTTGGTGATCCAGTTGAAATCGTTGGTATTAAACCTACTATCAGCACAGTTGTTACTGGTGTTGAAATGTTTAGAAAATTAATGGATCAAGCTGAAGCTGGTGACAACATTGGTACATTATTACGTGGTGTTACTCGTGACAACGTACAACGTGGACAAGTTCTTGCTAAACCAAAATCAGTTACACCTCATACTGAATTTGATGCACAAGTTTACGTATTAAGCAAAGAAGAAGGTGGACGTCACACTCCATTCTTCAGTAACTATCGTCCTCAATTCTATTTCCGTACTACTGATGTTACTGGTGTTATAGAATTAAAAGAAGGCGTTGAAATGATTATGCCTGGTGACAATGCTGAGTTACATGTTAAGTTAATTCACCCAATCGCAATCGAATTAGGTACTAAGTTCTCTATTCGTGAAGGTGGACGTACTGTAGGTGCTGGTAACGTTACTAAGATCGTTAAATAATTAATTTATGATATAAATTGTTCGTCTTGTTTAGGCAAGGCGAACTTTTTTATATTTGTACTAAAATGTTATTTAAAATTATATTTATTAAAAAAGGAAAAATGTGGTATAATAATGATGTGAATAAGAGGAATAAATATGCTAATAGATACACACACTCACATTTTTGATGATAAATTTGAAAATAAAGAAGAAATTATTAGAAACGCATTAAATAACAATGTTAAAGAAATGATTGTTGTTGGTTATGACAAAGAATCTTCAATTAAGGCCTTAGAATTAGTTAAGAAATATGATTTTTTATATTTGAGCATAGGATTACATCCAAGTGAAGTGCTAAAGGAAAATGATGAAGATCTTTCGTGGATGCATGAAATCTTAAAAAGCGAAAAGGTTGTTGCTATAGGTGAGATAGGTTTAGATTATTACTGGGATAAATCTTTTAAAGAAGAACAAAAAAAATATTTTAAAAAGCAAATAGAAATAGCAAAAGAGTATAATTTGCCAATAATCGTGCATTGCCGCGATGCTGTTCAAGATTGTTTTGATATTTTGAAAGATGAAAGTGTAGAAGGAGTAATGCACTGTTATTCTGGAAGTTTGGAAATGGCAAAAGAATTTGTTAAAAGAGGTTATTATTTGGGCGTTGGAGGAGTAGTAACTTTTAAAAATGCAGTTGAAATAAAAAAAATTGCAAAAGAAATAGAACTAACACATATTTTGAGTGAAACTGATTGTCCATACCTAGCTCCAACTCCATACAGAGGAAAAAGAAATGAACCAGCATATGTTAAATATGTTGTTGAAGAAATAGCAAAAATTAGAGGGGAAAGTATTGATGATGTTGAAGGGTGTTTGGAAGCTAATGCAAAAAAATTATTTAGATTATGAGGTGGTAATAATGAAAAAAAATATTCTTGCTATAATGTTATTATTGATTGTTACTTGTTTGTTTGGTTGTAATAGAATAATAAATAATGAGATATATAATAAATCGTACAATGTTAATATTGATTTAAAAGAATTTGAAGATTTAGTTGTTGCAGCTATTGAAAAAGCATCACCAGCTGTTATTGGCGTTAGCAACTATGAAAAAAACCTTTTAGGTGGGTATAAACTTTCATCAACTGGAAGCGGTGTGGTATATGAATGTGTTGCTAATATGTTAGATGGTAGTACTGAAACTGATTGTTCTAAAACAATTGATACTAGTAATGAAGTTAAAGAATATGTTTATTATGCTGTGACAAATCGCCATGTTGTTGAAGGTAAAAATTCAAAAATTAAAGTTTATTTAGGTGAAGAAAATTCTAAAGTAGTGGCAAATGTATTGGGATATGATGATAAAATTGATATATCAGTAATAAAATTTTCTCATACTAAATATATTCAACCAATTACATTTGCTGATTCAGAATCAATAAAAAGAGGGAATTTTGCTATAGCTATAGGTAATCCAAATGGTTATGATTTTTATGGAACAGCAACATTTGGAATTATATCACATCCAAAAAGATATTTATCTGATGATACAGACGGTGATGGTATAAATGATTGGGATGCAGAATACATTCAACATGATGTAGCTATAAATCCTGGTAATAGTGGTGGAGCCTTGATTAATATTAAAGGTGAGTTAATTGGAATTAACACATTAAAATTAGTATCTGAAGATATTGATAATATGGGTTTTGCAATCCCTGCAAATTTAGTTAAAGAATTAATTAAAATACTTGAAAAAGGAGAAAAGCCAAAAAGATATACGCTAGGTATATCTGTTTATGAAGTATCTACAATTTTAAATAAAGAAGATTATTCAGAAGGAACAATACCGGATGTAACTTTACCAGATGGTGTAGAATATGGGTTATATGTAAATGAAGTTGACGTAAATGGTAAAGCTTTTGGTCGTCTTCAATTTGGAGATATCATTTTAGAGGTTAATCAAGTTAAAATTTTTGGTAGTAAAGAATTTAGAGCTGAATTAGGAAAAGTTATCGATGCAGATTCTTTAGTTTTGTTAATCAATAGAAGTGGTGTAGAGATTGAAGTTTTAATAAAATTATAATTTATTTATAAAGATAAAATGGAAGATTGTTATTTTTAAAATACAATCTTTTTTTATATTCATTACCTTTAGCAATCATACCATTTGTAGGGTTTAATTCAATACCAATAACATTTTTTGGTTGAGTATACCAAGATTGTTCATTACTAGAAATGTTATATGATTCCATTGCATCAGCCCAAATATTTTTAATATATTTTGTTAAGGAGTTTTTTACAATTTCATTATTATCATATCCAGTCCAAATACCTAACACAATATTTTTATTAAAACCTATCATCCAATTATCTGTATTTGTTGAACCACTTTTCGCAGCATATTTTTTTGTAAGTTTTGCGGCTATGGTTGCTCCAGTTGTATTAATATTTATTGCTAAATTATTATCGAATACATTAGTCATAGTTTCTGACAAAATATAGCAAGTAGAAGAATCAAATTTATCATCTGCTTCATTAGTATTTTTATAAATTGTCTTTCCTGAGCTACTAGTGATATTTTTAATATAGTTAGGTGAGATATCTTTTCCCATAGAAGCAATTTTAGAATATCCAGCAACTAATTCTTTTAATGAAACTTCACTAGTTCCAAGTGCCAAAGAAGTATTGTTTTTTATTTCATTAGTAAATCCAAAATCTTTTAGAGTTTTAACAAGTTTATCAGTTCCTAAAAATAAATGAGTTTTTATAGCAAATATATTATCACTAGTAGCTAAAGCATAAGCTAAAGTCACTTCTTGATTAGGATAAATATCGTTATAATTAGTAGGTGAATAAATTTCGCCATCTATATAAAAATCTGTTTTTTCACTTCTGAAAGTTGTGGCTGGTGTAAATCCATGTTCTAAAGCTGTATAATACAAAAATGGTTTAATTGCTGATCCTGGTTGTCGCAAAGATTTTGTTGCTCTATTGTATTTAGAAGCTTCATAATTTATTCCTCCAATTACGTCTAAAACATTCCCTGTTTTTGGATCCATTGCAAATATAGCTATTTCAAGATTGCTATTTTTAGGATAGTATTTTTCTATTGAATTTTGAAGTATTTTATTTAATCTTAAATCTAAAGTTGTATATACTTTTATTCCATCTTTTAAATAATTATAAGGAATATTAAGATTTTTTAGTTCTTGAATTACGATATCTTGAAAATAAGGAGCATTATTACTGTTTGTGGAATTAATACTTCCATGTAATTTTAGTTCCATTTTTTTTGTTTTTTCAGCAGTTTCCTTGTTAATATAATTATCATTTACCATTTCATCTAATATTAAAGATCTTCGTTTTTCATTGTTTTCGGGGTTTTTAATAGGTGAGTAATAAACAGGACCCTTAGGAATACTTGCTAGGGTAACTGATTCTAATAGATTAAGATCTTTAGCACTTTTGTTGAAGTAGAATCTACTTGCATCTTCAATTCCATAAATTCCATGATCAAAATAGATAGTATTTAAATAACCTTCTAATATTTCCTTTTTTGAATACTTTGTCTCAAGATTGATAGCAATCATTATTTCATCAATTTTTCTTTTTATATTTTTATTATTATTGAGATATAAATTTCTTGCATATTGTTGAGTAATAGTAGAAGCGCCTTGAACTATTTTCTTATTTTTAATATTAGATATTAATGCACTGATAATTCTAAAAGGATTTATTCCTTTATGTTTATAAAATGTTTTATCTTCAATGCTAATAAAGGCATTTATTAAATTTTGATTTATATCTTCAATTTTAACGTAACTATTTTTACTATCATTGTTTATTGTCAAAAATAAATCTCCATTGACATCGTAAAATTCAATATTCATATTTTTTGGTATACTATAATTTAGTCTCTTTGAATAAATGAAGAAAGAAACAAAAAAAATCAATGTTAATATAAAAAATATAATTAATGAATATTTTGTTAATTTTAAAATATATTTCATATAATCACCATTAATATTTTTTCAATTAATAAATAAAAAATACAAATAAAAAAAGCCATTTTCTGGCTTTTGATTTAAAAAAATTATTCATTATTTAAAATGCTATCAACAATTATTTTTAATTGTTCTTCAATAGTTTTTGAAGTGTTAACTAGCTTGCCGAAACAAAAAACATTATCAATGGAAGATAAAAAAGTGTTATTAGTTAATACAAAGTCATTATCAAAGATTGCATTTAGTTTTTTTAATGTTTCTATTTCATCAGTGATTAAGCAATCATAATATAAATATTCATTATTTAAAAGCAATGAGTAATTATCGATTAAATTAATATTCATATTTGGTTTTAGTATAATCATATAATCAGAATTAAAAAAATCATTTATGTTAGGTAGAGATGTTTCGGTATAAATAACGATACTTTTGTTCATACAACTTGCTTGATATTTGTATTAATAAAATTGAAATTGTTTTAATAAAATATCTTTCTTTCCTTTTCTTAATGTTGCTATTTTTTCGTCACGATTTTTCCACATGATACAAATAATATAAGGATTGCGCTTGTTTGGTATTCGATAACTACAATGAATTATTCCAGATTTTTTGCCTTTACTATTATATATATAATTGCCTTTGAAAATTAAAAAATTCTCTTGTAATTCAAACTGCCTTATGTATATGTCTTTCTTTAGATGTTTATTCTTTAAGGTGTTTAAGTTTTGATAGTTAGAGACAAAATTAAAAACATATTTTTGCAATCCCTTTTTTATCTTTTCCATGTGGGTAAGCACATTATTATTATATAGGAAAATGTTTTTAGTTTCAATACTTATTGGAATAAAATTATTTTTTTTGAACTGTTCTAAGGTGATGAATTCATCTTTTTTGTTTACTATTAAATTATAATAATAATAGTTTTGATGATTGATTTTAAAAAGATGATTATAATTTATTTCTTTAAAAAAATTATTAGCTTCATTGCCATGAAAAGAAAAAATACAATACTTATTGGTTACATCTGAAATGGTTGTAAGAGGAAATTTTCTTTTAGCTTTCATAAAGAAATTGTGAATTTTTGATAAGTTTTCACAAGCAATAATATATCTTAATGCACTTAATTTGTATACAAAAACTTCTGATATAAGCTTTTTGTTTTTGATTATTATAGTGCTACCTGCTTTAAAATTTTGTTCATTAAATTTCTTTATAGAATAGTGATTAATAAGATCTAAGCTTTTGCTTCCAAAAAGCATAATTTTTCCTAAATTGTAATTATTACAAATTCCTATATATTTTCTTGCTTTTATATAGTTATGATTAAACATATATGACATATTATTTAGATAATAATCATTTCTTTCAAATATATTTTCACCCATTTTTTAACTCCTTTTTATTATTATTGTTTGGCAGAAAAAAGAAAAGCATACAAAAAAATTGAAAAAATTGAATAAATATGTTAAAATTATAACAATGAATAAGAGGTGTAATAATTATGGGATTAACTGCAGGAATTATTGGATTACCAAATGTAGGTAAATCAACATTATTTAATGCAATAACAAAATCAAAAGCATTAAGCGCAAATTATCCTTTTGCAACAATCGAACCTAATGTTGGATTTGTTGAAGTGCGTGACAAAAGATTAGAAAGGATTGTAGAAATAGTAAAACCAAAAAGTGTTGTTTACACATCATTTTCTTTTACTGATATAGCAGGACTAGTAAAGGGTGCTTCTTTAGGTGAAGGATTAGGAAATCAATTTTTAGCTAATATTAGAGAAGTAGATGCAATATGTCATGTTGTGAGATGCTTTGCTGATGGTGATGTAATACATGTTAATGGCGTTGTTAATCCAATAGATGATATTGAAACAATCAATTTAGAGCTTACTTTTGCTGATTTAGAAGTAATCGAAAAGAGATTACCTAAGATTGAAAAAAAGGCACAATTGAAAGTTGATAAAGATGCAGAAACTGAATATAAAATTTTACTTAAAGCTAAGGAAGCATTATCTGAAGGTAAAAGTCTTAGAGATGTAGGTTTTAGTAAAGAAGAAACTGAATTAATTAAAAATTATAATTTTTTAACTTTAAAACCTATGATATATGTTTTAAATGTTGGTGAAGAAGATATTTCTAATGATAGTGAATTAGTAAAAGAAGTTTTAGAATACGCAAAGAAGACAAATACTGAAACTGTAAAAATTAGTGCTAAGATAGAAGATGAAATTTCTGAACTTCCAGAAGAAGATCGAGCAATGTTTTTAGAAGAATTAGGAATTAAAGAAAGTGGACTTGATCAGTTGGTAAAGAAAAGTTATGATTTGTTAGGTTTAGCTACATATTTTACAGCTGGAGAAAAAGAATGTAAAGCTTGGACTTTTAAAAAAGGTATGAAGGCGCCAGAATGTGCTGGTATTATTCATAGTGATTTTGAAAGAGGGTTTATTAGAGCGGAAATTATATCTTATGATGATTTTATTGAATATGGCAGTTTACAAAAAGCAAAAGAAGCTGGTAAAATGCGTTCCGAAGGAAAAGAATACGAATTTAAAGATGGCGATATTGCCTTATTTAGATTTAATGTTTAATATGATTTTAATGGGAGAATTGATATGAGAGCTATCATATTAAATGTTGGAAATGAAGTGCTAAGCGGAAGAGTGCTAAACACTAATACTTCATTTTTGTCAATAGAACTTGAAAAACTAGGTATAAATGTTGATAAGTGCGTTGTTGTTGGCGATGATGAAAATATGTTAAGTGCTGAAATCGATAGTTTTATGGAAAGTGATTTTGATTTATTAATTACTACTGGTGGATTAGGACCAACTCATGATGACTTTACCAAGGAAGTAGTTTGTAAAAAACTAGGATTAGAACTTACATTAAGAGAAGAAGCATATCAAAATCTTGTTAATTATTTTGGTAAAGAGTTTGCTCATTCAAATATAAAACTAGCTTTATTTCCAAGCAATGCACATCTGTTAGCTAATAAATGTGGTACTGCATTAGGCGCTATTTTAGAAAGTAAAGGAAAAAGAGTTGTATTACTAGTTGGTCCTCCGTTTGAATTACAACCAATGTTTATTAATGGAGTTAAACCATATTTGGAAAAATTAATGGATCACAAAATATTGATACATGAATTTGTTGTAATGGGAATAGGCGAAAGCGATGCTGAAGATTATCTAGAAAAGTTCTTTTCTGATTATAAAGATATTTATATTGCTCCGTATTGTAGTATAGGAAAGGTGAGGTATCAGTTTACTGCACTTGAAAGTCAAAAAGATAGATTTCTTGCTTCAATTAATGAATTTCGTAAAATTATGAAAGAATATATTATTACTGAAAATAATGAATTGATTGAAGAGAGAGTAGTGTCACTACTTAAAGAGAAAAAATATCATATTAGTTTTGCTGAAAGTTGTACTGGTGGTATGCTTGCTTCAACTATTATTAATGTTAATGGTAGCAGTAGCGTAATAAATGAAAGTTTTGTTACATATAGTAACGAAGCCAAAGAGAAGTTGTTAAGTGTTAACAAAAATACAATTTCTAAATTTGGTGTTGTTAGTAATGAAACAGTTTTAGAAATGGCAAATGGTTTATATAATATAACTAATAGCGAAGTTTGTGTATCTGTTAGTGGAATAGCTGGACCAACTGGTGGAAGTGAGGAAAAACCTGTTGGATTAGTTCATTTTTGTATAAAACTTCCTTATAAGACAATAATAGAACATAAAATATTTAGAGGTGAAAGAAATCAAGTTAGATTAAAGGCTACTATGCATATTTTATATGTTCTTTATAAAAATTTAAATAAAAATTAGTCCCAATAGCTGGGACTTTTTTTATTGAAACCTTGTTTTTGTTGTGTAAATATGATAAAATAAATGTATCAGAAAAGGTTTTCATATTAGTTGATTTTTAAGATTGGAGGAAAATTATAATTATGAAATCAGTTAGTTTAAGAGAAACGACATTTAAAAGTAAAAAGTGGTTGCTTTTAATATTAGCAATTTTTTGCTTTTTCACTTTGTTTGGTTGTGATGACAAAACAAAAAATCCTACTATTAGTTTATTAGATAATAGTGTTGATCTTTTTGTTGGAGAAAAGTATGAGGTTAAACCAATAGTTACAAACATTGTTGGTGATGACATTTTTGATTATTCAGTTGATAAGGAAAATATTATAGAAATTAATGGAAATACGATTACTGCTATTAATGATGGAAGTGTTACAATAACTGTGTCATTAAAAGATTTCCCTAATGTCCGTGCGATTCTAACAGTAAATGTTTCAAAGAAAGTAGTGCCTGAAATTAAGATTATTGGCGAAAATGCTATTAAAGTTGGTGAAAGCATTACTTTGAAAGCTGAAACTAAAAATACTACTGGTTCTGTATCATGGTCAAGTAGTGATGAGAGCATTGCAACTGTTAGCGATGGAGTTGTTACAGGTGTAAAAGCTGGAGAAGTTGTTATTACTGCCAAGTGCGATGGTGTTAGTAGTACTATTAAAATATTAGTAACAAAACTTCCAACAATCGTTGTAAGCGGACCAAATACTATAGTTGTTGGTGAAACTTCTAAGCTAGTTGCTAGTTTAGAAGGCTATACAGGTGATTTTGATTGGGAAAGCTCTGATCCTAGTATTGTTACTGTAAAAGGTGGAATTATAACTGGTGTTAGTGCTGGAGAAGCTATAATTACTGTTAGTGGTGCTGATAAGACTGTTACAGTTACAATTGTTGTTTTGAAGAAACCAACAATAACTTTGAGTGGTAAAAACGTTGTTTATATTGGTAAAACAATGACTATTACAGCAAAAACTGAAAATGTTAATGGAAAAATAACTTGGAAAAGTAGTAAAGAAAATATCGCTACTGTTGATGAAAATGGTGTTGTCACAGGTGTTAGCGAAGGTGAAACTTTTATTAGTGCAAGTTATGGTAATGCAACTGAAAAAATGAAAATATCTGTAATGGTTGAGCCAAAACAAGTTGTTTTAGATTATGATGGTGGTGTATCAATAGAATTGTATAAAGGCGTAAAACCTGTATCTGAATTGACTCTAAATAATTTAAATGGTAATAGTGGACACTATTGGAATGATAGTGGATATGCAAATTACATATTTATATCAAATAGAGATAATGATCCTACAGCTACTTTTTCTGATAGAATTTATATAGGAAAAAATAGTGTGACTGGTTATTATGAAATTGTTAACATTCTTACATCTGGCGGTTCAAGTTGGCCTGATGGTGCTGAATATGTTATTACTATTTCATCTTCATATTCTGGTTATCGTAGTGCTCATTCTCAAGTTTTAAAATTGAAGGCTGGTCAAATAGTTAGTATAGAAAATAGTATTAGCAGTATTAGTGCTTCTAAACCTAGTCCTGTAAAATTCTATGATAAAGAGATTGATATTGATACAATAACTTTTGATAGTAAAAGTTTTAGAGGATTACCAACACCAACAAAGTTAGGATATAAATTCTTAGGTTGGTATAATGAAAATGGTGAAAAGATAGATCATATAGGTGAAATAAACGGTTCAATAGAGTTGAAGGCTAGATGGGAAGAATTAAATCCTGTTACTGATATAATCACAGATAATATGCCAGAAGAAATGGTTACTGGTGAAACTATTCAATTAAACAGTAAAGTTAGTCCTGCCAATGCTCACTTTAAAGATGTGTTTTTTGAAACAAGTAATAGTGATATAATTTCAATAGATAAAAATGGTAAGATGGTTGCTATTAACGCTGGTAAAGCTACGATTACAATTACAGACTATGTAGGAAAAGTTAAAAAAGAATATGAAATAACTGTATATCCTATCTCTTCTGTAGATGTTGTTTATGAAGATTATTCAAAAGGTGCAGACTATAATGGTGTTTTAAAAATTGATGAAACTATCAGAATTAAAGGGCTATATTATGGTAAGGGCCAATTAAGTGAAATAACATATACTAGTAGTAATCCATCTGTCGTAACTATAGATGAAAATGGTATGATGAAAGCTATTAGTAATGGTGTAAGCATAATAACTATAAAAATAGTTGTTGATGGCAAGGAATATAGTTTGTTAGTAAATACTTTGGTAGAAAATATTGTTTCTGAAAGCAAAATAGAAGAAGTTCTTAAAATGATTATTGAAAACAATTTTGGTATAGTTGAAACTGGAAACATTTGTTTATATGATGATGGAACTGATAGATATTATGCAGCAACTTATGGTAGCGTTAATAGAATTTTGTTTGATAGTTTGAAGATAGATCATTCAAATGAAAGTATTGCTGAAAACAATCCTAATTGTCATAGAAGTAGACGTCCTACAGATACAATACAGTTTGTTACAGTACATGATACTGCTACTCTTACTGGTACTGCTCTTAATATAGCTACTAATATGGCTAGCAATGAAACATCTATTCATTACGTTGTTGGCAATAACAATGTATATGGTGTTGTTCCTGAAAAGTACATTGCTTATCATGCTGGTGATGGTACTGGAACTACTTTTGAATGGTATGCTAGTGGAATAAAAGCAACAACTAATTCTACTCCAAAAATTGGAATTGTAAAAGATGGTGCTAAATATTATTTCACAATAAATGGTGAAAAAACTAAACTTGTAGCTCCTACTTCAAATGGAACAAAATCAATTGTAAATCCTTCAAATGATAGCTTAACTGAATTAGGTCCTGTTTGGAAAATTGAAAATGGCGAATATTATATTGGTAAAACTTGGGTTTGCTTCAGCCAAGTTGCAGCAGGAAAGATTTGTTCATATGGCGGTAACAATAATTCTATCGGTATAGAAATGTGTGTTAATATGATCGGTGATATGTATGATACATGGCAAAGAACTGCTATGTTGGTAGCTGATATTTGTATAAGAAACAAACTTGATTTAACAAGAGTAAAACAACATAATACATGGACTGGTAAAAATTGCCCACAAGATATAATTGCAGGAAAATATTGGGATAATTTCATGAAAATGGTTGAAGTTCAATATGTATTACAAAAAGATTATTCTGATATCAAGATTACTATGAAATCAAATAATCCTGAAATTGTTAATGACTTTGGAAGAGTTACTAATGCTCCAAGTATTACAACTACAGTTTCTTATACTGTTACAGTAAGTGATGGAACAAATTCTAAAACTATTACTCTATATAGTGTCGTGCCAGGAACTACAACTTGGGAACAATGGAACGGTACTTATTCAGCAAAAAAAATATGGAATGATGGTAGATATACAAGATAATAAATAAATTATTGAAAGATAGTTTTGCAAGACAGTCAATAAAAGGTACAATAGGTGCTCTTATTGACTGTTTTTAATTTAGCCAATAGCATTTGATTAATTATATATTATATTTAATTTTACTATGACAATTATTAGCTTGTTGCAATTGAATGATGCTTTTTTATTCTTAAAAGTGTTTCAATTAAAGCAAAAATATGTTATAATATACATTATAGTTAATAAAAAATATTTGAATAAAAAAGGATAAAAAAATGGGATTATTTAGTATATTTAAAAGTAAAGAAAAAAAGAAAGAAGCAGAAAAATATCGTATTGGAATGGAAAAGGCTAGAAGTGGTGCTTTTTCTAGATTGAAAAAATTATTTGGTAGTCATAATGAAATTAATGAAGAACTTTTTGATGAATTAGAAGAAATATTTGTTATGGCAGATATTGGTGTTGATACAGTTGTCAAATTTATTGACGAATTGAAAAATGATGCTAGAGTTAATGGTATTATTGAAGCTAAAGATTTGCAACCCATTATTGTTGATAAAATGTTTGATATATATTTAAAAGGTGAGGTTGTAAACTCTAATCTTAGATTTAACCCTAATGGCTTGAGTGTGTTTTTATTTGTTGGTGTTAATGGTGTTGGTAAAACTACTACTATTGCCAAGGTTGCTTATAAATTAAAACAAGAGGGTAAAAAAGTTTTATTAGCAGCAGGAGACACTTTTAGAGCAGGTGCTATTGAGCAATTACAAGTTTGGGGTGAAAGGGTTGGTTGTAAAGTAGTGACAAAACCTGAAGGAAGTGATCCTTCTAGTGTTATTTATGATGCAATTCAAATAGCTAAAAAAGAAAAATATGATGTTTTATTATGTGATACTGCCGGAAGATTACAAACTAAAGTTAATCTTATGAAGGAATTAGAAAAGATAAAAAGAGTTATTTCTCGTGAAGTTGAAGGTGCTCCACAAGATACACTACTTGTTATTGATGCTACAACAGGTCAAAATGGCTTGAATCAAGCAAAGGCATTTATCGAAGCTACAGAGGTAAGTGGTGTTGTTTTAACTAAGCTTGATGGAACTGCTAAAGGTGGAATAGTATTAGCAATAAGAGATTTATACAATATTCCAATTAAGTTTGTTTGTCTTGGCGAAAAAGTAAGCGATATAGAATATTTTGATCTTGAAAAATATATATATGGATTATTTGCAGAAATGATTGATGAGGAATAACTATGGATATATTAGAAAAAAAACAACATTATATCCTACTATTTGATTGTTATGAAAGTTTATTAACTGAAAAGCAAAAAGAATATTTCAAGGATTATTATTTTTCTGATTTGAGTTTAGCAGAAATTGCTAATGAAAGAGGAATAAGTAGAAATGCTGTTTTTGATCAATTAAAGAAAACTTACACATTATTAGAAGAATATGAGAAAAAACTTTCTCTTTACAAAAAATATGAATTGCGACAAGCTATTTATGAAAAATTGCTTGAAATAGATGATGAAAAAGTTAATGAGTTAACTGAGAAATTAAAGAAAATAGAGTAGGTGAAATTTATGCCATTTGAAAGTTTATCAGAAAGAATACAAATGTCCTTACGTAGAGTTACAGGACGTGGAAAGTTAAACGAAAATGATATTGATGAAATGATGAAAGAAGTAAGACTTTCATTATTAGAAGCTGATGTTAATTATAAAGTTGTAAAAAAATTTACTGCTGATGTAAAGGAAAAAGCATTAGGAGAAAAAATAATTAAATCATTAACTCCTGGTGATATGGTTGTTAAAGTTGTTCATGATGAATTGAAATCACTAATGGGTGAAGAAGCTGTTGGTGTAACATATAGAGGAAATGGACCATCTATATTTATGTTAGTTGGTCTTCAAGGTGCTGGTAAGACAACACATTGTGGTAAGTTAGCACTATATTTAAGAAAAAAAGATCATAAAAAACCATTGTTAATAGCAGCAGATATTTATCGTCCAGCAGCTGTTAACCAACTTCATACTATTGGAAAACAATTAGGTATAGAAGTTTTTGATATGGGGACTAATCATAAAGTAAATGATATTATTAAAAATGGGTTAGCTTATGCTAAAGAAAAAGGATTCGATTTGGTTATTATCGATACTGCTGGTCGTCTTCATATTGATGATAATCTTATGAATGAATTAAAAAGTATTCAAGATAACTTCCATCCTGATGAAATCCTTCTTACAATAGATGCAATGATGGGACAAGATGCAATAAATGTTATAACATCATTTAATGAAGCTTTATCATTAACAGGTTGCATTCTAACAAAGTTGGATGGAGATACTCGTGGTGGAGCAGCACTTTCTATTAGATATTTAACAAATGTGCCAATCAAGTTTATTGGTCTAGGTGAAAAACTTGATCAATTAGAAGTTTTTCATCCTGATAGAATGGCTGGAAGAATATTGGGAATGGGAGATGTTGTTTCATTAATAGAAAAAGCTACTGATTCTGTCGAAGAAGAAGAAGCCATGAAAATGGCTGAAAAGATTCAAAAGGGTAAGTACGATTACAATGATTTTATGAAACAAATCAAGTGGATAAAAAGAATGGGTTCTTTAAAAGGAATTTTATCTTTAATTCCTGGATTAGGAAGTCAGTTGAAAAACATTGATATAGATGATAAGCAATTTGCAAATCTTGAAGCAATAGTTAGATCTATGACTGCTGAAGAAAGAAAAAATCCTGAGTTGGTTGCGAAAGGTTTTTCTAGAAGAGAAAGAATCGCTAAAGGTTCTGGTCGCCCTTATACAGAAGTTAATGCTTTAACAAAACGATTTGAAGATATGAAGAAACAAATCAGTATGCTTTCTGGTATGGATGAAGAAAAATTAGCTCAGCAAATGCAAAGAGGACAAATGCCTAATTATCAATCAAAACCTAAAAAAGGTAAAGGAAAAGGTAGAGGAAATTTTAGAATTTGAGGTTAAAAAGATATGGATTACCGTGGCTATGAAAATAAATTTAATGAAATTAAAAAAAATATAACGGATTTTTTGATGACAAGAAATCAAAAAGTATTGGATTATGCTAATGGTACCGTTAAATCATATCTGGACTTGTTAGATAAAAACGATATTTCTATTAAATCTTTTAAACTTAAAATTATTCATTCAGAACAAACGTGTAAAAAAAACATTTTAGAGTTTGAACAAATGCTATCTGAAAAGACCAGTGATATAAAGATGTTTTTAGATGCATTTTTTCTTGATTATGATAAAAACACTCAAAATTATCGTTTCTTTCAAAACAGAAAATCTGATTTATTAATGATTAATAGTCATTTAAAAAGGAAACGTCAAGATGCACTAGTAAGAATTAATAATTATCAAAAAGATTTATCAATAAAAAACAAAGAAAAAGATGCGCTTGTTAATGAAAAAACAAAGAACCATAATCAATTTATTGCAGAACTGAATCGTAGATTAGCTATTGATTTGCAAAGATGCCTTGATAATTGTACAAAAGAATATTTGCCATTAGAAAGGGAATTGCTTGATGTTGATGAAAGTAATGCCATTAATAATATAAAAGATAAAATAAAAAGTATCCGTATTAATAGTTTAGATAAACAAGCAGAACTTAAAAATAAGTATTATTTGACAGTTAAAGAAGAAGACGTTAAATTTTTAACTGATAAAGAACAAATTGAATTAGAACATGAAAGATTTAAAGAAGAATCGGATATTAAAGTTTTAGAATGCAAGAAAAATATACAATTATATCAATTAGAAGAAAATAGAAATTCATTTGAATATGATTACAACAAAGATATTCAAGCAATAACAGAATTTAAGAAATACGCTAATGAATATTTAGAATATGTAACTAGAATTAATAGTGACATAGTTAATAATTTAGATGACTCTTATGATTTTGAATTCTTATCTAATGTAAAAATTAATAAAACAGCGATAAGTTTTTATAAATTTGGTTTTTTTAATCCTGTGATAAAAATAATGGAAGGATTAAAAAATATAATTAATGTTATAAATGAAGAGTTTTCAAAGTATGCACTTGAATATAAAAATCTTCGTAATACTATGTATTCTCAAATTTCTAATCGTTTAGATAGAATTGATGAAGTGGTTTTTAAAAATAAAAAAACGACATTGGATGATTATGCAGAAACAATCGATAATGGTTTGAATAATTTATATCTTGACCAGTATCTAAGCGAAGAAAAAAAATGTCTGATGAAATTTGTAAATGAAGTATTAGATATAATTATTGAAATTACTAATAATTTAAACAAAGATTTAAATGATCAAAATTTAAATAAAAAAGATTTTGATTTTGATAATATATTAATTGATAGAAAAGAATTTTGTAGTGATTCAGATGAATACGATGAAAAATTATGTGCTATTAATGAAAATATTAAAGCACTAAAAAATGATATAGAAATTTATTGTGATTTATATGTAAAAAAACGCGATAAAGAGAAATATACTTTCAGCGCAGAAGAAAAAAATAAAAAGCAAAAAATAGAAGGCAATTTCAATTCTAAGGTTGAAATAGCAAACAAGGAAATCAAAAAAACATTTGATAGTCGTAATCAAAGATTTCAAATGGAAATGAAAAATATTAGTCAAACTTACATTAAAAATCATAAAGAGACAGATGAAAAGTTGAAGTATTATAAAAACATATTATAAAAAGTGCTCAAGATTGAGCACTTAAATAAGATGTTTTAAAGCTAATTTTATTAAGACTGATTCACTTTGGTCGATGTTTTGTTCTAGAATTGGAATAATGTTCTTTAATTCATTATTATTATAACCCATTGATTTTAACGCTTCTTTTATGTTAGTAATCTTTGGATTTTCTTTAGATGCTGAAGTTTGAGAAAAATCAATTTTTCCATGTAAATCAAGAATGATTTGTTGACTAGCTTTTGCACCGATTCCTGGAAAACGTTGAAGAAACTTGTTATCACCTTGGTTGATAGCATCAATAACTTCAGATATCTTTCCACTAGCTAAAATTGCCAAAGCCCCTTTGGGACCTAGTCCTTTAACGGATATTAGTTGAAGAAATAATGCTTTTTCTTTGCTGGTTTTGAAACCATATATTTCTAATAAATCTTCCCTAACATGAAGATACGTGTATATGATTGTTTCTTCGTTTAGCGGGAAACTAAATGGGTTTGGTACTTTTATTTGGTAACCGATATTGTTATTTTCAATTACCAAATAGTCACCTTGAATTATTGTAATTTTTCCTTTTATATAGTTAAACAAGTTAATCACCACCATTGATATTATTATAACATAAATGTAATTAAAAGTAAATTCTAGAAAGAGGGCTTATATGGAAAAAAATGAAGATTTTACATTAATTGAATATGATAAAAGTTTAAGACCAAAACGACTAAAAGACTATATTGGCCAAAACGATATTAAAGAAATGTTGAATATTTATATAAAAACAGCTCTTAAAAGGGAAGAGACTTTAGATCATGTTTTGTTATATGGTCCTCCAGGTCTTGGTAAAACTACATTAGCAAACATAATTGCTAATGAAATGGGAGCAAATTGGCATAGTGTTACTGCTCCTAGTTTAGATAGAGTTGGTGATTTAGCTGCAATTTTATCAAGCTTGGATGCTGGTGATGTGCTATTCATCGATGAAATCCATCGCTTACCAAAGGTTATAGAAGAAGTTTTATATTCAGCTATGGAAGATTATTCTATAGATATAATTGTTGGTAAAGATACTACCGCAAGTACTATAAAAATTGATCTTCCCCCATTTACTTTAATAGGAGCTACTACTAGATGTGGAGATATTTCTGCTCCACTACGTGATAGATTTGGAATAGTTCAACAATTAGATTATTACAACGATGAAGATTTGCAACAAATCGTTAAAAGAACTTCAAATGTTTTTAATTATGCTATAGATGATGAGAGTTCACTAGAAATAGCTAGAAGATCCCGTGGGACTCCACGTGTAGCCAATAGATTGTTCAGAAGAGTTAGAGATTTTGCTCAGTTTATGGATGAGAAAAGCGCAGAAATTCATTTGGACGTTACTAAACTTTCACTTCAAAAACTTAATATAGATACTGAAGGTTTAAATCAAACCGATTATAAGTATTTGAAAGCTATTATTGAAAGATTTAATGGTGGTCCAGTTGGATTGAATGCTTTGTCTGCATCTATATCTGAAGATCCAATAACTTTAGAAGATGTATACGAACCTTATCTTCTTCAAAGAGGATTTATTATTAGAACTCCAAGAGGAAGAATGGTAACAGAAAAAACATATCAGCATTTAGGAATTGATAAAAAATGAGAGTAGAAGATTTTGATTATAACTTACCGGAACGCTTAATTGCACAAGTTCCACTAGAAAATAGAAGTAATTCAAGGTTAATGTTAGTAGATAGAGAAACAAACACTATAAGTGATTATCATTTTTATGATATTGTTGATTTACTAGACAAAAATTCAGTTTTGGTTATTAATGATACGAAGGTTTTACCATCTAGAATATATGGTGAAAAAACTGATACACATGCTAAAATTGAAGTCCTTTTGCTTAAAGAAAAAGATGGTTATTGGGAATGTTTAGTAAAGCCAGCAAGAAGAATAAAGATTGGAACAGTTATAGATTTTTCTGGTGTTATTACAGGCGAAGTGATAAATAAATTTGATGAAGGTATTTGTCATATTAAGTTTATTTATGAAGGTATTTTCTTAGAGAAATTAGAAAAATTAGGAGAAATGCCTCTTCCACCATATATTCATGAAAAATTAAAAGATAATGATAGATATCAAACAGTTTATGCTTCAAACCTAGGAAGTGCTGCTGCACCAACTGCTGGTTTACATTTCACACCAGAAATTTTAAAAAAAATAGAAGAAAAAGGTATTGCAATTTATCATATAACTTTACATATTGGTTTAGGCACTTTTAGACCAGTAAATGTAGAAAATGTTGAAGAACACAAAATGCATAGCGAACATTATTATATAAAAGAAGATGTAGCAAAAGCTTTAAACGATGCTAAAGCAAGTGGTAAAAAAATCATTAGTGTTGGTACCACAACAACAAGAACTTTAGAATCTGTATACAATAAATATGGAAAATTTGTAGCGTGTAGCGAAGATACAAATATTTTTATATACCCAGGATACGAGTTCAAGGCAATTGATGGTTTAATTACTAATTTCCATTTGCCAAAATCTACATTGCTAATGCTTGTAAGTGCATTTTCATCAATAGATTTAATGAGAAAGGCGTATAATTTAGCAGTTGAAAAGGAATATCGTTTCTTTTCATTTGGTGATGCTATGTTTATAAAATAGGTAAATTTATGGTAATAAAATATGAATTAATAAAAGAAGATAAAAAAAGTATGGCTCGTCTTGGGAAATTAACAACTCCTCATGGAACTTTTGAAACTCCTGTTTTTATGGCTGTTGGAACTCAAGCAACAGTTAAGACATTAACAAAAGAGGAACTTGAGGCGATGGGTTCACAAATAATATTAGGAAATACATACCATTTGTGGTGTCAACCAGGAAGCGAGTTGATTAAAGAAGCTGGTGGATTACATAAATTTATGAATTGGGATAGATCGATTTTAACTGATTCAGGTGGTTTCCAGGTATTTTCATTAGCAAAATTGCGTGATATTAAAGAGGAAGGTGTAACTTTCAAACATCATAAGAATGGTAGTTCCCTATTTTTATCTCCTGAAATTTCAATGAAAATTCAAAATGACTTAGGTTCAGATATAATGATGGCTTTTGATGAATGTCCTCCATATCCTGCAACTTATGATTATATGAAAAACTCTGTTGAAAGAACAATAAGATGGGCTAAAAGATGTCTAGATAGTCATCAAAATAAAACTACTCAAGGATTGTTTGGAATTGTTCAAGGTGGCGAATATTTGGATTTAAGAGAAAAATGTGCTAAAGAACTTGTAGCTATGGATTTTGATGGGTATTCAATTGGTGGATTAAGTGTTGGTGAACCTAAAGAAATTCAAAATAAAGTATTAGCTTTTACAACACCATTTTTACCAAAAGATAAACCAAGGTATTTGATGGGGGTTGGTTCTCCTGGAGCGATTTTGGATGCTGTTGAAAGAGGAGTAGATATGTTTGACTGCGTTCTTCCTACAAGAATAGCTCGTCATGGAACAGCTATGACAACTTACGGAAGAGTTATTATAAAAAATAAAGAATATGAACATGATTTTACTCCACTAGATAGTAAATGTGATTGTTATTGTTGTAGAAATTACACTAAAGCATATTTGCGTCATTTATTCAAAGCAAATGAAATGTTGGGTTATAGATTACTAAGTATTCATAATGTTAATTATTTATTGCGTTTGACAGAAGGAATTAGAAAAGCCATAAAAGAAGATCGTTTCTTAGAGTTCAAAGAAGAAGTGTATAGAGAATATGGCTTGAATGATAGTGACAAGGATTTCTAATATGAAAAGATTATTTAAGATATCTTTGGTTTTTGCTCTTTTCTTTCTTTGCTCATGTGGATTTTTAACTACAGAAACAATTGAAATCGAAAATGAAGTAAAATTAACTATTAGTGAAGATTATATTCCGTATTTAGGTTATGATGAAAATAACATTCCAACATACACATTTAAATTTCCTGGGAAATTAAACGTAGCTTATCGAACTACTGGTCCTAATGAAGTTGTTTTTACGAATAATGATGATTTTGTTGTTAGTGATTTAGTTGAAGAACTATTAGCAAGTTATGAAAAAAATGGAATTATTAGTTATAGATTTTTAGGTACAACTAAAAAATATGAGACACATATGAATAAAAAGGTAACTTTGGATGATGGAACTATAAAAAGTGAAAAAGTATATTTAAAAGTTATTGATGGAAATATGTCTAATGAAATTGCTTATATTACTCTTGATAATGGGTTACAATTAACTATTAATTATTTAAAGTTTCAGGTTGAACAAGAAGATAAGAGTATAAAAACATATTATTCTTGGCAATATAGTGAAAGCATTAGAATGATATTATATTATCCACTTATGGTTGTTAAAGATAAGGATGAAAATAAAAAAATATTAATAGTGGCTTTGCCAAATGCAACTATTAATAAAATAGAACCTAGACTAGATGTTAATGGATTAATGAAAAAAGATTCATACCTTGATTCTAGTTATTATACTTATCCTTATTCTGATTATGATTCTGAACTATCAGGAAAAGATTATGATAATAGTGAAATTGTTTCTTCAATAAAAGATTATTATATAAAATTCTATAATGGTTATATGGAAAATGACAAATTAATATACACTTATTTAGGATATACATTCTCTGTAGAATTTAATAAAACTACGTTTACAATATCATATGTAGAATAATTTTACCCCAAAAGTATAATTGCTTTTGGGTTTTTTATTTTTTAAACATATAATTTAGTTTAATAAAATATTATGTAATGGTGAAAGTTATGCAGAAAAGAAGTCCAGATATAGTCTTGTTACTAACAATTGTTTTGCTATCAGCTTTTGGAATTCTGATTGTTTATAGTGCAAGTAATGTTATAGCATTTGAAAAGTATAATGATAGTTTTTATTTTTTTAAAAGACAATTTTTATTTTTAATAATAGGATACATAATATTAGTATTATTGCTTAAAATTGATATTTTAAAATTGAAAAAATATGCTTCTTTTATATTTTTCTTTTGTTTAGCAATGCTTCTTGCTGTATTAATTCCGGGAATTGGAATTGTTAGAGGTGGAGCAAGAAGTTGGATTGGATTTGGAAGCTTTTCTATTCAACCATCGGAATTTATGAAGTTAGCAATGATAATTTTATTGTCTAAGTATTTATCTGATAATTATAAAGAAACAACTAAATTGAATGTTTTTATTTTGCTAATATTGTTTATTGGAGTGATATTTTTTATAATAATGCTTCAGCCTGATTTCGGTACAGGACTGGTATTATTAATGTCATGTGTTATATTGCTTTATACAAGCGGTAGTTTAAATAGATATTATGTAATATTAGGGGGAATATTAGTGATTGGTATGGTGGTATTAATAATAAGTGCACCATATAGATTACAAAGAATTATGGCATATCTAAATCCTTGGGAAGATCCTTTGGGAAGTGGATTTCAAGGAATACAATCTTTATTTGCTATTACCCCAGGAGGATTGTTTGGCCATGGTTTTAATAAAAGCATGCAAAAACATTTCTTTCTACCTGAACCTCAAAATGATTTTATATTTGCCATAATAATTGAAGAGTTTGGTCTGTTTGGTGGAATAATAGTGTTAGGATTGTATTTCCTTATAATATATAGAGGAATAAAAATTAGTTTATCTGTTGATGATTTATTTTTAAAATTTTTAAGTTTGGGAATAGTAATATCATTATTTGTTCAAGTATTTATTAATGTTGGGGTAGTTGTGGGGCTTTTGCCAGTAACAGGAATAACATTGCCACTTTTTAGTTATGGTGGTTCATCTTTAGTTCTTACGATGGCAAGTTTAGCTATATTATTAAGCATTAGTCAATATCAAAATTATGATTTTAGGTAGGTGATTAAATGAAAATTTTATTTGTTGGTGGGGGAACATTAGGACATATATATCCTTCATTTTCGGTTATTGATATAATAAAACAAAATGGTGGTATTGTTTATTTTGTGGCTGGAAAAAGAGAAAATGAAATTAATGCTATAAAAAATAATAAACAAATTGATGAATGTTATTTTATAGATGTTATTGGATTTAAAAGGAAAATATCATTACATAATTTTTCAGCAATCAAAAAATATTTTTGTGCTAAAAGGTATTGCATAAAATTATTAAAAGAAATTAAACCAGATGTTGTTGTTGGCATGGGAGGATATGTAAGTGGGCCAGTGCTAAAAGCCGCCATAAAATTAAAGCTTAAAACAATTATTCATGAACAAAATTATGTATATGGATTGGTAAACAGAGTGTTAAAGAACAAAGTTAAAAAAGTTTTATTGTCATATAATACAGACTTAAAAGAGGGAGACAATAAAATATTAATAGGAAATCCAAGGTGTAGTGAATACTATAAAAAATATTACTTTTACGCTGAAAAGAAAAAAAGTTCTAGAAATGTTGTTTTAGTTATAGGTGGCTCTTTGGGAGCAAGTAAAATTAATAATTATTTTTTAGATAATTTTAACAAATTCAAAGAACAAAAAATTGAAATAATATTGATAACTGGCAAAAAATATTATTATGAAAATGAAGAAAAAATTGCTAATGTAAGTTATCCATATTCAGTTATACCTTTTGTTAATAATATATATGATTATATGATTGATGCCAAATTAGTCGTAAGTAGAAGTGGTGCAACAACCATGTCAGAAATTTTCGGTTTGAAAAAAGTTGCTATTTTTATTCCTTCACCTAATGTTTCAGGTAATCATCAATATAAAAATGCTAAATATTATTATGATAAAAAATGCTGTGAACTTGTTTTAGAAGAAGAAATAGATAGCAAATTGTTTAAAGTTATTAATGAATTATTAATTGATAATAAGCTTAGAAAACAAATTGAAAATAATATAAGTAAGAATGTTATTTTTGATTCTGCTGATAAGTTTTATAAAGTTATTGAATCGTTATGTGGTGATGAAAATGGCTGATTTTGTCTTTAAGTTATCACAGTATATAAAAGAAAAAAAATTGGGTTTTTTTAGTTTTGATAAATCGTTTAAAGAGCTTACAACAGTAAAAGTAGGAGGAAAAATTCGCTTATTATTTATGCCATTTACTATTGAAAATTTCATTGAGTTCTATGATTTTTATTGGAAAAATGGACATAGTATGCCATTAGTAGTAATTGGAAATGGGAGTAATATTCTTGCTAGTGACAATGATTTTGAGGGAATTGTGGTTTCTTTTAAAGAATTACAAGTTAAATATTATAGATTAGGTGAAGAATTTTATTTCTTTCCTCAGTGTAAGATGCCATATATTGCTAATGTAATGATAGGGTTAGGGTATAGGGAAATAGAGTATTTTGGTGGAGTACCAGGAACAATTGGTGGAACAGTAGCAATGAATGCTAGTTATCTTTCAAAAAGTATTGGTGACTTTGTTAGTGAGGTAGTTGTTATTACAAAGGATAACACTATAAAAAAATATGAAGCTAATCAATTGAAATTTAGTTATCGAACAAGTTCAATAAAAGAAAATTCAGATATTGTTTTATTAGTGAAATTACATTTTCCTAAAGGGGATAGTGAGTTGACTAAAAAAAACTATTTGAAATTATTGGAATTCAGGAAAAATAAACAGCCTCTAAATGCTTTAAGTGCAGGATGTGCATTTAAAAATCCAAAAGAAGTAAGGGCATGGGAAGTAATAAAAGAATTAGGATATTGTGGGAAAAAGATTGGTGGTGCGAAGGTTAGTGAAAAACACTGTAATTTCATTATTAATACAGGTGATGCAAAAGCGTCAGATTTATATGAAATTTTAAAAAGTATACAAAGAGATGCTAAAATTAAGAAAAATATAGAGCTTGAAAATGAATGGATTTTAATCAATTTTGATTAAAGTCTTTTCTTTTTGAAAAAAATGTGATAAAATATGTATAGAAAAAAAGTTGAAATAAAATGCTTGTTTTATTGTAATATTATGATATAATAAGGGTTAGATTTATACTCACATTCAAGGAGGAATTTATGTACAATCAAGAAGCTTTTAATGAAAAACCAATAATAAAAGTAATCGGAGTAGGTGGTGGCGGTGGTAACGCCGTAAACAGAATGATAGAAAACGATGTAAAGGGTGTTGAATTTATAGTTATAAATACAGATGCACAAGTTTTGCGTCTTGCAAAAGCTGATACACGTTTACAAATTGGTAAACAATTAACCAAAGGTTTAGGTGCTGGTGCTGATCCAGATGTTGGTTTTAGAGCTGCTGAAGAAAGTGAAGAAGAAATTAAAGACATTATACGTGGTAGTGATATGGTATTTATTACTGCTGGTATGGGTGGCGGAACTGGTACTGGTGCTTCTCCTGTAGTTGCAAGAATTGCAAAAGAATTGGGATGCTTAACTGTGGGTATCGTTACAAAGCCATTCTCATTTGAGGGTCGCAAACGTCAAGAACAAGCAAAAAAAGGTTTAGAAATGTTAAAGCCTTTAGTTGATACTTTGATAGTAGTTCCTAATGATAAATTATTAAATATGGTTCAACCTGATACACCAATGCTAGAAGCATTTAGAGAAGTTGATAATGTTTTAAGACGTGGTGTACAAGGAATAGCTGAAATTGTTACAGTCCCTGGTTTAATTAATGTAGACTTTGCCGATGTTCGTAATGTAATGAAGGACAAGGGTACTGCACTTATGGGTATTGGTATTGCTCAAGGTCCAAACAGAGCTGTTGAAGCTGCAAGAAAAGCTATTAGAAGTCCATTACTTGAAATTGATATAAATGGCGCAACTGATGCTATCGTATTTATTACTAGTGATGTTGATATTGCAATGCAAGAAGTTGTTGATGTAATGAATGAAATTAGAAATGCATCTACATCAGAAATAGATTTGGTTTGTGGTACTGGTTTTAATATGGATTTACAAGGTGAATTAATAGTTACTGTTATCGCAACAGGATTTGATTCTCCAAATTCTGAAAATGCTCCTACTAAATCTACATATGATGCAAAACCAACTGTTAAAATTGCTGTTGAACCTGACAATCGTCTTGAAGATATATCAGTAGGTCGTGGCTCAACTTCAAAAGAAGAAAATCGTGTGGAAAGAGATAAGTCAAATCCAACAATTCCTTCTTGGTTAAGTAATCGCTTTAAATAAAGAATATAAACTGGGGTAACCCAGTTTTTTTGTTTGGAAAAATATTTATCTATCCCTTTTTTTGACATCTTTTTAAAATAGCATAATGTATACTAAATGTGTAAAAAAAGAGGTGGGAAAATGATACTGTATTGGGATTTATTAATATTTTTTAATTTCATAATCGACTTTATATTTCTTTTTTCAATGGAAATGATATTTAAAGACAAAGTATGTTTTTTAAGACTGATTTTGGTTTCGTTAATTTGTTCGGTATTAGCGATGTTTTGCTTTTTTAATAAGATCATATTTAATATTTATAAAATTATAGGTGGAATAGTAATTGTGGTTCTTTCTTTGAAAAAAATTACTGTTTCTAAGACGATTATAAAGATTTCGATGTTTTACATCGAAAATTTGGCTTTGACTGGAGTTTTGGCCACGTTAAAAGTAAATAACTTGCTTATGCTAATCATTGCTATAATCTTAATTTTGGGCTTGCTATTTTTTGAACATTTTAAAAAATATTACATATTTATAGCTAAAAACAAATATAATGTTATTGTTTCAAAAAATAATGTTCATTTAAAAATGTCAGCGATTTTAGATACTGGTAATGCAGCAACTAATGCAGATGGAGTTCCACTAGTTTTTGTATCCGAAAAATTGTTTAGTGATGTTTTTGATAAATATGAACTAGTAGAAGTACAGACTGTTAATGGTGATGCGTATTGCAAAGCATATTATATTGATGACTTTCAGATAGTTCTCAATAGAAAGAAAATAGAAAAAAAGGCAATGATAGTATTTACTAGAATTGAAGATGATTGCCTATTGAATAGCATGTTATTGATATAGAGGAGGAGATAGTTTATGATAAAAAAAATATTTAGATTTATTTTTAGATTGTTTAGGTTAAAAAAGTGTAATTATATCAATAGTAATAATATTTTACCACCACCACTTGATGAAGAAAAAGAGCGAGAATTATTGATAAAAACTCAAAATGGTGATATTGAAGCTAGAAATACTTTGATAGTTCATAATTTGCGATTAGTGGTATATATTGCAAAGAAATTTGAGTCAACAAAGATAAATATAGAAGATTTAGTTAGTATTGGTTCTATGGGACTAATCAAGGGGGTACAGACTTTCAAGTTGGAAAAGAATATAAAATTAGCTACATATGCATCTAGATGTATAGAGAATGAGATATTGATGTATTTGCGAAAAACTCATCGTATTAGGCAAGAAGTTTCATTGGATGAAGTTTTAACAATAGATAGTGAAGGAAATGAAATGATTTTAGCCGATATTTTAAGTTCTAATGATGACGAAAGTTTAGTTACAATGACTAAAAAAGAAGATAATGAAAACTTATATAAAGCCTTAGAAAAATTAAATGCAAGAGAGCAAGAAATTATTGTTCTCAGATTTGGATTATATGGTCAAGAGGCTATGACACAAAAAGAAGTTGCCGATATGTTAGGAATTTCACAATCTTATATTTCTCGACTAGAAAAAAAGATTATTGACAAAATGCGACGAGAAATTGAGACAAAAGTTAAAGTTTCATAAAAAAATAAATTAGAAAGTGAATAATATTGCTTTATATCTACCATTATATAAGTAGGAGGTAGATATAAAATGCGTAATCGTGTAGAAATAACAGGGATAAATACTTCAGAATTAAAAACTTTATCAAATGAAAAAATGATGGAATTAATACAAAAAAGTCAGAGTGGAGATGATTCTAGTAGGGATGAATTAGTATATGGTAATTTAAAACTTATATTAAGTGTTATAAAAAAATTCTCTAATAGAGGAGAGAATTTAGACGATCTATTTCAAGTTGGCTGTTTGGGGTTATTAAAGGCAATTGATAATTTTGATATGAGTCATGGTGTAAAGTTTTCAACATATGCAGTACCAATGATAATTGGTGAAATAAGAAGATATTTGAGAGATAATTCTTCAATCAGGGTTTCACGATCACTAAAAGATATTGCTTATAAATCTTTACATTTTAAAGAACAATATTTGAAAGAAAATCAAAAAGAGCCTACTATCGAAGAAATAGCCAAGCATTTAGAAGTAGAAGAAATAGATGTAATAGTAGCTTTAGAAGCTATTCAAGAACCAGTATCAATCTATACTCCAATTTTTAATAATGGTGGAGATGAAATTTATTTGATTGATCAAATAAAAGATGATCAAACAAGTGAAGATAGAAAAATATTAGAACTGACAATAAAAGAAGGATTTAAAAAATTGAACGAAAGAGAAAAACATATAATAAATGAAAGGTATTATACTGGAAAAACACAAATGGAGATAGCAAATGAAATTGGTATAAGTCAAGCACAAGTTTCGAGACTTGAAAAAAACGCCTTAAAAGCTATCTTTGGTGATAAAAATTAAATTTGTATTGACTGTTTATATAAAAAATAATATAATTTTAGTAACAGAGTAGTTAACAAGCGTTAAGTGCCTCATTACGGGAAGTATAGTGAGGACGAAGGTAATCCCGCGGTTTGTTAGCGCATCCGCTGTTACTATTAACGCGGATCTCTTAAAGGAGGTCTTTTTTTATGAAAAAAAACGAAATTTTAAACATAACAATTTGTTCTATAATGGCAGCAGTTTCCATTATTTTAGAAAAATTTGTTAGTTTGGACTTAGGTATGGGAATAAAATTAACATTTTATGGATTACCATTAATGATTGTTGGGATAATGTTCGGAGTTAAGCTAGGATTATTGACAGGAATAGTTACTGGTGCAATAATTCAATTAACTAGTCCGTATGGCATTAGTGTTACTAGCATCTTTTGGGCACTAGCTCCAGTTGTTTGGGGAACACTTAGCGCAATTATGTATTTAGTTTTTAAAAAAAGCAATAATTTTATTGCTTTAGTTTGTGTTGTGCTTATTACATCGTTATCTGCTACTATTGTTAATACTTTGGCTATGATATTAGAAGGAATAATATTTGCAGATGAATACTATGCCTTTGCTAATGTTATTGCAAATGTTCCTATTAGATTTTTGTCTATGGTAATATTAGTGATACCATATGCTTTATTGCTTAAAAGTATTATTAGAATTAAATTTGTAAAAAATGATTAAAAGTTATAAATCACAGGGGTTAATGTCCCCTTTTAATATTTATAGTGTATATAATTTTTTATAATCAAAATGATTTAAAAACAGATTATTTTGTGTTATAATTTAAAGTATAAATAGAAAAGTATGGAAAAGAGGTCATAAATATGAAATTAATTGATTTACGAAAAGCACATGAAGGAAAGTTTTTAACTTATTATGTGGCTGATTATTTAAATAAAGATAATAAAGTTAAATCATATGAATTTATTAGCAGAAAGAAAGATTTGACAATTGATAGTTTTGGAAATACTGAGGCTGTAGGAGTTGGAGTTATTCCTTTATCTTTAGATAATGAAAAAATTTTGTTACAACGTGAATTTAGACTTGCTTGTAATCAATGGGTATACAATTTTACTACAGGATTAATAGATGAATCAGAAACACCAGAGGTAGCTGCAAAGCGTGAAATGCTTGAAGAGACAGGAGTGGAACTTGTTTCTGTTGATGCTGTTTTACCTCCATCATATGCTTCTGCCCCTACTTCAGATGAAGTTATGATTATTATTATTGGTCGTGCTAAAGGTGAAGTAAAGGAAAGCATATTTGTAGATGAAGAAATTAGTGCTAAATGGTATACAAAGGCAGAAATAAAAGAACTACTTGCTAGTGGAGCCCTAATGAGTGTAAGAACACAAATATTTTTATATAAATGGGTAAATGAATAATGAATGAAGAAAAAAAGATATTTTCTTATGATGAATATATTGAAGAATTAAAAGGTAGAGGAGACATTTTTGTTTTTCGTGGACAAGCAAACAGTGATTTTATTTTAATTCCATCAGGATTAAGAGGAGAACATATAAAAGAAGCAGATGGTCAAATGTTTAGATTTGTTGATGAAATGAAGAAATCATTTGGCTTTGATGAACTTACTTGTATAGAAATAGCTCAACATTTTGCTCTCCCAACAAGAATGTTAGATTTTTCTTATTCATATGATGTGGCATTATTCTTTGCTTGCCATGATGCTAAAGGAAAATATAACGATTGTGATGGCAAAGTGTTTATTTTTAATAAAAGTAAGTATGAAAGAATTTTGAAAGATTTGAATAAATTATCTAGTCAAGTAATTAGAAATAATAAATTTTTGTATGAATGGTTGCAAAAATATATTGATAAAGAATCTACATTTTTAGGTGATAAAGGAATAGATATGCCAATATTTATTGATGCAACTCAACAATTTGATAGATTGTATATGCAAAAAGGATTGTTTTTGTTATGGGGAAAAGATGATTGTTCATTTGAAAAAATTTTAATAAATGAAAATATTAATATTAATGATTTTATAGATACAATTGTTATATCTAAAGAATCAAAACCTTTAATACTTGCTGAACTTGCAAAAAAGAATATATGTGAAGATACTTTATATATGAATATAAATAAAATTAAAGATTTAGTTAATATTATTAAATATGGTGATAAAAAGTAAAGAAAGGAACAAATATGGGAAAAGAAAATAATCTAAAAGCATGGTTATATTTACTTCCAGCGTTTATTTTTTTAGTTGTTTTTATGATTTATCCTTTAATTGATGTACTTGTATATTCGTTTGAAGAAGGATATAATTTTGTGTCGCAAAAGTTTTTTGGAATAGGATTTTATAATTATTCTTATATTTTACATGATCCATATTTTTTGCAGGCTATAAAAAACACATTTATTATGGTTATAATAACGGTGCCAATTTCTACAGGAGTAGCTTTATTAATATCTTTAGGATTAAGTTCAATAAAGCCGTTAAGAAAATTATTTCAAACAATTTATTTTTTACCGTATGTTACTAACACATTAGCAGTTGGACTAGTTTTTATGATTCTATTTAAAAAGACAGCTTATAGTGATGGTTTGGTTAATCTTTTGATAAATTGGTTTGGTGGAGAAAGTGTTGATTTCATTGATGGTCCATATTGGGCAAAAATGTTTGTAATGTGCTTTTATATAATTTGGGTAGTAATGCCATTTAAGATTTTAATATTGACTAGTGCTTTGGCTTCTGTTAAAGAAGATTATTACAATGCTGCAAAGGTAGATGGCACATCTAAATCAAGAACATTTTTCAAAATTACACTACCAATGATTTCACCAATGATATTTTATTTAATCATTACAGGATTTATTGGAGCATTTAAAGAATATAGCGATGCTGTCGCTCTATTTGGAACTAATTTAAATGCTGCTGGAATGAATACCATTGTTGGTTATGTTTATGATATGTTATATGGAAATAGTGGCGGTTATCCTTCATATGCTAGTGCAGCCGCAATTATATTATTTATTATTGTTCTTACAATAACATGCATTAATCTTCTTGTTAGTAGAAAGCATGTTCATTATTAGGAGGCTTTATGAATAACTATTTGCAATTAGAAAAAAAGACAAAAATTAAAAATACTGTTTCCAAAGTAGTGATATATTTTTTCTTAGCTTTTTGGGCAATATTAGTATTGTTTCCTTTTTATTGGATGATTTTATCTTCTCTTAAGAGTTATGCACAATATAATGGTGAGCGTATTCCTAAGTTTTTTACACTTTATCCAACACTTCAAAATTATAAAGAAGCCTTTACTACTGTTCCATTGATGAAGTATTTTGGAAATACTGTATTATTTGCTGTTATAACTACATCAATTATGTTGATGGTTTCTACTCTAGCTGCATTTGCTTTTGCAAGATTAGAATTTAAAGGAAAAAATCTAGTTTTCACAGTATTTCTATCATTGATGATGATACCTAATGAATTAGTAGTCATTACTAATTTTACAACAATCACCAATTTAGACTTGAGAAATACTTTTACTGGATTGATATTACCATCTGTTACATCTGTCTTTTATATATATTTATTAAAAGAAAACTTTGCCCAAATTCCTGATGAATTATATTACGCTGCAAAGGTCGATGGAACAAGTGATTTAAAATATCTAATAAAGGTAATGGTTCCAATTAGTAAACCAACAATAGTTTCAATAGTAATTTTGAAAATAATAGAATGTTGGAACTCATATGTTTGGCCACATTTAATAACTGATGATGAAGCCTACTATTTGGTTTCTAATGGAATTCAAGAAATCAGAGAAAATGGTTTTGGTCGTGAGAATGTTCCTGCGATGATGGCGGCAGTTGTTGCAATATCAATACCGTTAATAATAATTTTTTTGGTGTTCCGTAATCAAATTATGACAGGAGTATCAAAAAGCGGTACTAAAGGGTGATATTATGATTAAGAAAAAATTATTAATATTATTATTAATTTTCGTTACAACTTTATTAAGTTTTGGTTGTCATGGTAGTAAAAAAACTTCAAATTTTACTATTCCTGAAAGTTTTGATACAACAAGAAATTATGAAATAACTTTTTGGGCTAAAAATGATTCTAATATTGTTCAAAAAAATATTTATAAAAAAGCGATTGATGATTTTCAAAAACTTTATCCTAATATTACTATAACTATTAAAAACTATTCTGACTATGGAAAAATATATGAAGATGTTATTACCAATATTTCTACTGGTACAACACCTAATATATGTATTACATATCCTGACCACATAGCTACGTATTTGACTGGTAATAATATTGTTGTTCCGTTAGATGATTTAATTAATAATAAAAAATTTGGTTTAGGTGGTAGTGAGTTATTATTTGATTCCGTTTCTAAAGATGAATTAATTGAAAAGTTTTTTGATGAATGTAATTTTAATGGTTTCTATTATGCTGTTCCTTTTATGAGATCTACAGAAGCTTGTTATGTTAATAAAGATTATGTAGAATCATTAGGTTACACACTTCCTGATAAACTTACTTGGGATTTCGTTTGGGAAGTTTCAGAAAAAGCTATGTTAAATAAAAATCCTAATCAAGTATTAATACCTTTCATATATAAATCTACTGATAATATGATGATTCAAATGATTAAACAAAAAGGTTCTGGCTATTCAACAAAAGAGGGGGAAGTATTGATATTCAATGATACTACAAAAGAATTATTAAATACAATTGCCTCTCATGCTAAAAATAAATGTTTTTCAACATTTAAGATTTCTAGTTATCCTGGCAATTTCTTTAATGCGGGACAATGTATTTTTGCTATTGATTCGACTGCTGGAGCAACATGGATAGGGACAAATGCTCCACTAATGGATATTCCTAAAGAAGAAGTAGTTGAATTTGAAACTGTGGTAAAAATGATTCCACAGTTTGATGTTGATAACCCACAAATGATATCTCAAGGACCATCAATTTGTATATTTAATAAGAGTGATTCTCAAGAAGTACTTGCTTCATGGCTTTTTACACAATACTTATTAACAAATGATGTTCAAATTGCATATTCAAAAACTGAAGGATATGCACCAGTTACTAAAAAAGCTCAAAATTCATTAGAATATTTGGATTATTTATCAAGAGCTGGTGAAAATAATCAAGAATACTATGGTGTTAAAATTGCCGCAACCAAATTGTTATTAGAGAATGTTCGAAATACTTTTGTAACACCAGTATTTAATGGATCAGTTTCGTTACGTGATGCATCAGGAGAAATGATTGAAGAAGTAGTAAAAGCTACTAATAAAAAACAAGTTGTTGATGACGAGAAAATTCAAGAAATTTTTTCTAAAGTTTCATCTTTAAAGAAATTAGATCAAATTGAAAAAAATACTGATGTTGGTGCAGAAAAACTTGGTGAATTACCAAAAATGTCTAAAATTTTATTGATATCAATTGTTTTGATTTGGGTAATAATTGGCTCATATGCAATATGCATAAAATTAAAGAATGTGAAAGAAAATAAAAAATGATGATAATTGATTGACTAAATTGCATTATTTTATTATAATAATACTGTAAAAAATACAAGAATTTTAGAAAAGGAGAAAAAATATGAAAAAATTCTTAGTTTTACTATTTGCGTTACTATCTGTAGTAACAATAGTTGGATGCAAAAAAGATCCAGAAAAAAAAGAATATACTGTTGAATTTATTGTTGATGAAGAAGTAGTTGACACACAAAAAGTATTAGAAGGAAAAGATGCTGTTGCTCCAAAAGATCCAGTTAAAGATGGATATAAATTTACTGGTTGGGATAAAGAATTCACAAATGTAACTAGTGACTTAAAAGTTAATGCTGTTTTTGAAAAACTAGGTCCTAGTGTTATGACATATCAAGAATTCGTTAATGCTGAATTAGATTCAGAAGTAATCATTGAAGGATATGTACAAGCAGCACAATTATATAGCACAAGTTATAATAATACTACTTTATATTTACAAGATAAAGATGGTGCATACTTTGTTTACAGATTAGCATGTACTGAAGAAGAATATGCAAAATTTGTTAAAGGTGTAAAAGTTAGAATTACTGGTACTAAATCAGCATGGTCTGGTGAAGTTGAAATCACTGATGCAACATTTGAAGTTATTGATGGAAACTATGTAGCTGAAGCTAAAGATGTTACTGAATTATTAGGAACTGATGAATTAATTAATAGTCAAAACCAATTTGTATCATTTAAAGGATTAAAAGTTGAAGCTAGTAAAGATGCAGAAGGAAACGATGTAGCATTCTTATACAAGTACAATGGATCTGGAGAAGATGG
>MSHB01000003.1 GCA_001940985.1 Mollicutes bacterium Phil14
AAGCAAATAAAGAAGCAACATGGTTAAGTAGTGATGAAAGTATAGCAACAGTAAACAATGGAATAGTAAAAGGTGTAGAATTAGGAGAAGTAACAATCACAGCTACATCAACATTAAATCCTTTAGTAAAAGCTGAATATAAGATTAAAGTCGTTGAAGCTAGTGATAAACCAATCATACAACCTACTTCAATCACACTTACTGGTGATGAAGAATTAGAAATTGGTTATTCAATCAGACTTGTAGCTAACATTTTACCAGCAGGAGCAGATCCTAGTTTAATTTGGGAATCAACAAAACCTGAAGTTGCAACAGTTGATGAAAAAGGTGTTGTTAAAGGTTTAACTGAAGGTACTACATATATTACTGCAATATCTGCTGTTAAGAGTGATGTTAAAGCACGTTTAAAAATTAAAGTTAAAGTAGACCAAACTACATTAATTCCAATTGTTAACTTACAAGGATATGTAATTGAAACTATGAATGCTGCTAGTGCAGTAAGTGAAATAGATCCATTCCACGAAGAATATCGTGGCGATGATAAGATGTACAAACAACAAGCATGGCGTGAAGCTGAATCAAAATATGGTTGTACATTTAAAGTTACTGCGTATCCAGAAGATGCTGGTTGGGGTCCAAGCCGTGTTAGTTGGATTAACTCTCAAGCAGAATTAGGTCAAGGAAAAGCAGATTTCTATGTAATTGACCCTTCATGGATTCCAGAATTCTATTCATCTGGTGCAATGCATGCAACAACTACATATTTTGCAAAATATGGTAAAAACCAAATGGAACCAGCAATTAAACAATGTGCTACATATAAAGGCGAATTGTATGCTATTTCTACAGGTTTATCAGCAAGCAAAATTTATATTGACCAAGGTTTATTCTATAACTATGGCTTAATTGAAAAATATAAATTAGAATCACCTGCCAAAATGTTCAATGAAGGTAGATGGAGTTATGATGATTTCTTACAATGGTGCTTAGCTGCTCAAGCAGTTTTAGACGACAAAATGTGGGTATTATCAGGTGCACCTGAATTATATTGGTCAAATATGGTTCAAGCAAGTGGTGTTAAAATTGCCGATGTAGGAACATTAGAATTAAATATGTTACACACATATTCTTTAGATGCAGTTGATATTTTAAGACAACTAGTATTAGGAGGAACTTTTGATACTAATGGTATTGGATACGATGAAGGCGTTGAAAGTTTCCAAAACGGTAAGGCAATTTTCCAAAGTGCAAGTTATTGGTTCGTAAGAGCTTCTAACCGTTTCCCTTCAGATATGTGGGGAGAAGATACTAGATTTGGTTATGTTCCATATCCATATCATCCAAGTGTTGGTAAAGAAAGAAGCCGCGTTAACGCAAGTGGAGATTCAGTTTTAATGATGGCTGGTGCAAGAGATTTCAATCACCCTGCAGGAGTTAAGTATGAAGATATTTACCGTGCTTTACAAGATATGTATTTAAATACTATTAAACTTCAAGAACAAGATCCAACTTATGATTCAGATAAGATTAAAGAAACTGCTGCATCTTCTAAATTAGATGATCCAGAATCAGTTCAAGCAGTAATTTTCTATACTGGTGATAAGACATTATTTGATCCAATCTATGCTGGAATCGAAACTGATTATAGCAGTGAATTAACAAAAGCTTTAAGAAATGCTGTAGTTAAGGGCGAAGACTTTACTAGTGGTATTAATGCAATATATAATAATATCTATAGTAATATGGTTTCAATCTATGGATAATAATTAAAAAAATAGGAGACTAAAAAAGTCTCCTTTTATATTGTGAAAATAAAAAATATTTGAAAAAAATTTTCGAGTGATATAATTAACATAGCGAGTAGCAATAATGCGTAAGTCCAGTTTGGATTTACGCATTATTTTTTATTTAGGAGGTTAAAAAATGGAAAATCGTCAGTTAAATCTATCTACAGAAAAAGTAGGAAAACTTATGGGGAAATATGCTATTCCTTGTATTATTTCTTTACTTGTGGGGGCGCTTTATAATATTGTGGATCAAATTTTTATTGCTAATGCAAACTATCTTGGTTCTTATGGAAATGCGGCAAATACAGTTGTTTTTCCTCTTACAGTTATTGCTTTAGGTATAGCAGTAATGATAGGTGATGGATGTTGTGCTTTTGTTAGTATTTCCCTTGGAGAAAGTAAAAGCGACAATGCAAATCAAAGTGTTGGTAATTCTATTTTACTTTGTGTTATTAGTAGTATTTTATTGACAGTTGTTTATTTAGTTTTTAAAGATCCAATTTTAACAGCATTCGGTGGTAAAGTTAATAAAGAAACTTTTGAATTTTCAAAAGAATATTTCTTTTATATAACTTTAGGTATACCCTTTTATATGCTTGGCCAAGCTTTGAATCCTATTATTCGTGCTGATGGAAACCCACGTTTTGCCATGGTTTTAACATTAATTGGTGCCGTTATTAATATTATCCTTGATCCAATTTTTATATTTGCTTTTAAATGGGGAATGATGGGGGCTGCTATTGCTACAGTAATAGGTCAAATAGCAACTTTTGTTTTATCTATTTGGTATCTATTTCATGCCAAAATTATTAAAATAAAGCGCATAGATTTTAAACTTAACTTTAAAATAATTGGTAAAACTATTTCTCTTGGTCTTTGCAGTTTTCTTGCTCAAATATCTTTAGTAGCTGCAATGATGGCAATTAATAATATGATTCAAAAATATGGTGCTAAAGATGAAATCTTTTCTTTAGAGCAATATTCACAAATTCCTATGGCGGTTGTTGGTATAGTTATGAAATTTTTTCAAATTATTATATCTATAGTAATTGGTATGGCCGCCGGATGTATACCTATTGTTGGGTATAATATGGGAGCTAAAGAATATAGCAGAGTAAAAGAACTGTTTACAAAGTTATTGATATATGAGGCTATAGTTGGAGCTGTATCACTTTTAATAGTAGAGATTTTCCCATCGGCTTTAATGCAAATATTTGGTGCTTCTAATGAAAGTGTTTATTATACAGACTTTGCAATAAAAGCCTTCCGTATATATCTTTGCATGATAATTTTTGCCTGTATTAATAAAGCAACCTTTATTTTTATGCAAGCTATGGGAAAAGCGATAGAATCTACACTACTTTCAATGGTGCGTGAAATTGTGTTTGATGTTGCCTTTGCATTGATTTTGCCTAAGTTTTTAGCTCTTGATGGAGTTTTATATTCAATGCCAGTATCTGATGCTTTAACTGCTATCATTTCTTTAGTTTTGATTATAAAAACATATCGTTATTTTAATAAAAAAATAAATAGGCAAGTTATATAAATTACTTACCTATTAATTAAATTCGTTATAATTCTATTTTATATAAATTCATTCTGCCACATTTACCTACTTGTTTTATTAAACCAAGTGAAAGTAAGATATTAGTGCAAGTAGAAGCAATTCTTAGATTAGTTTTTGCTTCTTTTTGAAAATCCTTATTAGTAAAGGTATCTGTAATATTATTAGGAATTAATATCTTGAAATCTTCTTTTTTGTTTATTTCAATAGATGAGATAAATTCATTAGGGATTCTTTCATATCTATTAGAACCTTTCTTTTTAGTTTTATCCCAACCATCAAGATTTCGATACTCATCTAAATTAATAAATAGAAAAATAAATTTCAAATTTTCATTTTTCAAATATGACTTAATTTTATAAAGTTCAAGGATTGAATCATAAATTGTTCCAGTTTTTGGACTTTTTCTTTTAGAAATTAGTTCTTTAGTATCTTTATTTATCCAACAAATATTTTTCTCATAAGGAATGGGAAAAACTATTTTTACTGAGTAATCAGTTTTTGAAAGAAGAAAATCAAGTTTTGGTCTAAGTTTATTGAAAGATCTGGTTTGAATTTCATATATTGTATTGTTAGACATTATATCAACAAAGTATTGTCCAATTTTTATTTCATGATTAAGTGGATTATCATCAATAAAGAATTTAATTATACGATGAAGAATCTTTTCACTTAATGTACCAATGCCATTATAGCTTTTATTTAAATTGAAATATTCATTTGAAATTCTGTTTTTTTGTATAAGAAAATTTTCATTATTTAACATTATCTCACCACTTAGATTATAACAAATATTGTTGATAAATACAAATAAACTAGGAAAAAAATGCTTATTTTGTTAAAAAATACTAAAGCAATTTTTGAGAATTATTATTAAAAATATTGATTTTTAACAATTAATATGTTAAAATATAAAAGGAAAAACTGAAAAGGTTTTCTCATAAAAGTGTGCTTTAATTCAATAGAAAAAGCAGTAATATCTTTTATGGGTTTTATTACACAAAGCCATTATTTCTTAAAGAGGAGGAAAATAATAATGAAAAAATGGATATCATTTATGATGATTTTATTTTTAGCAGTTATTTTTGTTGGTTGTGGTGACAAACCGGATCCAGATCCAAAACCAGATGATCCAACAGAAATAAAAGTAA
>MSHB01000004.1 GCA_001940985.1 Mollicutes bacterium Phil14
ATGCATTTAGATGTAAAATACGCCTCACTTTTTTGTAACCCAAAGTGCAGTTGCAAAAATGACAAAAATGTGATATAATACTTAGTCTTATTATATATAGAAAGTTATAGGAGGAAGGATAATGATTAGATTATTCCGTTATCTTAAAGATTATAAAAAACAAGTTATTTTTGGACCGATGTTTAAAATAATTGAGGCGATATTTGAATTGATTGTACCGCTAGTTATGGCTTCTATTATAGATGTTGGTATTGTCAATAATGATAAAAATTATATTTTAAAAATGGGTTTAGTTTTAGTGATATTAGCAGTGGTTGGACTATGTTCAACACTGTGTTGTCAATTTTTGGCATCTAGAGCAAGTCAAGGATATGGAACAGTATTAAGAAATGTTGTTTTTAGTCATATAAATAGTCTTTCATATGCAGAAATTGATAAATTTGGTAGCTCATCATTAATTAATAGGATGACTGCTGATATAAACCAAATGCAATTAGCAGTAGCTATGTTAATAAGACTAGTAATAAGAGCACCATTTTTAGTTATTGGTGCTACAATTATGGCATTTTCAATTGATAAAAAGATTTCAATTATATTTTTAGCAACTTCAATATTAATTGCAATTGTTTTGTATTTAATTATGAGTTGCACTATTCCACATTATAAAAAGATTCAAAGTGAATTAGATGATGTTACTACAGTTACAAAAGAAAATTTAAGTGGTGTAAGAGTAATAAGAGCTTTTTCTAAAGAAAATCATGAGAAAAAAAGATTTTCTGATAAATTAGAAAAATATGTTGGTTCATCAGTAAAAGTAGGAAAGATTTCAGCTTTGTTGAATCCATTAACATATATTATAATTAATGCAGCCATAATATTAATTATGTATTTTGGTGGTATAAAGGTTAATAATGGTGATCTTACAACTGGTGAAATTACTGCTTTAGTTAATTATTTAAACCAAATATTAATTGCATTAATAGTAGTAGCCAATTTGATTTTAATATTTACAAAGGCATATGCATCTGCTAGTAGAATAAATCAAGTTTTAGATACAAAACCAAGCATAAGCAACGAAAATAGAAAAATGATTGGTTATGATGAAAAAAGTCCAATAATTGCTTTTAATAATGTTTCTTTTGCTTATGGCAATAATAAAAATGCTATAGATGATATAAATTTTGAAATTAATAAAGGTGAGGTAGTAGGTATAATTGGAACTACTGGTAGTGGAAAAACTACGCTTGTGAATTTAATACCTTGTTTTTATGCACCAAATAATGGAAGTGTAAAGATAAACGGTGTTAATAGTACTGATTATCCACTAGATTTACTAAGAAAAAGAATTGGTTTTGTTCCACAACGTTCTGTATTATTAAGTGGAACTATTAGAAGTAATATGGAAATGAAAAAACGTGATGCTACTGATGAAGAAATTATAAAGGCATTGAAAATATCTCAAAGTTATGAATTTGTAAGTAAACTTCCTGAAGGATTAGATTATCCTGTTAATCAAGGAGGAAAGAATTTTAGTGGTGGTCAAAGACAAAGATTATCAATCGCTAGAGCATTGGTTGGTGACCCAGATATTGTTGTATTAGATGATTCAAGTAGTGCATTAGATTTTGCTACTGATGCAGCATTAAGAAAAAGTCTTAAAAACGATCTTGCTTCAACAATATTAATCATTTCACAAAGAGTAAATTCAATAATGTATGCTGATAAAATTATCGTTATGAAAGATGGAAAAATAAGTGGAATAGGTAGTCACGATGAACTATTAAAGACTTGTAGTGAATATCAAAACATTTATAATTCACAAGTGAAATAGGTGATATCAATGAAAAAAAATAATAATAAACCATTAAAAAGGATTTTAAAATATCTTAAACCCCATATGACAACTTTATTAGTTGCCTTAATAAGTGCCATAATTAGTGTTTGTGCAATGCTATATGCTCCAATCATTATTGGTGAGGCAATAGATAAAATGGTTGGTGTTAATAATGTTGATTTTGATTTTATATCAAATACAATAATTAAATTGATTATAATTACAGTTATTTATGCTATTTTCAATTGGCTACTTGGTTTTACAACTACTTCATTATCTAATAAAACAGTAGAGGATATTAGAAAAGATGCCTTTGATAAAATCGAAGTAGTATCACTAAAATATTTGGATTCGACTCCTCATGGAGAGTTAATATCACGAATAATAACTGATGTTGAAAACATCTCTACGGGATTATTACAAGGGTTTACTCAGCTTGTTTCCGGAGTTGTTACCATTATTGGAACTTTGATTTTTATGATAACAATAAAAGTAGAACTAGCGATAGTTGTAGCTGTGTTAACTCCACTTTCTTTGTTTGTAGCTTCATTCATATCTAAAGGTACACATAAAATGTTTGCTAAACAATTAAAAATTGCTGGAGAATTAACATCATTAGCATCTGAAATGATTGAAAATCAAAAACTAATAAAAATGTTTAACTATGAAGATGTAGCTATAGCAAAATATCAAGCTATTAATGAAGAATTGAATAAATATGGCTATAAAGCACAAGTATATTCAGCTTTAACAAACCCTTCAACAAGATTTGTTAATGCTCTTGTATATGCAACAGTAGGAATAATTGGTGCGTTTTTTGTTGTAAGAGAAAGTGATCTGGGATTAGTTAATGCTTTTAGTGTTGGTAGCTTATATTGTTTTCTATCATATGCTAACCAATATACTAAACCATTTAATGAAATTTCTAATGTAATCAATGAGTTCCAAACTGCTATTTCTTCAGCAGAGAGAGTATTTGATGTTATAGATGAACAAGCAGAAGTAAGTGATGAAAATCTTTTAGATATTGGCCAAGCTCCTGGGAATATAAAATTAGAAAATGTTTGTTTCTCATATAGGAAAGAACAAAAATTAATTGAGAATTTTAATTTAGTTGTAAAGCCTGGAGAACGTATTGCTATAGTTGGTCCTACAGGTTGTGGAAAGACTACGTTAATCAATTTGCTAATGAGATTTTATGATGTTAATACAGGAAAAATTTCTTTGGAAAATGTTGATATTCGAGATATGACTCGTTCTAGTTTAAGAGGAAATTATGGTATGGTTTTACAAGATACATGGTTATTTGGTGGAACAATTTTTGAAAATATTTCTTATGGAAAAGATAACGCAACACTTGATGAAGTTATTACTGCATGTAAAAGAGCTAGAATACATAGTTATATAGAGAGATTGAAACTAGGCTATGATACAAAACTTGCTGATTGTTCATCACTTTCAGAGGGGCAAAAACAGCTGATGTGTATTGCAAGAATTATGTTACTGGATCCGTCTATTTTAATTTTAGATGAGGCAACATCATCAATAGATACACTTACAGAAATAGAAATTCAACGTTCTTTCCAAGAAATGATGGTTGGAAAAACTAGTTTTATTATAGCCCATCGTTTATCAACTATATTAAATGCAGATAAAATATTAGTTATGAAAGATGGAAATGTAATCGAAATCGGAAAGCATGATGAACTTATGAGTAAAAAAGGATTCTATTATAACCTTTATAATAGTCAATTTGAACATTAATTACTGGAGGTAAATATGACAGAAGAAATTTTAAAAGTTATTGATATATCAAAAACTTTTGTTTTGAGTAAAAAACAACAAAAATTAGAAGGAATTACATGTGATAAAAAAGTTGCTGTTAACCATTTATCATTTTCTGCTTACAAAGGAGAAATATATGGACTTCTTGGTCCAAATGGAGCTGGTAAAACAACAACACTAAGAATTATGTCTACTTTAATTAAGCCTGATAGTGGTGATGTAATAGTAGATGGTGCAAGTGTTTGTACATCAGCTGATATTGTAAGGGGAAAAATAGGATTTTTAACTAGCGAATTAAAATTAGAGGATTTCTTTACTCCGAATTATTTGTTTGATTTCTTTAGTGAACTTCATAATGTTCCAGAAGATAAAAGGAATGATCAAAAGAAGAAATTGTTTGATCGCTTTGGAATAAACGAATTTGCGGAAGTAAAAGTTGGAAACCTTTCAACAGGAATGAAACAAAAAGCTTCACTAGCTATATCTTTAGTGCATGATCCTGATATCATTATATTTGATGAACCTACTAATGGTTTAGACGTTATAACAGCAAAAGTAATAACTGACTTTTTACAAGAGTTAAGAGCAGAAGGAAAAACTATAATTATATCAACACATATTTTTAGTTTAGTAGAAAAAATCTGCGATAGAGTAGGTATAATTATTAATGGTAAGATGGTTGTTTCTGATGAACTAAATAAAATTACTAATGGTTTACCATTAGAGGATGTGTTCTTTGATATTTATTCAAAAGAGGCAGGTGCAGAAGAATGAAAAATATTTTAGCTGTAATAAAAAAAGAATTTTTTAGATTTTTTAAAGACAGAAGATTGATGTTAACTACATTAATTTTACCAGGACTAATGATTTTTGTTGTTTATAGCATTATGGGTGATGCCCTACTTAATAAATTCGGCGGTGACAGTGAATATACACCTATTGTATATGTAAATGAAATACCTGAATCAATTAATAATTTATTTAATGCTAGTGAATTAAAGCTAGAAAAGAAATCATATAATGAAAGTGAAATAGAAGCCATCAAAGAAAAAATAACAAAAAAAGAAGCTGATTTGTTAATTATCTTTCCAGATAATTTTGATGAAGTTGTTAAAAACTATGATGTAAAAGATGGGTTACCTGCGCCAAATATTGAAATATATTATTGTTCAGTTAATACTGAATCTAGCAAAGCGTATAGTATTATTGCTACCTTACTAGATGGATATGAAAAAAGTTTAAGCAATAAGTTTAATATTAACTTTGGTGATAATTACGATTTATCTACATCAAAAGAAGCAACCGGTACTATTTTCTCAATGATGTTACCATTCTTGATTTTGACATTCTTGTTTAGTGCTTGTATTTCTGTAGCACCTGAGGCTATAGCTGGAGAAAAAGAAAGAGGAACTATTGCTACATTGCTAGTTACTCCAATTAAGCGTAGCGAACTTGCTATAGGAAAAATAATTAGTTTAAGCGTTATTGCAATTTTAAGTGCTTTGAGTAGTTTTGTTGGAACTATAGCTTCGCTTCCTAAACTCATGGGTGCATCTAGAGATGAAGGAGAAATAATTAGCGCTAATATATATACATTTACAGATTATATGTTCGTTTTATTAATCATTCTTACTACAGTTTTAGTAGTAATAAGTCTTATGGCAATTCTTTCTGCAATTGCTAAAAGTGTAAAAGAAGCTAGCACTATCATATCTCCATTAATGATAATTACTATGTTAGTAGGAATTACTTCTATGTTTGGCGATGTTTCTTCAAATAGAGTTTTATATTTGATTCCTATTTTCAATAGTGTTCAAGCAATGGGAGGAATATTCTCGTTTAATGCTGATGTAGTGGCTATTTTAATTACTTTAATTAGTAATGTTTGCTATTCAGTTATTTTAGTTTATATTTTAACTAGAGTATTCAATAATGAAAAAATAATGTTTTCAAAATAATTAGTTTTAAAACATATAGAAACAATTATTTGCTCCTTTTTAAATAATATTATCTTGAAAAAAAGCAAAAAAATTGTTATTATATGAATGTAAAATGAAAGGCGAAGGCAAAATGATAAAAAAATTTTGTAAATATTATAAACCTCATATGAAGTTATTTTTAACTGATATGTTTTGTGCATTTCTTGTATCCCTTTGTAATATGTTTTATCCAATTATAGCAAGATCAATAATTAATGATTATGTGCCAAATAAAAAGATAAGATTACTTATTTTTTGGTGTATATGTTTATTAATAATATACTTAATAAAAGCAGGATTAAATTACTTTATTCAATATTGGGGGCATATTGTTGGTGTAAGAATTCAGGGCGATATGAGAAAAGAGCTTTTTTCCCATTTGGAAAAATTGCCATTTACATATTTTGACGAAAATAAAACTGGAAATATAATGAGTAGAATAATAAATGATTTGCAAGATATATCTGAACTTGCTCATCATGGACCAGAAGATATATTTTTATCTGTACTAACACTAATAGGTGCTTGTATTTTAATGATATTAACAGTCAACCCTTGGCTAACATTAATTGTGTTTTCAGTCATTCCTTTTATTGTTTTATATGCTATTATAACTAGAAAAGGAATGCAAAAAGCTTGGAAAAAGATGAGAGAAGAAACAGGAGCTATTAACTCTCAAGTTGAAAGTAGTATTTCTGGTATTAGAGTTACAAAAGCATATACAGCAACAACAGAAGAAATAAAAAAATTTGAGAAGACAAATAGTGATTTTATGAAAGCTAGAGGAAGTGCTTATAAGCAAATGGGAATATTTGGGTCAGGAATGGGATTTTTTACAGATTTTCTTTATTTGTTAGTACTGTTTTGTGGTGGCATCTTTTTCTATAATGAAATAATAGATATTGGTGATTTTGCAGCATATATTTTGTATATTACTATGATAATTAGTCCGATAAAGACTTTGATATCTATATTCGAACAAATTCAAAATGGTATGACTGGGTTTGCTCGTTTTCAAGAAATTTTGGAAATTCCTGTTGAAGATGAAAAAAGTGATGCAATTGAACTTGAAAAATTTGAAAACAAAATCGAATTTAATGATGTTGTTTTTAGTTACAAAAAAAGTGACTTTGATGGAAAAGAGATACTTAATCATGTTTCTTTCAAATTAAATAAGGGTGAGACGTTAGCATTAGTTGGACCAACAGGTGCTGGGAAAACTACTATTTGTCATTTGCTACCTAGATTTTATGAGATTAATAGTGGTTCTATTACGATTGATGAAATAGATATTCGTGATTTAACACGCTGTTCACTTAGAAAAAATATCGGAATTGTGGCGCAAGATGTTTTTCTATTTAGTGGCACTATATATGACAACATCATTTATGGTAATTTTAATGCAACTATGAATGAAGTAATTGAAGCAAGCAAAATGGCTAATATACATGAATTTATTATGAGTTTGGATGATGGATATAACACATATATTGGTGAAAGAGGTGTTAAACTATCAGGTGGTCAAAAACAAAGAATATCTATAGCTAGAGCCTTTTTGAAAAATCCACCTATTTTAGTCCTTGACGAAGCAACTAGTGCTTTAGATAATGCTACTGAAATGCAAATCCAAAAAGCTCTTGAAAAGCTTAGTTATGGAAGAACTACAATAGTTGTAGCTCATCGCCTATCAACTGTTAAAAAAGCTGATAAAATTATTGTTATTAATACTTCAGGAATTGAAGAAGAAGGTACACATGATGAATTAATTGCTAAAGGGGGAACATATGCATTACTTTATCAGTACCAATTTAGAGAATAAAAGTAAAGGAGATTTTTATGAAAATAAGTGCTATTAGAAAAATATTTTCTCTCTTAATAATATTTGTAATGATACTTTGTGGTTGTAAAAGTAGTGATAATAAAAAATACTGTGTAACATTTGTTGACTATGATGGCGCAATTATTAGTAAACAATATGTTCTTACATCTAGTGAATTAGAAATACCTCAAGCACCATCTAGAGAAGGTTATGTTTTTACTCGATGGAGCAAAACGATTGATAAAATTGATTCTGATTTAATAATTATTGCTGAGTATAGAAAAGAAAGTGATGAAATTTATACCATTGAATTTGATGCTAATGGGGGAGAACTTATTGATGGTAGTAGCGTGCAATACTTAAAAGCAGGTCAAATGCCAGTTGTTCCAACATTTTATAAAGAAATGACAGAATTTATTGGTTTTGATAAAGAAGTGTCATTGGTAACAGAATCTATAAAATACAAAGCTATGTATAAAGATTTAACAATCAAAAATATTGATTCATTCTCGCTTATAAAAGATATGACTTTTGGGTGGAACTATGTTAATTATATGGCAGAGGACAACAATGATGATAAGATATTGGATTTATTAGTTGAAAGAAAAATTAATGTTTTACAATTGCCAATTAATTGGATGTCACATTCAAATAACGATTACACGATAAAAGAAGAGTCATTAAGGAAAGTGAAAAAACTTGTAGATTTGGCTATTTCAAAAGGAATGTATGTAGTTTTGGGAAGTTACGACTCATATTATTATGAATGGAGTAGTTTAAATTATCGTAATTATGAGAAATTATTTAATATTGTTAATATCCAATGGAAACAAATAGGAGAATATTTTAAAGACTATAATGAAAAATTAATCTTTTCTTTCCTGGGTGAACCAAGAGATTATGATGATAATGGTCTTGATGGTGAAGCTTATCATATTTTGAATGATATTAACGATTACTATGTTAAGTTAATTAGAAGTTTGGGCGGAAATAACTTATATAGGCATATAATTTTAACAACTGGTTGGGGTAAAATCAGTGGGAATGCATATGAGTTTTTTAAAGTTCCTGTAGATAAACACATTATTATAGGTGTACATTGCTACACACCATTTGGATTTGTTCATGATGATAATCTCGATGAAGTTAGTTTTACTTTAAAAGAAAAGGAATATAAATCTGAATTACTTGCTATAATGGAAACAATTGATAATAATTTTATAAAAAAAGGAATTCCTGCAGTTATATCTGAATTCGGTAGTCGTGATAAAAAGAATAGTGAAGAACGTGGCAAATGGTTAAAATATTATCTTAGCTGTGCTGAAAATTTTGGTATTAAATGTTTTATTTGGGATTGTGCTAAAGTTCATATTGATAGAGATTATACCTTTGGTTTAATTAATAGAGAAACAAATGAGTGGGTTTTTAAAGAATATACAGATGTATTAGATGAGTTAATAAATGATAAAAAATACTTAGATTTCTATGAAGAAATACGTAATGTAAATAGTCATTCTATTAATGATAGTTTGTATTTCCCAAAGATATTGACTTCAATGCTTACAGGTAAAACTACATCTGATTTTACAGTTTTTTATGATAAAAATAAAGTTGTTGAAATTAATGGAGAAATATTTGCTAAAGACATTGGCGATTTTTATGTTGGTATATCAGTAAATGATTATAATTATTATTATAAAATAGAAGTATTACCAGAATATAGAACAACAAAAACAGATTTCGAATTATCAATTAGAGATAATGGAAGTGGATATATACAATGTTATATTGAAACAAAACATTTTAGTCAGATGAGAGTTGATTATGATTGGTATAGTTTTGATGAAAATTTACTTACTATAGATAAATATTCAACAATTACTTGTAAGGGTGATGGGACTACTGCAATAATGGCAGTTAATAAAAAGGACAAGACTGTAGGAATAATAGAGGTAGTTATAAAGAATAGAAAGATTGTAAGTTATAATAGTTTTATTCAAAAATAAGGAATTAAGGTTCCTTATTTTTTTATGAAAAATGACAATTTTTTTTTACATATTGATACTTGATGTTTGAAGGAGTATAATATATAAGGAAATAGAAGGAGAAAAAATATGAAAACTATAGTTATTGGTGTTATAGGTGCCGATGTTCATGCTGTTGGCAATCGTATTATTCAATATGTTTTAACTGAAAGTGGTTATAATGTGGTAAATGTTGGTGTTCTTTCTAGTCAAGAAGATTTTATTAATGCCGCAATTGAATCTAATGCAGATATGATTTTGGTTTCATCTTTATACGGTCAAGGAGAAATAGACTGCCGTGGTTTTAGAGATAAATGTGATGAAGCTGGATTGAAAGATATTCCATTATATATTGGTGGAAATATAGTTGTTGGTAAACAAAACTTTGAAGATGTTGAAAAACGTTTTAAAGCTATGGGATTTAATCGTGTATATGCCCCTGGTGTTCCAATTGATGACGTTTTACCTGATATAAAAAAAGATTTAGGAGAATAATGTATTATATATGAAAAATTATTTATTAATTGATTTTGGTTCTACTAATACGAAATTAACAGCGGTTGATGTTGAAAAAGATGAAATAATTGGTACTAGCAAGCACTTTACTACGGTTAGTGAGGATATCAGAATTGGTTATAATAATGCTTTAAAAGAACTTTTTGCTAAATGCGGCGAGTTAAAATTTGAAAAAATAATCGCATGTTCATCAGCAGCTGGTGGGTTAAAGATGGCCGCAATTGGTTTAGTTGAAGAATTAACTGTTGAAGCTGCTAAGCGTGCCTGTTATGGTGCAGGTGGGAAAGTAGATTTAGTGTTTTCTCACTATATTACTAAAGCAGAAGTTGAAAAAATTAAGGACAAAAAAATTGATATTGTTTTATTAGCTGGCGGAATAGATGGTGGTAATAGCGATTGTGTAATTCACAATGCTAATATGTTAGGAAAAGGCAACATTAAAGTTCCCATTGTGTATGCTGGAAATAAATCTTGTCAGGATGATATAAAAGAAATATTTGATAAATATGAATTAGACGGATATATTTGTGATAATATTATGCCTCAATTAAATGTTTTGAACATTGAGAGCGCAAAAGATGCTATTAGAAAGATATTCTTGAACAATATTATTGTTGCTAAAGGTATAAAAAAGGTAGAAGACGAAATTGATGGCGTTGTATTGCCAACTCCTTACGCTGTTTTAAAAGCTAGTGAACTTTTATCAAAAGGTTATCTTCATGAAAAAGGATTAGGAGATATAGTTTTAGTAGACATAGGTGGTGCTACCACTGATGTTTACTCCATGGGAAGTGGTAGTCCAAAAAGATCAGATGTTATTTTAAAAGGATTGGCAGAACCTTATGCTAAAAGAACTGTTGAAGGTGATTTAGGAATGAGATATTCTGCAGAAGGCGTAATTAAAGCTTTAAGTGAAGAACAGATCAAATTATATCAAGAAAGAGGAATTGATTTAGTTCAAGAAGCACAATTTCGCTTTGAGCATGTGGATATGATTCCACATAATGCTCACGATGAAGAAGTTGATCGAGAATTTGGTGAGATTTGCACTGATATTGCAATAAGTCGTCATGATGGTAAAATGGAAGCTATCTATACTCCAATGGGTATGTTATATTACCAAATAGGTAAGGATTTGACTGATGTCAGTTATATCATAGGCACTGGCGGCGTTATTATTAATGACCATGATCCACGAAAAATATTGGAAAAATTATGTTATGATATTCGCAAGCCATTAGAACTTCGCCCAAAAAATCCTAAGTATATGTTAGATAAAAATTATATTTTATCAGCTATGGGACTACTTAGTTTATATTACCCTGAAGTTGCATTGAAAATAATGAAGAAAAATATGAAATTAATATGAGGTTTTTAAAATGGAATTAAGAAACAAAAAATGGACAGAAGAAGAATTTCTTAATGTTAGAAAAGAAGTTTTAGCAAGTTGGCCTACTGGTAGCAGCGAACTTTTGAATCTTGATGTTGCTGTTGAAAACTTGAAAAAGTTGCCAGATAGCAAAAATTTTGCTTTGAAATTAATTGAAGCAAAAAAATCTGGAAAGACATTGGTACAACCTCGTGCTGGTGTTGCTGATTTAGATAAACACATTGAACTTTTACAGTTTTTAGAGGCAGCTGGTGCTGACTTTTTACCTTCAACTATTGATAGTTATACTAGACAAAATCGTTATCAAGAGGCTGAAAATGGTATTGAAGAAAGTAAAAAACTTGGTAGAAGTATGTTAAACGGCTTTCCTGCTGTTAACTATGGAGTTGAAAAATGCCGTAAAGTATTAGATAGCGTTAATGTTCCTCTACAAGCTAGACACGGAACTCCTGATTCACGTTTATTAGCAGAAATAATTCATGCTGCTGGTTGGACATCAAATGAAGGTGGAGCTATTTCTTACAATCTTCCTTATGCAAAGAATATTTCTATTGCTGATAGTATTAGATATTGGCAATATTGTGATAGATTAGTTGGTTATTATGAAGATCATGGTGTTCATATTAATCGTGAACCATTTGGACCTTTAACTGGTACTCTTGTTCCACCATCAATTGGAAATGCTATTGGTATAATTGAAGCATTACTTGCAGCTGAACAAGGTGTTAAAAATATTACTGTTGGATACGGTATGGGTGGAAATATTATTCAAGATATTGCCGCTATTAAAGCGTTAAGGGAACAAACTGAAGAATATTTGCAAAAATTTGGATATAAAGATGTTGTTGTAACAACTGTATTTCATCAATGGATGGGAGGATTCCCAGCTGATGAAAGCCAAGCTATGGGATTAATATCAATGAGTAGCGTTGTTGCTGCATTATCAAAAGCTACTAAGATGATTAATAAAACACCACTTGAATCAATTGGTATTCCAACAAAAGAAGCCAATGCAGCTGGTATTAAAGCTTCAAAATTAGTTGCTAATATGCTACAAGATCAAAAATATGAAGAAAATCCTAAACTAGATGCTGAAACTGCACAAATCAAAAAAGAAGTAAATTGCTTACTTGACAGTGTATACAGATTAGGTGATGGTGATTTGGCAATTGGTACTGTTAAAGCTTTTGAACAAGGTGTATTAGATATTCCGTTTGCACCAAGTAAATTTAATGCTGGTAAAATGTTGCCAGCTCGTGATAATGAAGGCTGTATTAGAATACTAGATTTCGGTAATTTAGGATTAACTGATGATATTAAAGAATTCCATAAACAAAAAATAGAAGAAAGGGCAAAAGAAGAAGGCCGACCAATGTCTTTCAAAATGACTATTGATGATATCTATGCTGTTAGTATGGGTAAGTTAATTGGAAGACCTTATAAAGGAGAATAAAAATATGAAAATTAAAAATGTTATTTTGTCAAAATCTTATACAGGATTTTATTTTGATGATCAAAGAGCTATTAAAGCTGGTGCAAAACTTGATGGCTTTAATTATGTAGGTGAACCTGTAACTGAGGGATTCACATCTATCAGACAATGTGGAGAAGCTATTTCAATTCAATTAGTACTAGAAGATGGATGTGTCGCTATTGGTGATTGTGCTGCCGTACAATATAGCGGTGCTGGTGGAAGAGATCCTCTATTTTTGGCAAATGACTTTATTCCTTTTATTGAAAAAGAAATTAAACCATTATTAATCGGCGAAGATGTTAGCGAATTTAAAGCATTAGCTGAAAAATATGATAATTTAATCGTTAATGGTAAGAGACTTCATACTGCTATTAGATATGGTATTACACAAGCATTATTAAGAGCAACAGCTGTTTGCAACAAAGTTACTGTTTCTGAAGTTGTTCGTAAAGAATATAATATTGAAGGCGATCTTTATGAGCCTATAGCTGTATTTGCTCAATCAGGTGATGATAGATACATTAATGCTGATAAAATGATTATCAAAGAAGCTGATGTGTTGCCACATGCTTTAATAAATCATGTTGAAACAAAATTAGGTAAAAATGGTGAAATTTTACTTGAATATGTAAAATGGTTAAAAGAAAGAGTATATCATCTACGTAAAAGAGAAGATTATATGCCTATTTTCCATTTAGATTTATATGGAACTGTTGGATTAGCTTTTGAATATAATCTTGAAAAAATGGTTAATTATTTGAAATTATTGGGCGAAACTGCTGCTCCATTCCATGTAAGAATTGAAGGACCAGTTGATAGTGGTGATAGAAAAACAACTATGGAATATTTAAGAGATATTACAGCTGGACTTAAAAAAGCTGGTAGTGATGTTGAAATAGTTGCTGATGAATGGTGTAACACATTAGAAGATGTAATCTATTTTGCAGATAATAAAGCTGGTGATATGTTACAAATTAAAACTCCAGATTTAGGTGGTGTAAATAATATTATTGAAGCCATTCTTTATTGTAATAAAAAAGGTGTAGGTAGTTATTGTGGTGGAACTTGTAATGAAACAAATGTTTCAGCTGAAGTTACTACTGATATCGCTATAGCTTGTCGAGCTAGTCAAGTTCTTGCAAAACCAGGTATGGGTTGCGATGAGGGTCTTATGATTGTTAGAAATGAAATGAATAGAACTATTGCTTTAGCAAATAGTAGAAAGAGTAAATAATGAAAATAGGTATAGCCGGGACAATGGAATCTAGTGATGCATTAATTACAGTGCGTCCTAGTGAAAAAATTAATATTAAAGTTGAGAGCACAGTTTTTGATTATTTCGGAGAACAAATTAAAAAAACTATACTTGATACTTTAAATGAATTAAACATTGCAAACATTGATGTGCTATGCCAAGATAAAGGAGCCTTGGATTTTACAATCAAGGCTCGTTTAATTACAGCTATAGAAAGGATGAAAAAAAGCGTATGAGAAGAAGTATGTTATTCATCCCTGGTAATAATCCATCAATGTTGCAAAATTCAGATGTTTTTGAAAGTGATAGTATTATTATTGATTTAGAAGATGCTGTCAACGTAATGGAAAAGGATAGTGCTCGTAATCTTGTTAGATGTTATTTAGATAACTTAAAAGAAAAAAAAGCTGAACTAGTTATAAGAATTAATGGTTTAGATACAACTTATTATAATGATGATTTAAATCAAATTATATGCGATAAAGTAGACGCAATTATGCTTCCTAAAGCACATGTTGCTGATTTAAAAAAACTTGATGAAATATTAACTGATTTAGAAAACCAAAGAAAAATTACTAAAAAAATTAAAATAATTCCAATAGTTGAATTGGCTGAATCACTTCTTGAGGTTGAAAAAATTGTTTTTCAAAATCGTGTCGATGGAGTTTTATTAGGAGCTGAAGACTTTAGTAGTGATCTTGAAGTAGTAAGAACAAAGGGTGGAGAAGAAATATTTTATGCAAGAAGTAGAATTGCTGTCTCTTGTGCAGCTGCAAAAATCGATGCAATTGATACACCATTTACAGATACTAAAGATAATATTGGTCTTGCAAAAGATTGTGAAAAAGCAATTTCTTTGGGGATGAAATCAAAAAGTTGTATACATCCTAATCAAATTGAAGTTGTTAATGAGATGTTTTCACCTAGTCAAAAAACAATTGATTGGGCTAAACGCATTTTACAAGCAAAGATAGATGCTGATAAAAAAGGTTTGGGTGCTTTTAGTGTTGATGGAAAAATGGTTGATAAACCAGTTATTGAAAGAGCACAGAAGATTATTAAGAAAGCTGAAAAATATCATATACTATAGGTGAATGTTATGAAAAATTGTTTAAATCGATTTGTTCCTGAAGGCTTTGCTTCATTTAATGGAAGTAATGATTATAAAAATCATATTTCTGAATATAAAAAGATTCCTGAAAAGAAAAAAACTTCAAGTTATAAGACATTAGGTTCTATTGGTGAAATATTTGATTATTTTAATATTACTAATGGTTCTACATTGTCTTTTCATCATCATTTAAGAAATGGTGATGCAGTACTAAATTTGGTTTGTGTAGAAATTAAAAAAAGAGATTTAAAAGACATTCATTTAGCAGCTTCATCCCTTTTTCCTAATAATGATTTAGCACTACATGATTTAATAGTTAATCAAAATATAACTAAAATAACTACAAATTATTTAAATGGTAAAACAGCTGAATTAATAGGAAAAGGTAAATTAAAAGAAATGTTAGTAATGGAAACTCATGGTGGTCGTGCTCGTAGTATTGAAACTGGTGAGTTAAAAATAGATTTAGCCATAATTGCTACTCCATGTGTTGACAAAGACGGAAATGGAACTGGAAAAGAAGGTAAAAACGCCTGTGGAGTATTGGGATATGCTATTCCAGATTTGCATTATGCCAAAAATGTTGTATTGGTATCTGATACTATAAAAGAAAAAATAGAAAATCCAGAACTTTCAAATGAATATGTTGATGGATTACTAATTATTGATAGCATTGGTGATAAAAATGGAATTGTTTCTGGTACTACTAATATAACAAAAGATCCTGTAGGGCTTAAAATAGCTCGTGATGCTACTAAATTATTAAAAGAACTAGGAGTAATAAAAAACGGCTTTACTATGCAAACTGGTGCTGGAGGTACTTCTTTAGCTGTAGCATCATATATAAAAAAAGAAATGATTGAAAATAATATTATTGGTAATTTTGCTAGTGGAGGAATTACTGGATATTATGTTGATATGTTAAGAAATGGATTATTTGAAAAACTATATGATGTTCAATGTTTTGATTTATTAGCTGTTGAATCATCATTAGTAGATAAAAATCACATTTTTATGGATGCTTCAATGTATGGTAATCCTTATTATAATAATCCAATAGTCAATGGCTTAGATTTAGTAGTTCTAGGTGCTACTGAAATAGATCTTGATTATAATGTTAATGTAACTACTGATTCATTTGGAAAGATTATTGGTGGTAGTGGTGGACACTCAGATACAGCTAATGGTGCAAAAATAACTATGATAACGACTCAATTGATTAAGTCTAGAATACCAATTATTAAAGAAAAAGTAACTACTATTTCTACACCAGGTGAAGATGTTGATATACTTGTTACAGAACGAGGAATTTGTATTAATCCTAAGAGACAAGATTTACTTCAAAAGTTAGAAAATAGTAAATTAAATATAATGAAAATTGAAGATTTATTAAAATTAAGTTACGAAATAACAACTAAACCTGCTAATATTGAAAGAAGTAATGAAGTGATTGGGGTTGTTAAATATCGCGATGGTACAATTATTGATTCAATATATAAATTGAAGGAGTAAAAAATGATTAAAGAAGCTATTTTAACTGAAGAAAAGCAGAAGATTGCCACGTTTTTGTTTCAGTTTGAATTGGAATTGGAAAAAGGAATAGATTTGACATTATATTATGAGGAAAATGGTCGTATAGTTGGTACCATTTCTAAAGAAGGATACATAATTAAGTGTTTAGCTGTTGATAAAACTTTTCAAGGTCAAAATATAGCTTCCAAGCTTGTATCTGAAATTGTTAGTAGAATCATCTATGAAGGAAATGATTATTATCAAGTTTTTACAAAAAAAATGTATCGTGATACTTTTCTTAGTTTAGGTTTTTCAGAGATTTTCTCTACTGAAGAAACTAGCGTTTTAGAGTGTAGTTCTAATACAATAGATGACTTCTTAGAAGCAAATACAAGAAGATTAACTTTTTATACCGATGATATCGCTTGTGTTGTAGTTAATTGTAATCCAATTACAAGAGGACACTTGTATTTGATTGAAAAAGCAAGTAAAGAGCATGATCACGTGTTAGTTTTTGTATTAGAAGAAGATAAATCTTATTTTACTTTTCAAGAAAGGATGTCTTTAGTATTTTTGGCAGTAAAACATTTAAATAATGTTACAGTTTTGCCATCTACAAGATATATGATATCATCGCTTACTTTTCCTAGTTACTTTATCAAAGAAGAGACAAAGAAAAATTACGAATATGCAAAGATAGATACAGGGATATTTAAAAAATATTTTATGAAATATTATAAAATAAAATATCGCTATGTTGGTGAAGAAACTAGTGAAATAATGAAAATTTATAATGAAACGCTAAAAGAATTATTAAAGACAAATTTAATTGTTGTTCCAAGATTAGATAGTATTAGTGCTTCAAAAGTTAGAGAATTGATATTTGAAAGCAAACTTGATGATGCTTTAGAGTATATACCAGAATCTGTTAAAAATCTTTTGGTAAATATAATAAAATCAAAGGAATTAGAACATCACTCTTTATAGAGTGGTGTTTTTTATACAAAAATTTTAAAACTGTTGAAAAAAGAATTATTAAAGTTGACAATTTTCGACTTTTCATATATCATATACCTAGGGGTATTAAAAAAAATACATTTAAAAAAGGAGAATAAAAATGCTTGTTTTTTTTTACTGATACTGATACTGATACTGATTTTTCTTTAAAAGAAGCCAAGGAATATGGTTGTCATTTGATAAGTATGCCTTATTCTGTAAATGATAAAGAAATTTACCCATATGTTGATTTTAAAGAATTTGATTACAAGAGTTTTTACAATATGTTAAGAAGTGGAGTTTTGCCAAAAACTTCTGCTATTAGCCCAGTTGATTATATAAATTATTTTGAACCTCATCTTAAAAATGGTGATGATATATTGTATGTTCATTTTTCTAAAGCGATGAGTGGAACTTTTAATGCTATGAATATTGCTATTGAAGAGTTAAAAGAAAAATATCCAGAACGTAAAATTTATACTATAGACACTAAAGGAATTACTATATGCAGTTATAATATATGTAAAGAAATTGGTGATTTATATAAACAAGGTAAGAGTATAGATGAAATACTTGCTTGGGCAGAAAAAGAAGTTGATAAATTTGCAATTTATTTTTATGCTGATGACTTAAAATTTTTTGCTAAGAGCGGAAGAGTAAGTAATTTTTCTGCAACTATGGGATCATTATTAAGTATTCATCCAATAATAAATATTGGTGAAGATGGAATAATGAAAAACATTGGTAAGAGTCGTGGAAAAGTACAAACATTAAATAAAATACTATCTTATATCGAAGAATTGGGAGACGATTTAGAAAATCATAGAATAATTATTGGTCATTCTGATGCTTTAGAAACTGCAGAAATGTTTGCTGATATGTTGAAAATGAAATTTGGAAACAATTTGAATATTGAATTTGTAGTTGTTAATCCAACTGCAGGTAGTCATTGTGGTCCATCTAGCATAGGTGTATGTTTCCATGCAATTCATAGGTAAAAGTTATGGTAGAAATTAAAGAAGTAAAATCTAAAAAAGAAATAAAAGAGTTTTTAAATTTCCCAATTAACTTGTATAAAGGTAATCCAAATTTTGTTCCCCCATTATATATGGATGAGAAGAAAATATTTAGTAAAAATTATGTATATTTAGATCAAGCAGAGGCAATATATTATAATGCATACAAAAATGGAAAGATCGTTGGAAGAATATCTGGAATTATTCAAAAGGCAAGTAATTTAAAAAATAATGAAAAGCGAGTTAGATTTATTAGATTTGATAGTATAGATGACTATGAGGTCGCAGAAGCTCTATTTTCTAGTGTTGAAAAATGGGCTAAAGATAAAGGTATGGATACAATTGTTGGTCCATTAGGCTTTTCAGATTTAGAAAGAGAAGGACTTTTAATTGAAGGCTTTGATGAATTATCAACTTTTGAGGAACAATATAATTATGAATACTATCAACATTTAATTGAAAAATATGGATTTGTAAAAGAAGTTGATTGGGTTGAAAGAAAATTGTATTATCCAAAAGAAAAAGATGAACGTTTAGAAAGATTGACTAGCATAATGATGAAAAGATATCACTTAAAATTTGGTGAGGCTAAAAATACTAGTGAATTTTTAAGAAAATATAGTGATGATTTCTTCGAAATTTTAGATAAAACATATAGTGATATATATGGAACTGTTCCCTTTACAGAAAATATGAAAAAAATGATGATTAGTAATTTCAAGTTAATTGTAGATGTTAAAAGGGTAGCTGTAATAGTAGATGAAAACAACAAAGTTGTATGCTTTGGTATATGTTTCCCATCAATTGCTAAAGCTGTTCAAAAATCAAATGGACATCTTACAATACCAGGAATTTTTAGAATACTTAAAGCAATAAAAAATCCTGAAATTATTGATTTAGGATTAATTGGTGTTTTGCCAGAGTATCAAATGAGAGGAATTAGTTCTGCTCTAATAAATGAAATACTAAAAATGCTTGAAAATGGTAAAGTAAAATATGCTGAAACTAATTTGAATTTAGAAGATAATTATAACATTCAAAATCAATGGAAAGCTTTTGACAGTGTTTTACATAAGAGAAGACGCTGTTATGTTAAAAAAATAGATTAAATTATAGCACCGAATGGTGCTATAATTTTTATTATAAAAGGATTAGATTTGATTGATTTTTTGTCGAAAATATGATAACATATTAAGGATTTAAAAATGATTTCTACTCAAAGGGGAGTAGCAAATATATTATATTCGTCAACACGGTATATCCCGGATATAGTAGTCATTTATTGATATGCAAGACCTTTGACACTAATAAGAATAGGAGGTAAAAATGGAATTTTTATTAGAAGGAATTAAAGCAATTACTTGGCAACAAATTGTAATGTATGTTGTTGGTGCTATTTTGATATTTTTAGCAATTAAAAAAGATTTAGAACCGGCATTATTGTTACCAATGGGGTTTGGTGCAATATTAGTTAATTTACCTTTGTCAGGGGTTATTGATCAAAATGGTGTTCCTGGTGCAATTCAATGGTTATTTGAAGTGGGTATAGAAGCATCAGAAATATTCCCATTATTATTATTTATAGGAATAGGCGCAATGATGGATTTTGGTCCATTACTTTCCAATCCTAAATTGATTTTTATTGGTGCTGCTGCTCAATTTGGTATTTTTGTTACTATATGTTTAGCATCATTATTAGGATTTGATATAAAAGATGCGGCAAGTATTGGTATTATTGGTGCTGCTGATGGTCCTACATCTATTTTGGTTTCACAAGTTTTAGGTAGTAGATACATTGGTGCTATAGCAGTAGCTGCATATTGTTATATGGCATTAGTTCCTTTAATTCAACCAGTTGTAATTAAGGGTATCACAACTAAAAAAGAAAGAAGAATTAGAATGGAATATAATCCTAAAGATGTTTCAAAGACTACTAAGATTTTATTCCCAATTATAGTAACAATAATTGCTGGATTAATTGCTCCATCATCAGTTGCATTAGTTGGATTCTTAATGTTTGGTAATCTTATAAAAGAATGTGGTGTTTTAGATTCACTTTCTGAAACAGCCAGCAATACATTATCTAATTTAATTACACTTTTATTAGGTATTACAATATCTTTCAGTATGGTAGCTGACAAGTTCATTAGCCTAGAAACATTAATGATAATCTGTTTAGGACTATTTGCTTTTATATTTGATACTTTCGGTGGAGTTATGTTTGTAAAGATTTTAAATATTTTTACTAAGAAGAAGATAAACCCAATGGTTGGTGCCGCTGGAATTTCAGCATTCCCTATGGCTTCAAGAGTTGTTCAAAAACTTGGAATAAAAGAAGACCCAGAAAACCATCTATTAATGCATGCTGCTAGTGCTAATATTGCTGGTCAAATTGCTTCAGTTGTAGTTGGTGGCGTTATCTTAGGTTGGTTTTAGGAGGATATAACTATGTTTTGTTATGATTGGAATAAAGTTTTAGAAAATTTAAATGATGCATTGGATATTAGCTGGAAAGGAATGTTATCAATATTTCTTGCGATGCTTATTATTTATTTTGTTATTATTATTTTAAACGCAGCAACAAAGAAAAAAGAAAAATAATATTATAAAATATTGTGATATAATCTATAATTGCTTTAACTATTTAAGCATTATAGATTTTTTTAATTATAGTTTTTAGATTAGTTTATTAATAATTTTAATATAATTATAATGTGTCATTTTTTGTGATTGTTTTTGCTTTTTGTTGTTTGATTTTTTTACATATTTATGATAAAATAACTAACTAGTTAATAAAAAAAGGAGTGGTATTTTTGATAAAGATTTTAATGAAAAGCATTCGTGAATTCAAAAAACCTGCTATTTTAACAATGGTAATTGTTTTTTTTGAAGTTATAATGGAATGCATTATTCCTTTTGTTGTAGCAATTTTAGTTAATAAAATAGAAGCAGGTTGTGAATTAAGTGTTATAGCTAAGTATGGGGCATTATTAATTGCAATGGCTATTGTTTCCCTTACATGTGGGGCTATGGCTGGTAACTTTTGTGCTACTGCATCTTGTGGATTTGCTAGAAATTTACGAAAAGATATGTTTGAAAAAATTCAAAATTTTTCTTTTGAAAATATTGATAAATTCCAAACATCTTCACTTGTTACTAGATTGACAACAGATGTTACTAATGTTCAACATGCTTTTATGATGTTAATAAGAACAGCAATTAGAAGTCCATTTATGTTAATATTTTCTTTTGTAATGGGATTTATAATGGGTGGAAAAATTGCTTTTGTTTATGTGGCAGTTATACCAATTTTATTTAGTGGGTTGATAATTATAGCTCGCAAAGCAATGCCTTTATTTAGAAGAGTGTTCAAAAAATATGATAATTTAAATAACTCTATTCAAGAAAATATTAAAGGCATGCGAGTTGTAAAATCATTTGTAAGAGAAGATTATGAAAAAAATAAATTTGATGTTGCAGCAACTGATGTATGTAATGACTTTACAAAGGCTGAGAGAATTTTGGCTTGGAATGGTCCTATTATGCAATTTTGCTTGAATACTATTATGATAGTTATCCTAACTTTTGGATCTTCATATGTTGTTAAAACAATGGGAGCAGAAGTAAACGTTGGGCAATTGTCAGGTTTGTTGACTTATGGCTTTCAAATACTTATGAGTTTAATGATGATATCAATGATTTATGTAATGATAACTATGTCAGTGGAATCAGCTGAAAGAATAGTAGAAGTATTAAAGGAAGAAAGTGTTTTGAAAAATTGTAAAAATCCAATAACTGATATAAAAGACGGTTCAATTGACTTCAATCATGTCTCTTTTAAGTATGGCAGTAGTAAAATGATTTTAAATGATATAGATTTACATATAAAAAGTGGGGAAACAATTGGAATTTTAGGTGGTACTGGTAGCGCGAAAACTACTTTAGTTCAGTTAATTCCAAGATTATATGATGTAACTGATGGTGAAGTATTAGTCGGTGGAACAAATGTAAAGGAATATGACTTAGAAACTTTAAGAAATAATGTTGCAGTTGTTTTACAAAAGAATATTTTGTTTAGTGGAACAATAAAAGAAAATTTAAGATGGGGAAAAGAAGATGCTACCATTTCTGAAATGGTCCACGTTTGTAAACTTGCACAAGCTGATGATTTTATTAATAGTTTTCCTAAAAAATACGATACATATATTGAGCAAGGTGGAGCTAATGTTAGTGGTGGCCAAAAGCAAAGACTATGTATTGCTAGAGCCCTACTAAAAGAACCTAAAATTATTATATTTGATGATTCGACAAGTGCAGTAGATACAAAAACAGATGCCTTAATAAGGAAAGGTATGAGAGAATATATTCCTAATACAACTAAGATTATTATTGCCCAACGCGTTGCTAGTGTTAGCGATGCTGATAAAATTATTGTAATGGACAATGGAAATATAGTAGGTATAGGTACTCATGAATATTTGATTAAAAATAATGAGATATATAGAGAAGTATATGAATCTCAAAATAAGGTTGGTGAAAACGATGAATAAAGAAATGTCTATGAAACCAAAACACAAAGGCGTTCTAGGAAAAATTTTAAAGACTTTATTTAAATTCTATCCTGTAATGTTAACGATAACAATTATTTTAATTATTATTAACGCAATTGTTGGGTCACTACCTTCTGTATTTATGCAAAAAGTTATCGCAATTTTAGAAGATAACTATAAATCTGGTGATTGGCAAGCTATTTCAAAAAGCATTTTTAGTCTTGTTGGAATACTAGCAATATTTTATGTTGCTTCTATAATTGCTAGTATTTGTTATCAACAATTATTAGCTGTGATTACTCAAGGTTACCTTAAAAAAATGCGTGAAAAAATGTTTAATCACATGCAAACACTTCCAATTAAGTACTTTGATACTCATAATCATGGTGATATTATGAGCTATTACACAAATGATATTGATACATTAAGACAGCTTATATCTCAAAGTATCCCACAATTATTAGCTTCTGGTATTACTTCCCTTGCTGTGCTTGGAATAATGCTTTATTATAGCGTATGGCTAACACTAGTAGTTGTAGTTGGTATGATTTTGATAACATTTATTGCTAAAACTATTGGTGGTAAAAGTGGAAAATATTTCATTGCTCAACAAAAAGCAATCGGTAAAACTGAAGGTTTTATTGAAGAAGCAATGAATGGTCAAAAAGTTGTTAAAGTATTTACTCATGAAGAAAAAACGATGGAAGAATTTAATTCAATAAATGATTATTTGTTTGAACAATCAGAAAAAGCAAATAAATATGCTAATATGTTAATGCCTATTTTACACAACATTGGTAATGTTATGTATGTTATTGTTGCATTTGTTGGTGGTTTATTACTTACATTAAATGCCAAAAATATTAGTATCTCTGGCTTAGCAATAAGCATAAGTATTGTTGTACCTTTCTTAAATATGACTAAACAATTTACAGGTAATGTCAGCCAAGTTTCAAACCAATTAAACTCAGTAATTATGGGTATGGCTGGTGCTAGTAGAATATTTAATTTATTGGATGAAGAATCTGAATTTGATGCGGGATATGTTACATTAGTAAATGCTAAAGAAGTGAATGGTGAAATTGTGGAAAGTCCTACTAGAACTGGTATGTGGGCTTGGAAACATCCACATAATGATGGAACTTTAACATATACAAAACTTACTGGTGATGTTCAGATGTTTGATGTTGACTTTGGATATGAACCAGATAAAATAGTTTTACATGATATAACTTTATATGCAAATCCTGGTCAAAAAATTGCCTTTGTAGGTGCAACTGGTGCTGGTAAAACTACAATTACAAATCTAATTAATAGATTTTATGATATTGCTGATGGAAAAATTAGATATGATGGTATTAATATTAATAAAATAAAGAAATCAGATTTGAGACGTTCATTAGGGGTGGTTTTACAAGATACTAATCTATTCACTGGTACAGTTTTAGATAATATTAGATATGGTAGACTTGATGCCACTGATGAAGAATGCATTGCAGCTAGCAAACTTGCTGGTGCAGATGAATTTGTTAACAAAATGGCTGATGGTTATAATACGATGTTGACTAACAATGGTTCAAATTTAAGTCAAGGACAACGTCAATTAATCGCTATTGCTAGAGCAGCTGTTGCTGATCCACCAGTAATGATATTAGATGAAGCTACTTCATCTATAGATACTAGAACTGAGTCGATTGTTCAAAAAGGAATGGACGCTTTGATGAAGGGCAGAACAGTATTTGTAATTGCCCACAGACTTTCAACAATCAGAAATTCAGATGTTATTATGGTATTAGACCATGGTCGAATTATCGAAAGAGGTAGTCATCAAAAATTATTAGAAGAAAAAGGTCAGTATTATCAATTATATACTGGTGCCTTCGAATTAGAATAAGCTAAAAGACGTGTAATCACGTCTTTTTTAATTGTAAATATCATAAATTGATGTTATAATAATAATATATTAATGAAAGGATGTGGTTATATGGATAGTAGTAGTCTCATATCGGAATATCCATTAACCATGTGGATATTCTCTTTTTAAAAAAGAAAGGAGAGTATTAAAATGCAAAAAAAGTATTTGCTGGAGATAAAAGAAATACTTTTATCTAATTTAAGCCGTGATGAAAAAATCAAGAGATTAGAAGATTATCATAAAAGTGATATAGCTGATGTGTTAGAGAGTTTTACAGAAGAAGAAAGGCTAAAAGTTTATAAGATATTTAATGTTTCACAATTAGCCGATATTTTTCCTTATTATGATAATGCGAAAAATTATGTTCAAGAATTAAATCCAGAAATTAGTGCTGACATTTTGGAAAAAATGGATTCAGATGAAGCGATGGATATTCTAGATGAACTTAAAGATGAAGACAAAAATGAAATTATTGGATTGTTAGAAAAAAATGCTCAAAAAAAGATAATTAAACTTGATTCATATGATGATGAAACGGTTGGTAGCCATATGAGTGACAACTATATAGTAATCAAAAAAAGTTTAACAATAAAAGAAGCTATGAGCTGTTTAGTAAAAGAAGCAGGTGAACATGATAATATTTATACGATTTATGTAGTCGATAATGAAAATAAGTTTTATGGTATTATTAATTTAAAAGATTTGATTATCGCTAGAAAAGAAGATGATTTATTAAGTTTATGTAAAACTTCATATCCAACATTTTATGATGATGAAATAATGAGCGATTGCCTTAAGAGAATGAAAGATTATGGTGAAGTATCAATTCCTATTATTTCTCGTGAAAATCGTTTGTTAGGAGTTATTACACCAGATATTTTGCTTGAAGCAAACGAAGAAGAATTAATTGATGATTATGCAAAACTTGGTGGTTTGAGTGAAAATGAAGATTTTAATGAATCTGCTTTTGTATCTGTAAAGAAACGTATACCTTGGTTAGTGATATTAATGTTTTTGGGATTGTTAGTATCTAGTATTGTTGGGACATTTGAAGCAGTTATTACGGCTTTACCAGCTGTGGTGTTTTTTCAATCAATGATACTTGATATGGCGGGAAATGTTGGTACGCAATCATTAGCAGTAACAATAAGAAATATATCAGAAGGTATGAGCGAAAAAGATAAAATCAAAAGTGTGTTTAAAGAAATTAAAATTGGTTTTATAAATGGAATAATTATTGGAACTTTTTCATTTGTCTTTATTATGTTATTTTTAATTATAAAACATCAAGAAGTAGTTTCTGGTGTTGGATATAATTTGAAAGATGTAGTTAAAGTATCATTAATAATAGGTACGAGTTTATTATTATCAATGACAGTAAGTAGTTTAATTGGTGCTATGTTTCCAATTATTCTTGATAAAGTTCATATTGATCCTGCTGTTGCCTCTGGACCTTTTATTACAACATTTAATGATATTATTGCAGTTGTTTCATATTATGGATTAGTTTATTTAGCATTCATTCTATTATTATGATTTTTTAATTGGGGTAATTTTACCCCTTTTTTATTAACTCATTGAAAGAATTATAAAAAAAGTGTATAATAAATATAAGAGGTGTATCAATTATATGAATATTGTTGAAAAACAATTTAAAATATCTGAAAATAATACAAAGATGAGTAAAGAAATTATTAATGGTATACTTATTTTTTTACCATTAATTTATATTTTACCTGTAATTTCTTCTACACTTTCAAGTGTTGGAATAGATGAAAATGGAGCTTTTATAGCTACTGCTATTTCAACAGGATTTGCGTGTATATTTGCTGGAATAATTATAAATAAGCCAATTATACAATCTGTTGGACTGGGAATGAATGCCTTTTTTGTTTATAATATTTGTAATAAGATGGGATATTCTCCTGAAGGGGCTTTAACAATTATCTTTATATCTTCAATTATATTTTTGCTTTTTAGTATAACCAACATTAGGAAAAAGATAATATTAAGTATTCCTAATGAAATACGACTAGCCATAACTATCGGATTAGGAGCTTTTTTGATTTACAGTGGCCTAAAAAGTGCAGGTTTAATTGTTGAGGTAAATAATAAATTATCTATTGCTAATTACGATGAAATAATGGTTATATTATTTATTTTAGGTGTCATTGTTACCTATGTTTTTTCAATGATAAAAAAAGTAAGTAAATATTCTATAATAATAGGAATTGCTTTTGTGGCAGTTGTTGGTTACATATTGCATTTATTTGGCATTAATAATACTCCAACATTTACAAATGCTAAGATTTCTTTCGCATCTTTATCAAAAACAGTTTTCAATTTTGATTTTTCTGTTTTAAGTAATTTGAAAACATATATAGTAATAATAGTATTTACACTTATGAATGTTTTTGATACCAGTACGGGAATATTGGCACTACATAGTGAGTTAGGACTTGATAGTGGAGAAAATGATTTAGTAATTGATAAAAAAATGTTTTTGACTGATTCAATTTCATCAATTATTTCTATAAGTTTAGGCACTACATCTATTACAACTTACGCAGAAACAAAAATATTATGTAATAGTGACAGTAAAACAGGTTTGAGTTCAGTTACTATTGGAATTCTATTTATCTTATCAATTTTTCTTTATCCAATATTTACTATTTTTTCTGGAATTATGTTAGATGGACAATATTATTATCCAATTACCTCTGTAGGTGTAGTATCTGTTGGTATAATGCTATTATCACGAATAAAAGATATTGAAAGAAAGAATGCTATAGGAGTGATATCTACTGTTGCAACTGTTATCACAATGATTATTTTTTATTCTATTCCTGATGGAGTTGGAGTAGGAATAATTTTATATGTAATACTAGAATTATTATTTGGGAAAATAAAAGAAGTATCTAAAGTAATGATTATATTATCGGTTGTTTTTGTGATTTATTTTGTAACATTAATAATTATATAGGAGAGATAGTATGGATAATTTTACATGTAAAAAAATGTATACTTATACAGTTAATTTAAAAGATTGCTATGATAATGTTGCTCCATATGGTGTATTAAATATTTTTCAAGATGTTGCGTCAAAACATGTTGAAGAATATGGTTATGGCTTTTTAGATCTATATAAATTAGGATACTTATGGATTTTGGTTAGAACAAAATATGAAGTGAAAAAATCTCCTAAGCCTAACGAAGAAATGTTGATTGCTGAGACGTGGCAATCAGAACAAGGAAGAGCTGATTTCACTAGAGATTACGTAATATATTCTAAAGATGGAGAAGTATTGATAATAGGAACAAGTAAGTGGTGCTTAATAGATGTTAATACAAGAAGAGTTGCCCCAACAAAAGTTATTGGTACAAATATAGTAAATAACGAAAAACGAAATTTTTCTGAGCCGTTTAAAAAACTTGAGTTTGAAAACATAACTAGTGGCGATAGCTATTTAGAGAAAGTGACTTTTTCTAAAGTTGATCATAATGGGCATATGAATAATGCTTATTATGCAGAGTTTATTGTGAATGCTCTTCGATTAAAAAGTAATGAAGTAATCAAAAATTTTGAAATAGATTATTTGAAAGAAGTATTAATAGATGATGAAATTCTTATAAGAAGTATTAGAAATAATAAAGAAATATTAGTTGAAGGATATAATAATATAAATAATATAGTATTATTTAAAGCTAAAATAGAATTATTTTAAATGGAACATTTGAAAAAATGTTCTTTTTTTCTTTTAATAAATGAAATGTAATGATATAATATTAATCGGTGATATTATGAATAGAAGAATTGTTAAAATTGGCGAACTTTTAACAGGCGAAAAAAATAATATTTGTGATGTCAGTGGAGTTTTAGTTGGTCATTCAACTATTAAAACTGATAAAATTCATACTGGTGTTACTGCAATTTTACCTCATAATGGCAATATTTTCAAAGAAAAGGTAGTTGCCTCTACATATTCTTATAATGGATTTGGCAAATCTATGGGGCTTGTTCAAATTGAAGAATTGGGCACTATTGAAACACCAATCCTTTTAACAAATACTTTAAATATCGGGAAGGTTAGCGATGCTTTAATTTCATATAAATTAAAGAGAAATCCTGAAATTGGTGTTACTACTTCAACAGTTAATCCTATAGTTGGTGAGTGTAATGATGGCAGTATAAATGAAATTCAAAAGCGTGCCGTTGAAGAAAAAAATGTATATGAAGCTATTGAAAGTGCAAATAATGATTTCGAACAAGGTGATATTGGTGCTGGCTGTGGTATGAAGTGCCACGGTTTCAAAGGGGGAATAGGTTCATCATCAAGAGTTTTATCTATAGACGGAAATAAATATACAGTTGGGGTTTTAGTTAATTCGAATTTCGGAAGTTCAAATGGTAAGGATTTAATTTTTAAGGGTAGACATTTAGGTCCACTAATAAAAAACTACAACAACAAACAAGAAGAAGATAAAGGAAGTATAATTGTAGTTATTGCGACTGATATTCCTTTAGATTATAGACAACTTAAAAGAGTGTGTAAGAGAGCAGAAATTGGAATAGGTAGAACAGGTTCATATGCTGGTAACGGGAGTGGCGATATTATGATTGCTTTCTCAACAAAAAATCATGTTTTTCATTTTAATGAAAAAGCCATTGAAAATATAGAAAGATTTAATGATGATAATATTAACATAGTTTTTAAAGCTGTTGTTGATGCTACAGAAGAAGCAGTGCTTAATTCTTTGTTATTTAGTCATAGTACAATAAGCTATGATGGAAAATATATTAAATCATTAACGGAATATAAAGAATTGTTTGAAGATTTATTATATGCTGGTGAAACAGATGACTAGAAAGACAACTTATGACCTAGGAATCATTGGGGGAATGGGGAGCGAAGCTAGTGTTGAACTTTACAGTAGAATAATAAATAATACGCGTCATTCTTGTGATCAAGAACATATGAAAATATGTGTTTTGAATAACTCATCCATTCCAGATAGAACAAAATGTATTATTGATGGAGATGAAAATCCAGTTCCTTATTTAAATGAAGCTATTGAAGATTTAGAAAAAATAGGTGCAAAATATTTTGTTATGGCCTGTAATACAGCTCATAAGTTTATTGATGAATTAAAGAATAAAAAAGTTGAATTAATTAATATGATTGATGAGACATTATTATTTGTTAAAGATAAATATAAGAATAGGAAAGTGTGTGTTCTTTCTACAAATGGAACAATATTTTCAAATGTGTATCACCATAATAAATTTGCAGAAGGCATTGATTTCGTTTATTTAGATTTCGAAAAACAAAATCAGATTATGAATGCTATTAATGATACGAAAAGTGGTGCTAATAAAGCGGAAATAATAGAATCAATATTGGAAATAATAGAATCTGTAAGTAAACAATCTAATTGTATTTTTATATTAGCTTGCACTGAATTATCACTTTATCAGAAAGGTTTAAGAGAAAAATATACTGTTGTTGATGCAATGGATTGTTTGGTAGATGCGATAATAAAAAAATGTGGATATAGATTAAAAGATAAATAAAAGAAAGGAAAAAAATGAAACTTAATAATAAAAAAATAATTTATGTTGGATTTGCTTTTTTGATAATCTGTATGTTTTGGCAAGTGTATGATAATATCATTGCTAAAATGTTAATTAACTCTTTTGGATTAAATCAATTTTGGTCAGGTGTTGTAATGGCCTTAGACAATATTTTAGCACTGTTTTTATTACCTTTTTTTGGCAATATTTCTGATAAAACAAAAACGAAATATGGAAAAAGAACGCCATATATTTTTGTTGGTGTAATTTTATCTGCAATTTTATTTGTTGGTGTATCAGTTGTTGATAGTTACCAACAATCTTATATTGAAGAAAATGGTGTTGAAGCAATTGTTGAAGTAATAGATGAAAATGATGAAAATTATGGTAAGTTTATCTATAGAGGTAAATACTATGATGAAAAGGATGCTGCAGCTGATGCTAGATCACAAGAAGTTTATTCATTAACTAAGAGTAAATTAGTATATCTTATTTTATTCATCGGAATTTTGTTTTTAACTCTTATTGCAATGGCGTCATATAGGACTCCGGCTGTTTCGCTTATGCCAGATGTTACTGTGAAGCCACTCAGAAGCAAAGCTAATGCAATAATAAATTTAATGGGAACAGCTGGGGGAATAATTGCTTTAGGTTTTATGACTTTCTTGGCAAAAGACTATCATAGTTATGTAACTACGTTTGTAGTATTAGGTTCTTTGATGATAATATTATTGATGATATTTATGTTAAAAGTAAAAGAACCTAAATTAGTTAAAGAAATGGAAGAAGAAAGTAAGTTATATGGATTAGAAGAAGAAAGTGAAAATGAAGATCCTAATGATAAGCATGATATGTCAAAAGATGTTAGGAAAAGTTTTTATTTAATTTTACTTTCAATTGTATTTTGGTTTATGGCATATAATGCTGCTACTACTAAGTTCTCAGATTATGCAGGTAATGTTTTGAATATGGGATTTACTATTCCTCTACTTATTGCTCAAGCTACAGCAGTAATATCTTATATACCTATTGGAATTATATCTAGTAAATTTGGTAGAAAAAAGACTATTTTAGTTGGTGTTGTTATTTTATTTATAGCTTTCTTATTAGGAACTATTGCTACTAAAGATACAACTGTTTTAATTTATGTAACAATGGCGCTTGCTGGAATTGGATGGGCTACTATTAATGTTAACTCATATCCGATGATTGTTGAAATGTCTAAGGGAAGTAATATTGGTAAATATACTGGTTATTATTATACTGCTAGTATGGCTGCACAAATTCTGACTCCTATGTTGTCTGGATATTTTATGGATCAACTTGGAAGACGTGTTTTATTCCCATACAGTGTTTTATTCTGTGTCTTTGCTTTCATTAGTATGTTATTTGTAAAACATGGTGATTCTAAACCAATCCCAGTTAAAACAATAGAAGCATTTGATATCGAAGATTAAAAATGTATAAACTCCTTTTAAATGACAATAATATCATTGAAAGGAGTTTTTTATATGAGATTATTAGGAAAAAATGAAAATTTTGATTTGTTCAAAGATGATTTTTTTAATACTTTTGACTTTCCATATTCAATAACAGGAAAAAACGCACAATTAATGAAAACTGATATTATTGATGAAAAGGATTCTTATATTTATAAGATAGATATTCCAGGAGTTGAAAAAGAAAATATAAAAATTCATCTTGGAGATAATTATTTAACGATTTTTGTTAAAAAGAATAACGAAGAAGAATATGAAAATGAAAAATATGTTCACCAAGAAAGATTTTATACTAGCTTATCAAGGTGCTTTTATGTTGGAGACGTAAAAGAAGAGGATATAAAAGCCAGCTATAAAAATGGAACATTAACTCTTAAGATACCAAAGGTTTCTAAAGAAAAAGAAAGAAAGTTTATAACTATTGAATAAAAATTAAATAGTTTGTTGATTTGAAATAAAAAACACATTAGAGTAAGTATGCGAAATACTTATCTAATGTGTCTTTTTTTATATTAAGTCGATTATGTCTTTTATAGAGTTGAAAATATAATCTGGTTTTATTTCTGAGTCATTAATAGTTTCCATAGTGCTTTCACCACTTAATACACAAATTGTTGTAGCATGAGCGTTATAACCACTTGCAATATCTGTATATACACGATCACCAATCACAGCTATTTTTGAGCAAGGAATTCCAAACTTTTCAGATAATAAATAAATCATACTTGGATCAGGTTTGCCAATAAATTTTGGTTTTTTATTAGTGGCAACAGTTAACATATGACAAATGCTTCCACAATCTGGGATATATCGTTTATTTTCAATTGGACAAACATAGTCAACATTTGTGGCTAAGAAAATTGCACCATCACATAAAAATTTACATGCTTTTTCTAATTTTTCATAATTTAATTCTCTATCAAATCCAACAACCACTATATCTGGATTATCATTAACAATGTTTACATTATATGATAATAATTCATCTTTTAACGCATTAGTACCAACTAAATAAACATTTTTATTTGGGTAGTTTTCATGTAAGTATACTCCCATTGCCATTCCTGATGTAAAAATATTGTCATAAGAACATGGAATGTTCATTTTAGTAAGTTTATTAATGTAAACAGTTTTACTTTTTGATGAATTGTTAGTCATAAATACATATTTTTTGTTTTCTTTAATGATTTTATTTATAAAATCTAGTGATCCATCAAATAAATCATTTTCTAAATATATAGTTCCATCCATATCAAGTAAAAATAATTCTATTTCATTTAATTTTGTCATAGTTGCACCTCGTTTTAATATTTTAACAAATTTTATTAATTATGTCAAAAAAAAAGATTAGTAATAATTTTTGAAATTGTTTACAGTTCCTCTTAAAAGTGTTATAATTAAAAGTGTATATGAAAGGAGTTAAGTATATGGATGTTACAAGTATAATTAATTATTTAGACATAGCTTTTATTGCAATATTAATTTTAGGGTGTATAATAGGCTTTTGTCGTGGAATGTTTAAAAGCACATATAATTTTATAGTATTTATTGTATTGATTATAAGTGGTTGGTTTTTATCAAAAATGTTTGTAAATACAATACTAGATGCTAAATTAAATATTACTATTGGCGATGTATATATAACTAGTTTGCGTGAAAGTATTCCCGAGATTGTTTCTAATATAAATGCTGATTTTGGGAAACTAATGGTTGAAGGAACTGAGGCTTACGAATTAGTTATTGATTTATCTGTTATGGTTACCAGATTATTATTTATGATAATTTGGTTAGTATTAATGTTTACAATTTTCAAATTCATTTTTTGGATTATTTATCTTATCGTTAAACCAAAGAAGAAGAATGAAGATGGTTCTAAAAAGAAAAAGAAGTTTACTTCTCGTTTAGGTGGAACTTTGATAGGAGCAGTGCACACTGCAGTTATACTATTAATCATATGCGTTCCAGTATCTGGCATTTGTTCAATAGGTAGTGAACTTACTTCTATTAATGATAAAGAAGTTGTTTATACTACAGTCCCAACAAAAGATGGCAAAATTATTTTATTGGATGCAGATGTTGATATTAATCCAAATGATAATAGTGAGTATTTTTCAATTTATAGAAAAAGCTCATTCGGTAAATTTTATGGAATGATAAAAATAGGAGATACTTCAGTAGATGAAAAAATCTTTGATAATGTTTTTTCATTTGAATATAATGCTAATAAAGTATATTTAAAGAGTGAATTAACTACTGTTCTAGACGTCTACAATAAATTGAATAATAGATTAGAAGGAACTGATATAACTTTTGAAAATATTATGAATTTAGAAGAAGATTTCTTATATGAATTAGTTGATGAAATATCTAATCTTAAGTTGATTTCTGTAGCTATTCCTATTGGAACAGAATACTTAGTTAATAGTGAAAGTTTTAAAAATGAATATAGTGATTTATTAGGTGAAGATGGTGGAAAAGATTTAATTGAAAAGGTTAAAAAAGTTAATTGTCAAGATGACTTTGTAAATCTTGGAAAAGGATTCATTGATATAACTAAGAGTGGATTGCTTTCAGCTTTTAAAGAAAAAGATTCAGAAGGTAACCCATTGTCTATAATAGCAATTATAAACAAAATTGATAATGACCATTTTGAAAAAGCTTGTGAAAAAATAGGCGATGTACAATTATTAGATGCTGTTGGTGATTTAGGACTTAAATATGTTCTTAAAAGCGATGTTGTTAAAAAATATCTTGAAAGTGCAAATTTAACAATAAATGATATAAATTTGGATAATATTAAACTTTCTGATGAAATAAGTTCATTAGGTAAAGTTTTAGTCAAGGTACAAGATTTAGAATTACCAGATTCTGAAGATATTGATATCACTAAAATCAGTGATAATAGTATTAATTTATTGATTGATGCTTTATATGATGTTAAAATATTTAATCAAAATACTCGTTTAGTAGTATCAGTAGTTAGAGAAGAACTTATGCCAGAAGAATATCGTGCTGTTTTGCCTGATAAAGAAATGAATAGCAATGATTTGAAATCAGTTGTAAAAGTTGCAAAAGTTATGCTTAAAGCAAGTAAAGTAAGTGATGGTAAGACTGTTATTAATATTAATGATTTGTTAAGTAGTGAAAATATAGAATTACTTAAAGAAGAAGCAAAGAATTCTGAATTTCTTGCAGAAGTTGTAAATGGAGCTGGAGAAGTTTTAATAAATACAATCTGTAATTCATTTGGCATTTCAAAAGAAGAAATTAATTTAGATGGTGTTTCGTGGGTTGAAGAACTTGATACATTCAAAGCTTTAATAGATATTTGCAATGATTTAGGTATAGATATTAATAATCCTTCAGCAGAAAAAATAAATATTGAAAAATTCACTGATGAAGAAATTGAAAAGCTTGCAAAGGCTGTATTTAATTCAAATGTTATGAAAAATAACACTGAACTTATTTTAACAATATTGAAGAAAAATGTTGGTGATGATTTACAAAATTATGTTCCTAAATCATTAGCTAATAAAGAAGAATTAGTATCATTCATGAAATTAGCAAAAACAATTGCTTCAACTGCTAAAGATGGAAAAATTGATATTTCAACTATCGATAAAGATGAAATTGCTGGTGCCTTAGAAGGATTAAGCAGCGAGAACATTGATAATTTATTAACTGGAATTATTGAAGGTACAGGAATAATTTCTAAAGATAACATTAATCTTCCTAAAATTGATCCAAGTACGGAAGAAGGTAAAGAAGAAATTAAAAAGGCTTTAGAAGCAATGGATGTTATTTCTAGTATGGAAGATATCACTTCAATAAAACAAATTAGAGAAGATGAGATTAATTCTATTACATCATCATCTATTGCTACTAGTGTTGTTGTTTCTATATTGGAAGAACAAACAAAAGAAGGTGGTGCCTTAAATGGATTCCTTTCACTTGATGATATTAATGATGATGAATGGGTTGATAAAGATGGCCAAAGTGGTGAACTTAAGAAATTACTTAATGCTACATCTATAATAATGGATGAAGATGGAAATGCTAATGTTACACCAGATACGATAACTAATTTAACAGATGATGATATTTCTACTATAACTGATTCTAAAGTTATTATTAATTCTCTTGAAAAGAACATGAATGATTTATTAGAAGATACAATCAATAATGCTTTTAATAAAGAAGAATTAGGATTTGATATTAACTTAGGAACAGTTGAAACAAAAGATGGTGAAACTAAACAAGAAGCTTGGAAGAAAGAAATATCTACTATTAGAGATATAACATCATTAACGAGTGATATTGATCCTAATAATACTGATTTAAGTGATAAAGAAACTTCTGAAAAAATCGGTAATTTGCTTAATTCTAGTAAAGATTCACAAATTTTAGGTGAAACTTCTATTTCATTAGCTAGTGCTTTATTAGAAAGTGGTTATGAAAAAGTTGAAGGTCAAGATGCACCTAAAGTTGATAAGAATACTGATTTTGCAACTGAATTTGCAAAATTACAAGCATTATTAAATAAATAATAATTTATATGGAGGACTGAATATGAAGTTAATTATAACAATTGTTTCGAAAGAGGATAGTTCTATAGTCCAAAAAGAACTATTAAAACAAAGATTTTTTGTAACTAAGTTATCATCAACTGGTGGATTTCTAAAACATGGTAATACAACTTTTATGATTGGTGCCAAAGATCAAGATGTTGATACTATTATTAATATTATTTCTGAATATTCAAGAACAAGAAAAGAAATGGTGCCAGCATCAATAGCGCGTGATTTTGGATATTCTACTGTTAGTCCTACTGAAGTTACTGTTGGTGGTGCTACACTATTTATTATGGATGTTGAAAAAATGATTAAATTGTAATGATTAAATATAAAAAGCATCAAACTATTTAAGTGATAATTTGATGCTTTTTTTCATATTTTCATAGTGTTATGAATATAATTATGTAGATAATAAAAAGAAAAAATTTTTTGATTGACATTCATATATTTTTTTGCTATAATTTACAATGCAGTGATAAGTGGCTCCTTAGCCAAGTGGTAAGGCAAGGGTCTGCAACACCCTGATCGTTGGTTCAAATCCGACAGGAGCCTCCATTTTTTATAGAAAATAATCCTCTAATTGAGGATTTTTTTATTTCCTATACACATTATTATACGTTTTTTTAAAAATAAGTCAATATTGTTTATCACATGTAATTGCTTTTGAAATATGCTACAATTTACTAAAGAAAGCTAATTTGATAAGAGGTTGTATATGGTAAGTCCACAGTTATTAACATTTATAGTAGTTGCAAAAAATGGTAGTTTTTCGAAAGCGGCGGAGACAATGTATGTTTCGCCTACAGCGGTAATGAAACAAGTAGATTTATTAGAAAAAAGACCTGGTGTAACTCTTTCAAACGTACGAATCATGGATTGATTTTGACTGATGCTAGTATAAGTATACTTAATGATGCAAAATATCTTGTGGATTATGCTACACGTGCGGAAGAGAAAGCGCGCGGGATGTCAATAACTTTTGAAAATGTCCCAAAAAAATTTAAACATTAGCATAATTTTTGTGATGAGGTAAAGAGTTTAAATATTGAATATATGAGTCGTGTTTCCAAGGATGAGACATAGGAGGAATATATACATTCTTTTCTTTTTTGATAATTGGTGCTTCTAAGAAATTATCAGAAATCTCCTGATGTTTAAAACTTCTCTTAATTCATATACTTTGTTCTCAACAGAAATTAACATTTGATTATCTAAGGCGTTAATAACTAAAGCCTTAGTTTTACTTCTAATAGGTGCAATTTTATCATTTTCATAAGTTTGATAATACTTGTTTTGATACTTGATAGATGGTCCTTTATCAAATACTCTAGGTGTAAGAATAGCTAAAGTATAATTAATTTCTTTTTCTGATGGTTAATTTTCAAACACATTTTTGGTATTGTTAATAGGAAGAGCGAATTGTTTGTTAAATCTTTTGCAGAAGTCTAACAGGAAAACATTAACATCTTCAATGGAGTTAATGCCGGCTATTCTTAATTCAACGGGTAGTCGGCATTGTAATGTATTACAAAGTCTTTCAATTCTACCTTTCTTTTGAGGAATAGAAGTAGTTTGTAGATCTATACCTAATTTTTTACAAGCATAACCAAATTGTGTATAAGTATCTTTAGCAAGTTCAGCATCTTTTTTTGCGCTATAATAGAAGACAATGCGATTATCAGTAAGAATAGAATAAGGTATACCATAAGTGATTAGAATCGAATTAGAAGGTTATAATAGCCTTTTAATGTTTCTTGATAATCAAAATATAAATAAATTTTACCAGAACAGTCATCAATAGCCCTATGAAGGGTTGTTTTTTTCTTTCCGAACCATAAGAATTCAGAGGCATCCATTTGAAACTTTTCACCAAAATATTTAGATCTAGGTATTTTTGGAGAAAGTCTTCGCTATCAAGTATATTATTACAAACAATCAAATCTTCTTCAATTTTATTTAATTTAATATTATTATCTTGTTTGTTTTTTATAATAGTAGCTTTATTGTTTCTTGTACTACGATTGCATTTAGGAGAGATATAACCATTGGATGTTAAAATATTATAAAATGTACAATAAGAAATATTTATATTATCATGAGTTTTCATTAATTCTAAAGCATGTTTAAAGTTAGCATCATAATATTTATTTTCAAACAAAAATAAAATATCATTTTTAGTTTTATCAGATAAAGCAATAGAATGTTTTCTACCTCTGTTTTTGTGAACAAAAGCATATTTACTAGAAACTTTGTATTTAGCAAATTAGTCTGTTGATAGTTCTTAGAGTACAACCAGTTTGCACAGCAGCACGTTTTTGTTTCCATTATTGTCAACTAGTTTTTTAATAATTTCGTATTTCATATTTTCTTTTAATCTTAAATTAGCACCTCCAATTAATATTTTAACATAGGTGCTTTAAATATTAATAATCAATTCTACAATTGGGACAGTATCATTTTATAACTATTAAGACTTTATCATATTATAATCATACAGACTTATTTTTTGAATTAAATTTTCTTGACATTTCACTCCTCCTTTGATATAATCGTGTTGGTCCTGGGGGTCTTAATTGACAGTCTCGCAATGCGTAGAGAACAGAGCAGAAGCACGTGGACTACAGAAATGTTAGTTGTTAATCAACTAGTGATAGACTGCTCACTGGCTTGTAGAAATACAAGTCTTTTTTTCTTTTTTATGTTGAAAATTGAATTGAAATTTATAAAAAAACTGTTATTTTTATTAAAAAAATGAGTAAAAAATGCTAGTTTTGCCCATCTGTGGAAAAAACAAATGAATAATTACTCATTTTCAAAAGATAAACTTCTCAGAAATGGGCAAAATAATATTAAAAGTTCTTGAAAAATTGCAAAACCTATTAAATTTTGAAAAATGTTGCTTTTTTTAATAAAAAAAGGTATAATAAGTATATGGAATTCAGGTGATATCATGGGTATAAAAGAACAGGCACAATATGTTAGGGAATCATTAAAAGATTATCCAAATGTGAAGATTGTGGCCGCAACCAAATATATGACTGTTGAACAAACTGAAGAACTTATTAAATGTGGTTTTAAGGATTTTGGTGAGAATAGAACTGATATGTTTTTAGAAAAATATGAAAGACTTAAAGACTATAAAGATATTAATTGGCATTTCTTTGGTGTCGTTCAAAGCAGAAAAATTAGAGATATAGTTAATAAAATAACTTGTTTGCATTCTTTAGATAGATTATCTTTGGCTATTGAATTGAATAAAAAATTAACAAAACCATTAGATTGCTTTATTCAAGTCAATATATCAGAAGAAGCTAATAAACAGGGTGTTCCTGCTAACAAGGTTAAAACTTTTGTTAAGCAACTTGAAGCATATCCAAACATTAGAGTTGTTGGATTGATGTGTATTGCTAAACTTACTTTTGATGAAGATGTGTTGAGAAAATCATTTAGAAAAATGCGTGATTTAAAGGAAGAAATTGAAGAAATGAATTTGAGTTATGCCCCTTGTCATGAATTGTCAATGGGAATGAGTAATGATTATAAAATAGCACTTGAATATGGTACTACAGTAATTCGTTTAGGAAGAATATTTTTACAGGAGAATAAAAATGGGCTTATTTAGAAAAAAGGCTAAAGAAATACAATTGAACGATTTTAATTATGGTAAGAAAAATAGTGGAATCTTGACATCATTTGATAGAATTCAACATATTGTTGTTCGTGATGCTTCACAAGAACAATTGCTTGAAATATGTGATACAATCTTAGGTGGTCGTGCTGTTTTGGCTAATTTTGACAAAATCAAAACTGAAGAAGCTAATTACATGCTAGCATTTATTGGTGGTGTTGTTTATGCAACTGGTGGAGAGAATTTTAGATTAGATGAAAAGTTGTTTTTATTTGGTAGAAAAGAAGAATTTGAAGATGGCTCTCTATACCAATATGTTGAGGATACAAGATGATTTTAGGAAAAGCTTTGCTTGTTATTTGGTTTGCTTTAAGAATATATTTTAGCATACTTGTAATCGGAATAATATTAACTTGGTTTCCAAGAAGTTTTGATTATAAATTACCAAGAATAATCCGAAAAATGTCTAATTGGTATTTAGAACGTTTTACTGGCATTGTTGTGCTAGGAAGTATTGATTTTACAACAATAATAGGTCTGCTTTTATACGAAGGCGTACTTGATTTATTAAGGATATCTATAATATAAAATTACGGAGGAAATAATAATGGCTATAAATATTAATTTTTTTAGGAGCAATAGTGCTGGTAATATTGATTATGAAAAAGTATTAGCTTTTTTCGATGAAATTCCAAACTTTAAAGTTTATTATACTGATGATGTAGTAGAGATTGTTTATATAGATAAAGAATTTAAATTTTCATATCGCTATTTGATTACAAAACAATCAAAAGTTAATCAAATATATAAGTTAAGTCCTTTATTTACAAATATAAATTTCTTACTTGAAATGCCCGTGTTAATCCCAACATTTCTAGCAAAAGAAATTTTAACTCTTACTCAAAAAATTTGTAAAACATTCGAGTTAGAAATTTATCATGATAGTTTTGATGATGTAAAACCATTTAATATGGTTGATACTTTAACATTATTTAATGAAAATCGTGAAGCATATATTGAAGAATATGGTATGCAAAATAAATATGCTTTTGATCCGGAAAAATTAAATGAAGTTTGCAAATTCCAAAGAACAGTAGATAATTTAAGAGAATATTATCATAACGAAGTTGATGTTCAATATTGTGAACCAATAATTGATAAGGCAACTAATGAATATGGAATATGCTGTACTTGGAATTTAGGAATTCCTACTGTTTTTCCACCTCATATTGATTTCGTTAGAATTCATGATGAAGAAAACGTGGAATTTATGGTTAGAAGAGAAGACTTTTATGGTGTAATGGGAAAATATCTAGTTGACATCGTAAACTTCTTACCTGATATGCATTTGTTGAAACCAAAACAAGCTAGATCAAGTAAAAAGGCAATTAATAAATTAAGAAAGTTTGCAATTGTTGATCAAAATTTCCAAACTATTCGTCTTTGTGATTTGATTGATAGATAGGTGAAAAAAATGATTAGTTTAAATAAATATATCGATCATACATTATTAAAGGCTTTTGCTACAACTTCAGATATTGAAAAAATTTGTGAAGAAGCTAAAAAATATAATTTTAAAAGTGTTTGTGTAAATCCTTACTATGTTAAAAAAGCTAAGGAATTACTAAAAGATAGTGATGTTTTAGTTTGCACAGTTATTGGTTTTCCTTTAGGTGCAAATACTATAGAAACAAAAGCTTTTGAAACTAGTGATGCTATCAAAAATGGTGCCGATGAAATAGATATGGTTATAAATGTTGGCAAGGCAAAAGAACATGATTATGACTATATTAAAAAAGAAATTGAAGAAGTAGTAAAAGCTAGTTCTGGTAAACTTGTAAAAGTTATCATTGAAACTTGCTATTTGACTGATGAAGAAAAAGTAGAAGTTTGTAAAGCTGCTACTTTAGCTAAAGCTAAATTTGTAAAAACTTCAACTGGTTTTGGTACTGGTGGCGCAAATGCTCATGATGTAAGTTTAATGCGTAATGCCATAGACGCTAGTATGAAGGTAAAAGCTAGTGGTGGTGTTAGAACATTAGAAGATGCTTTGAAAATGGTTGATGCTGGTGCTGAAAGAATTGGAGCTTCTTCAGGTGTTCAAATTATGGAAGATTTAATTAATAAAGGAGAAAATAAATAATGGCTACTCCACATATAGAAGTTAATGATAAAAATTTGTTTGCTAAGACAGTATTGATGCCTGGTGATCCACTTAGAGCAGAATATATAGCTAAAACATATCTTACTGATGTTGTTAAAATTAATAATGTTAGAAATATGTTTGCTTTCACTGGTTATTATAAAGGCAAAAAGATTACTGTTATGGGATCAGGCATGGGAATGCCTAGTATTGGTATTTACTCATATGAATTATTCAATGTATACGGCGTTGAAAATATTATTAGAATTGGTTCTTGTGGCTCATATTCTAAAGATGTTAATGTTTATGATGTTATTATTGTTAAAGATGCATACAGTGAATCAAGTTATGCCAAAGTTGCTTATGGATATGAAGAAAATGTTCAAAAGGGTAGTGATGAACTATTTGCAAAATTAAATGAAAGTGCAAAAAAACTAGGCTATCCAGTTATCAATGAAAGAATTCATTCTTCTGATGTCTTTTATAGAGCTCATGGTAATGTCTTTACTGATGTTCGTGATGCATATGGTTGTGTTGCTGTAGAAATGGAATCATTTGCATTATTTGCCAATGCTAGATATCTAAACAAAAAAGCTGCTTGCGTATTAACTGTTTCTGATTCTTTAGTAACTAATGAAGTGACTACTTCTGAAGAACGTCAAAATTCTTTTAATCGTATGATGGAAATAGCATTAGAAGCTGCAGAGTAGATTATATGTAAACACTTCGGTGTTTACTTTTTTTTCTTAATCTTGCATTTGAATAAAATATGCTAATATGCTAATAATAAAGTTGGAGGAATATTATGGAAGTAAATAATTTTTATATTAATGATATACCAGTGTACTTTTCAAAAACAGAAAAATTTAAAACAATAAATTTGCAAATAATTTTTCTTAATGAATTTAATGAGTTCTTAGCTACAAGATTATCACTTTTGAGTAGATTATTAAATAATTCTACAAAAAAATATAATACTAAAAAGAAAATAGTTAATAAACTATTTGATTTGTATGATGCTAATGTTAGTGTTTTTTCTTATCCATCATATAAAACTAGTTTAACTGTGTTTTCGCTAGAAATTGTTAATGAAAAAAATATTAATGATAAGACTCTTATTAATGAAGCATTTTTGTTTTTGAAAGAAGTCATTTTTAATCCTAACATAAGTTGGGGAAGTTTTAATGAAAAAGAGTTTTTTGAAGAAAAAAGACGTTTAAAAGAATCAATTGAAAAAATTTATGATAATAAAAATAGATATTCAATAAAAAAATTAATTCAGAATATGTGCCAAGGTGAAATTAGTAGTGTAAGTTCATTAGGGAACTTGGAAGAATTGGAAAAGATTACTCCTAAAACAATAGCTGAAACATACGAATTTTTAATAAATACAAGTAATGTTAGCATTTACTGTGTTGGCGATATTACTGAAGAAAGATTGAAAGAAGAATTGAAAAATTTTGATTTCAAACAAAACAGTAAAGAAAATTTTCAAATTGTTAGTAATGAAATTAAAAAAATTAATTCAGTAAAAGAAGTGAAAGAAACACAAAATGTTAATCAATCAATTTTATGTATGGGTTATAGAACAAGTTTTAATAGTAATGATGATGATTATTTTGCTGGATTAGTTTTCAGTGAAATGTTTGGTGGATTGTATACATCGGATTTATTTAGAGTGGTGCGAGAAGAAAATAGTTTAGCATATAGTATTGTTTCACAAATGATTCCTGATGTTAAAATAATGATTGTAAATGCAGGAATTGATGGAAAAAATTATGATTTTGTTTTAAAGTTAGTTTCTGATGAATTGAAAAAATATAAAGAAGGTACTATATCAAATGATTTGCTAGAAGTAGCAAAAGCTACACTTATAAATGATTTAAAAGAAACTGAAGATGATCCTAAGAGTTATGCTTCTTATATGTTTAAAAACTATCTCACAGGCTTGAATTTAACAATTTCTGATAATATAGATAAAGTTGATAGTATTACAATTGAAGATGTTAAAAAAATTGCTCAAGGTATTGAGCTAGATACGGTGTTCTTGTTAACGAATAATTGAGGTAATTAAGATTATGGAAAAAATAAATTATGATAATATTAATGAAGTCATTTATAAAGAAAAATTAGCCAATGGTTTGACTATTAAACTAATTCCTAAGCCAGGATATAATAAGGTCTTTGCTTGTTTTGGTACTAATTATGGTTCTCTTACAAACAAGTTCGTCCCATATGGTGAAAGTGATTATCAAGAAGTACCATTAGGAATTGCACATTTTTTAGAACACAAATTATTTGCTATGGAAGATGGTACAGATGCAGCTAACTTGTTTACAGAAATGGGGTTAGAATCCAATGCCTATACTGATTATATGGAAACAGTTTATTTATTTAGTGGAACTGATAATATTGAAAAGGGATTAGGTTTATTATTAGATTTTGTTCAAAAACCATGCTTTACCGATGAGAATGTTGAAAGTGAACGCGGAATAATAGAACAAGAATTATTAATGTATTTAGATATGCCTAGAGATCGTTTGCACAATGGGTTAATGGAAAATATGTTTGAAGTATATCCATTAAGATATGATGTTGGTGGAACGGTAGAAGAAATTAAAAAAATTACTAAAGAAACATTATATAAATGCTATAATACTTTTTATCATCCTTCAAATATGAGTTTAATAGTTGTTGGTGATATTGATTGTGATCAAATTATGAATTTGATTAAAAACAATCAAGAGAAGAAGGAATTTCCAAAAGCATTAGATATAAAAAGGAATTTTTTAGTTGAAGATGAGAAAGTCGTAAAAAAATTCTCATCTATTAAGATGGATGTGAGTATACCAAAAATTGCCATTGGTTTTAAATTGCCTTTTGAAAAATTTGCACATAATGAACCAATGATGGTTGAACTATATTTGAAAATAATTTTAGAAAGCAAATTAGGTCCTTCTAGTGAATTTTATCAAATGTTATTGGATGAAGAATTAATTAGTGGTTCACTTGGTTATTCGGTTTTTTTGGATGATAAATGTGGATATATAAAAGTAAGTTTTGATAGCAAAAAGCCAGATGAATGCAGCCGAAAAGTAAAGGAATTTTTATTAGAATTGAGAAAAATTAAACTTAGCAAAATCGAATTTGAAAGATTTAAAAAGGCTATACTAGGAAGTTTCTTGAAAGGCTTGAATAATCTAGAATTTATTGCTTCAAGTTATATTGAATATGATTTTAAAAATAGTGATATATTTTCTTCAATCTCTTTGTTAGAAAGTAGTACTTTGAAAGACATAAAAAAAATGGGCAAATACTTTAAAGCAGATGCCCTGACTGAGTTTGTGGTCTATCCTAAAGACTGGAAATCAAATTAATATCAAAATTATATGTATATTGAGCATCCTTGTAAAATTGGGTGCTTTTTAATTTGTTTTTTCGATACATAATATTGTTCACTGAAAATAAATCAATATTTTTTTCTTTCATCATATCAATCATTTTGGTTAGTGAATCTTTCATTTCTTTAATAAATAAATTTTTAGCATCACTATCATCAATATAACAATATTTAGTTATATATGCTTCAACATATATTTTAATTTTAAAGTTGTTTTTGTTGGTATGAATAATTTTTGTTTTATGTTTTGTTATAAAGTATGATACATTATTTATGCTTAAATCGGTATTACCATCAGTATTTATTAAATTTAAAATTGGAAAATCTTTTTCTTCAACAATTATAATAGAATTTTTTTTGTTAATGTAAACAGCACCTATTATACTGAGTGAATGTATTTTTTCTTTTTGTGTTTCCCAAACATCTTCAAAAGTTCTTACAAATGGAAATGATATGTTTATATAATTTTCTGTTATTCCTCTTGATAATTCAATAAAACTAGTAATTTTATGACTTTTGTTAGCATCATTTGAGGAAACAATAATAGAGTAATACGGACTAGCATCTTCAATATCGGCAATTCTAAAAATATCTTCTATTTTGCTATCTGTTACCAAAATACCAAAATCAGAATATAAATTAGGATTAGTTTTGATGAATTCATGAAATTGCAAAAGGTTATTATAACTTAAGTAATTCATAGTAAAAATAATTGCTTGAATGTGCGTCAATTTGATTTTTTTATTCGAATTTGTTGATATTAATTCCATTGCTTCAAAAATGGTTTTTCCCTTCCCTTTGGCAATTGAAAAGGGACTAGTGTTATTTCCTCCACCCCCTAATGAGGCTGTTGTCAAACTGCTGGGATTAGTCATATGATAATATATTAAATATTCGTTTGTATCATTATCAAAATCAATAGCAATAGTGTTAACAAACAAGGTCTTAGAAACATTATCATAACTATTACAACCAGTTAATAAGCATAAAAATTGTAAAATTATTACTAAAAATAAAGTAGATAATATTTTTTTGTTAGATATTATATTCATATTATTCACCATAATCCTTATCAGTTGTATTTAAAATTTTAGGCCTTTTTTTCTTCTTTAGCGTTTCTTTTGGGAGAAATGAAAGTAGAACATCATTTTTTATTAAAGGAGAAAATGGGGCTAAATATGGCGTATCAATTGATCGCAATTTATCTAAATAGAAAATAATTAATAATGTTGCTATAAGAAAACCATATAGACCAATTGCGATACTGAAAATTAAAACTATTAATCTTAATATAGAAAATGATGTGATTAAGTGCTGATTGTTAGTAACGCCAAATGTAGATAGATAACATATAGCAGTAATTACAAGATTAAATGCCCCAATAAAACCACTATTTACTGTGTTTTGACCAATTAAAAGTCCACCAACTATTACAACAACATTTTGAATACTGCTAGATGGAGTTTTGGTATTAGCCATCTTTAAAATATCAAAAAGTATTAGAGTTAATATTATTTCTAAAGCAAGGGGAATAGTAGTTCCTCTAGCTGTAATTTTTATTTCTGATATGATTACTAATGATAAATTATTAGAGTGATAATTAATTATAGCAATATACATTCCTAAAAAGAAAATACTTAAAAAAACTAAAAGATAAGTTATGATGTTTGTGTAGATAGAATAGTATGGCGGTGAAGAACTAGCTTCTGGGTTAGATGTAAAGTAATCAACAGTTACTGGCAGGATGATGGCAATAGGAATTTGATCTACTAATATGATTACTTTTCCTCTTAACAATGAATCTGCTATATATTCAGAACTACCACTTTCACTAACTAGTGGAAAAATGGATTTTTTATTGAAAATATTTGTTATTGTGTTTAAACTAGTTACCGAACTAATATTAATTTTTGAAATGCTTTCAACGACTTTTTTTACATTTTTTTTGTTCGTTATATCATCAATAGATAGAACATTAATTTCTGTCTTTGTCCTTTTCCCAACAAATAATTGTTCGATTTTTAAATTGTTAACTTTAATTTTTCTTTCTATTAGGGCAATATTTGTTCTTATATTTTCTACTAATCCATCACGTGAACCAAAAACATTTGTTGGATCAAGAATACTTTCGCTTGGAGATCTTTCTGGTACTTTAGAAAGAGAAATCTTATAAAATATGTTTTCATCATTGATTACTAAAATAATGTTTCCGGTAAATATTGTATTTTTTAATGAATCATCAGAAGTGTCACTAATTATTTCGAATGTTGAAGGGAAAGTTTCCTGTAAATTTTTTATATTATTTGAATTAATTGAAGAAATGAAATATTTATTAAATTCGTTAATATCTGATAAATTTTTTTGAAAATATAGTGTGCATTTATATTTATCAATTTTAAATTCATTTTTAAAAACACTAACATTATTTACAAAATTATTGAGCGTCTGTATTGCTTTCACGATAATCCTCCATTGATTTTTTTGTAAAGTATAAATATAATATAAAAATTAATAGAAATGCGATTGTTGATAAAAATACAAAGTTATTTTCTAGTTGTAATATAAAACAATTTGCAACAAGTGATAATGAAAGAAAAACAGCAATAAATATAAACAAATATTTATTATTTTTCTTTAGACCAGTAATTAATCTTAAAATATTAAAATGCATACTTAATTTATAAATTGTTGTAACAGTTATCATTACTAATAAAAAGACATCATAATTTTCTAAGATACTATCGCCTTTAAATAATTGCCATCTTAAAAAGCCAGCCATTTTGGTATTTAAATAATAATTAGCTCCAAGTAATGTGGTAGAATCAATTGTTATATAAAGAAAATATATTATTAATATAGTATTACCAATGAAAATATGTTTTCTTTTAAAACCATTATCAATGTTAGGAGAGTAAAAAACTAGTAGAAAATTATCTAGCAAATATAGTGCCATTAGAAAAACTTTATAAAAGTTTTTAATGTCTATATCTATTGGTAATAATAAAGAAAAGTCATGTTCTTTTAGAAAAAAGAGTGGGAAAATATAATAAAATCCAAAGAAAAAGAAAAAGAGAATAGCAGAAGAAATTATAGAATTAAAACTTTGAAAAGAAATAATTATAGAAACAATAGTTGTTAAAACAATAAAAACTTGAATTGGCGTTTTATAATAAAAATAATTTTTAATTATAAAAGAACTAAAAAGTGTCAGCATAACAGCTGATAAGACTATGTATAAAATAACAATTGTTTTTACAAAAACATTATTTTTTATTTCTTTTAACGGAGAAAAACTTTTTTTAAATCCCTTAAAAGGGAGGCAAATAATTATATTTATTATAAAAAGAAATAATATCATTATCCAAGCATTTTGTTTATAATTATCAATTAAATAATTAAAACCTACAAAATCGCAATAAAATATATTAGTTATTGCCATAAAAATTATTACACTGTATCCTTTTAAACTGTTTGCTTTCAAAATATCACCTTTTTTCAAATATATTGTTTACATAATTTAGAAAAAAATACAGATATTGCAAAAATATGCTTTTTGAAAAAAAATTTTTTAAAGTAAAATTTATAAGTAAATAAGTATAAATATTTCTTGCTTTAAGAAAAAAAATATTTGATAAAAAAATTTTCGGATAAAGTGTGTTTTTTTAATATATGAAAAAAAGTATTATAATTAAGCTATCACTAGTGAAAGAAAGGAGCGATAGCATTTTAAATAATTTGATTTTGGTAGGTAGAGTAGTAGAAGATGCAAAATTAATAACTTTAGAAACCGGTGTCAAAGTTTCTAATTTTGTATTAGCTGTTCAAAGACCATTTAAAAATGAAAAAGATGAATATGAAACAGATTTTATTCCTGTTCAATTATGGCATGCAGCTGCCGATATCGCCTATGATTATTGTACAAAAGGTTCAATAATAGGTGTAAAGGGAAGATTAGTTTCGAGAAATGTGGAAATTGCTGATAAGAAAATCAGAACTATTGAAGTTGTTGGAGAAAGAATCTCATTTATTAGTACAAATAAAAAACAAGAAGCAGAATAAAAATACTGCATTTGAAATATTTTTTACACATGGGTCAGTTTTGACCCTTTTTTAAATAAAAAAACAGTTGTAAAAATACAACTGCATTTATCTTTGATTTAAATTCACAAATTTATAAAGTATAAAAAAAGTTTGCATTAGCAAACTCTATTAGCAATATGGAGCAGGTAACGGGGATCGAACCCGCATCTTAGCCATGGCAAGGCCACATAATAGCCATTATACGATACCTGCACTTCAAACGCAGATATATTATACCAAAAAAAATATAATAATGCAAGAAAAAAATAAAAAAAAATAAATTTTTATGTACTACTTCAAAAACATTTGAAAAAATAAAGAAAAGTAGTATAATATAATGGGTGAAATATTTGTGAAGTATAGTCCGGGTGCTAAAGAAGTAATAAAAAGAATTAAAGATAATGGTTATAGTGCATATATTGTTGGTGGGGCTGTTAGAGACTATATTTTAGGTAGAAAAATTAATGACTTTGATATTTGTACTAATGCACTACCGACTACTATTAGTGATATTTTTATTAATTATAAAGTTATAAATACTGGCATTAAGCATGGTACAGTGACTATTATTATTGGAAAAGAAAAGATAGAAGTTACTACTTTTAGAATTGATGGTGGTTATGATGATCATCGTCGCCCTAGAGATGTTTCTTTTATACAGGACTTATATGGTGATTTGAGAAGAAGAGACTTTACTATTAACTCTTTGGCATATGATGAGAATATTATTGATTATTTTGGTGGAGTTTCTGATATTAAAAATGGAATTATTAGAACAATAATAGAACCATATGTTAGTTTTAGTGATGATGCGTTACGTATACTTCGAGCTTTAAGATTTTCATCAGTTTTGGGATTTGAAATTTCAAAAGATACTAGTGAGGCTATTCATAAATATTTTATTTTACTTAATAATATTTCTAAAGAAAGAATAATTGATGAATTATTTAAAATGATTGTTGGAGAATATTATTATGATACGTTTGAAAAATATTATGATGTTTTTAATTATCTGTTTGATATGAATTATTCGAATGAGATGATAAATAAAATTGCTAATGGATTTAAAAATATTTGTGATAGTGATATAATCTTAAGGCTATGTTTGTTATTTTATTACTATAATATTGATAGTTTAGGTTTGCTTCTTAAAAAATATCATTTTAGTAATGCGTATATTAGAGAAATTATAGATGTTTGTTCTTTAAAAGACGAAAAGTATTCAAATGAAATTGATGTAAGAAGATTGTTGAAAAATTATGATTTTAAGACAGTTAAAAAAGCAATATATTTGAAATCTTTTCTAGAAAAAGAATTTAATTTTAGTGAAAAAATGAATATATTAGAAGAAGTAAAGTTTAAATGTAATACTTTGAAAGAATTAAAAGTTTCAGGTAATGATTTACTTTCTTTAGGAATAGAGCAAAAAAAAATTGGACCATTATTAGATATGCTATTAGAAGAAATTATAAACAATAGAATTGAAAACGATAAAAATATTTTATTAGAAACTGTGAAGAAGAAGGAAAACATATGTTAAAAAAACATAAAAGAATTAAGTATATATTAATTATACTAGGATTAGTAATCATACCATTATATTCGATTTTTTTTGGTGCTAATGGAGACTTGTTTGATATGACATTTTCTCAAGTTGGTGGCAGATTTGATGGAAAACTAGAGTCACTTATAGTTTGGGGTGGAATTTGTTCAATTTACTTTTATATTATGATTGACTATATGCAAATGATGATTCAAAAAGATAACAAACTAGTAACACTGCTTGTTGGTTTAGGATGTATTTGTTTGATGATAACTGTGTTTTTGCCATTCAACACTATGATGTATCCAGTTTCTAGTGAAATACATAATAAACTTGTTAGAGTAGCAGTATTCATTATTATAATTGCAGTTTTGTTATTCGTTATTAATTTGAAAGATTTGAATAAAAAAACTTTTTTGTCATCATTAGTTATATATTCGATTTGCATTTTGGCTTTAGTAATTATTTTTCTGAAGTTTCATGTTAGTAGTATTTTCCAAATAGCTTTCGTTACGGTTATGAGTTATTTTTTAATGCTAGAATTTATTTTAATTGAAAAATGTCCAAATACTAACTTGTTAAAAGCTATTAGTGAAAAAGAAGCAGAAATTAAAAAAACAAATCCTAGTAGTGCCTTGCATGAAGAATCGGAAGCAGTTTTTGATGAAAAGTAGAAAAATTAAAAATATGAGAATAAAGGGAGTTTAACATTATGAACATTTTTGGGTATGATTTCGGTATAATAGATTTATCTATTATTGGTATAACTTTACTTTTCGCAATTGTTGGATTGGCAAGGGGGTTTTTAAAACAGATATTATCAATTGCTAATGGCTTGGTATCGATTGTTGTTAGTTGCTGTATTGTTAAGCCAGTTACACAAATTTTAAGCAAAACTGCACTTAGCGATAAAATAAATGTTAAAATTTTAGATATGATTGTTTCAAAATATCCAAATAGTGCAACTATTGAAACAAGTCTTATAACAACAAAAGAAGAATTATCTGAGGCCTTTACAACTTCTGGTTTACCTAGCCCATTATCTAAAATTGCCTCTGAATTTATAAAAATAGATAGTTTTTCAGATGGAGAATTTCTTTCAGAAGCTATAGCAAAAAGCTTAGGTTATTTAGTTTTAAGTATTATTACTTTTGTTGTATTATTTATTGTGATTTTAATTATTATAAAAATATTAATTAGTGTGCTAGACTCATTAACTAAAGGTGGAGTGCTAAATGTGATTAATCGTATTTTGGGATTAGCACTTGGTCTTGTGAAAGCTTGTGTCTTTATATGCGTTTGTTTGTTTGTGATTTCAGTTTTAGTGAAATATATTGAACCACTAAATAACTTTATTACTAATGACTTAAAGCTTGAAGTTGAAGGTTTTGGTATTGGTAAGTACTTATACGAAAATAATCCATTGATTATAGTCTGGAATTTAATATTTAATAAAGCATAATAAAAGGATTGAATTATTTATACAATGTGTATTTTTAATTCAATCCTATTTTTTTAATAATTAATGTAATAACCTAATATTAATAATAATGATGTAATTATTAATATTATTATTTGTAGTAGAAAAGTTTTCTTTACCCACTTAGTATAACTAAATGAAGAAATTCCTAATGAAATAAGTAAAACTGGATTTGTTGGGTAAATTAAATCTGTAAAACCATCTCCAAATATGAATGCAAGTAAAGCAATGTTTCTACTTATTCCTAGTTGATCTGCTATAATTGTAATAATTGGAATTATTAAAATTACTTTTGCACTTGCAGAACCAATGAAAAATTGGATTAAAAGAATAGCTAAGTAAATGAATAGTATCCCTATGATTGGAGAAGTTCCTTTCAAAAGATTAGTCAGTCTATCAATAAGAGTTGCCATTATTTGTCCTTCATCAAGAATATATTTAATACTTCCTGCAAGTAAAATCATTATAATAGCTGGTGCTATTCCACTTACTCCAGATATAAACATTTTTAAAGTGTCTTTGAAAGAATATTTCAAAATTGCACAAGCTATGAAAACTCCAATTAGGAAAGAAATAGCAATAATTGGAATAGATATACCAAGCTTTTGCACAATTGGTAAAACAGAAGATACGATAATAATTAAAAGTATTATGATAAAGAAGGCAGTATAAACTTTTAATACTTTTGTATTTTTATCTTCAAATACATTTTCAAAATTTAGATGTTTTCTTTTTTCTTCGTCAGCTTCATAGCTTGGAGAAGAAGAAGGATTTTTTTCTATTCTCTTTACGTGAATGGTAATAAATGTACACAGTAATATATACATTAATATAAATACTAATATTCTAAACCATATACCATCTAAAATATTTAAATCCATGACTTTTGAAGCTAAACCAACTGAAAATGGATTTGTTATAGCTGTAGAAAAACCAAATCCAGCTGCCATAAGACACATTGCTAAACCAGTAAATGTGTCCCATCCCATTCCTAGTGAAAGAAGTATAATTATAGGAAGTAGGGTTACTGATTCTTCAAAAATTCCAAAAAGGGATCCAAAAAGCATAAAAAATAATGATATAATATAAATTAACAAATATTTTCGATTTTTAAATTTGCGTATCAAAGAGGCAATAATGGCATTAATACCACCAGTTTTATCAATGACATTAAAAGCTCCGCCCAATATTAGTATGAAAAGTGAAACAACAATGATAGTAATTCCAGAATCACTTCCTAATACCAATATAGGTGATAAAATAAATTTTATAAATGAAAATCCTTTTTCCTCAAGGGGCGTGTAAATAATTTCAGCTCCAGCATTAATTTCATCTTGTGTTGGATAAAAACCATGCGGTATAATAAAAGTTAGTATGTATGATAAAATCATAAACGATATTAGTATTAAACAAACAGTTATAAATGAACGTTTATTGATTTTTAGCATTTTATCTTGATTCATTCGCTCTTCTCCAATTCTTCAATATTATTTTCTTCTAAATATTTTTGATACATTTGTTCAGAAACAACAGACCATTTTACACATTCGCGGATATTATCAGGAACGAAATAATAAAGGGTGTTGTGATGATATATTTCAAAATCTTCTCTGATGCCAAATAGTACAGTTGGTAAATTTTCGATTTTGAATAATATCTCTTTTTCTTCGTTATTAATACTACCTTTGTATACAATGCCATCAGAATTTATAGTAGTATATCCTTCGCCAACAACTGCAAATCCCTTTCCATTTGAATCTGGATGTTTCAATGTGACATGGCTAGTGAATTGATAGTTAGGATCTTCAATATTTTTTCTTTCAATTTGTTTTTGCCAATTATACCAATCTCTAATATTTTTTGGTACTAACTCATTATCTGAATGGAATTGATAATAATTATCTAGCGTTACTTTAGTGTTGCAATGAGTGCATGTTAAAGTGTTGCTTTTAGAAGAAAAAGTGTATTCATGCTTACATACAGGACAGATATACAGTAGATGTTCTAAACCTTCAGCAAATCTTTTTCCTTTATAATATATATTATTCTTTTCTTGCCAAGCAAATTCATCATAATCACATTCTTTTTTCAAAATTTCATATATTTCATTAACTGACAAGTTTTTAATTTGATCTTTTGAGAAAATTTCTTTATATTCTATATGGACTTTACCTTTTCTAGATGTTAAAGCCCATTTTGGAGTAGAAAAATATGAGCCATGTATTTTTGTTATTATTACTTGTACTCCAAATTTTTTAATCATTTTAGCTGTAGAAGGAATAACCTTTTCCATACATCCGTGTGGTGATAATCTTCCTTCAGGAGCAATTCCTAAAATTCCATTATTTTTCATAACCCTAACTATGTTTTTCATAGAACTAACATCTGGTTGATATAAATATTTTGGGAAAGCTCCTAGCGATTTGATAAGTCTACCTAGATGATAATTGCAGAAGTAGTAGTAGGCAACAACAGCATTAACCTTATTAGGATAAACAGGTATGAATGACCATAAAAAGTCTAGTTTTGCTGGATGATTAAATAAAAGAATTGTTGGTTTCTCAAATTTTGGCATATTTTTTTTATCAACTTCTACTTTGTATTTAGTGAAAAAATATATTTTCAAGGAAAACCTTAATACTGAATAAAGAATAGGATTAGCTTTCTTTATTGGCCCTTGAAAATATTGCATATTATATTTTTTCCTTGAGTTTTCAAATAGTTTTGAAAAAGGTTTATTCAACAGCAAGTAAAGTATTATATAAAGGAAGAAAATCATAATATTAAAAAACATTTTTTTAATATCATTAATAAAAGCAAAATACATTGAGAAACCAGCATTGATAAAAGCAAATAATAACCAAATTGCAGTTGCTCTAATGCTTCTGTTAGATAGATGAATAAGTATTTTATCTTTAAATTTCAAAGCAAACACGATTAGTATACAACATAGTGAAAGTAAAATAGTAAAAGGTAAATATGCTTCTTCAATGGCAAAGTGTCCAAAGATTGTACATAAAACGGTAGCGGGAACAGCACCAAGTGTAGTTAAAATAATATATCTAAAAAAACTTATCTTTGTATTAGCGGCACTAATACTAGCTACTCCATAGGGAATGCCAGGGACAAAATACAATGATAAAATAAATAAAGTTGATTTATTTTTTCCATTTGAAGAAACAACTTGTAATTTTTCCTTTTCTTTCTCATCTAGAATTTGTGTAGAATTTTTCCCTAGTAATCTAAAAATTATGAAGATTATTAAGTTTCCTAAAAAGATTCCTGCCATACAGCAAAGAAATCCTAGTTTAGCTCCACAACAAAAACCAGCAATGATTTGTATAATTTCTGTAGGAATAATTGCAGTTACTAGAAGAATTGCTTGTGATAGACCGATTATAAAGTATTTCCACAAGCCATAACTTTCAAATTTTTCTTCTAGTGGTAGTAATGAATTTGTATCTATTGCTTCTTTGATAGGCTCTATTAAATCAATACATAAAAATATTGTTAAAGCAAAAAATGCAATGATTGACAAAATGATTAATATTTTTTTTATTATTTTTACATTTGAATTTTTCATAGGATTAGGTCCTTTCAATTTATATATTATTATATCATAAAAAAAGCAAATTGAAAATGTTTATCATATATTATAATGGAGTTGTTACAGAAGTGGAAGAGAAAAGCAATAATAGTTTGTATACTAAAATAGCAGTTGGAATATCAGCTGGATTTATTGGTCAATATATTGGCGATGTTATATATAATTTCTTAGAAAATAAAGGATATACTTATGAGATTAGATCAGAAATGTCACTATATTTAGCAGGAATTATCTCTGGCGGCGTGGCTGCTATATTTGATGATGAAATACCTTTGTTTCAATCTGTATTACTTTCAGTTGGTATATTTTATTTGGTTTTTGATGCTAGTGATCAGTTTTTAGGTGGCGATGGAATGAGTAAAAAAATTTTTTTAAAGGAATTCATAGTTGACGCCATTATAATTTATATTCTGGTTACATTCCAAAATACATTTATCGATTTATTTCTTCCTAACGTTAACAGCAATACTAATACATTGTTTGATGATGAAATAATCCTGACTTTAATATCGGGTATAATTATTAATTCATATTACGATGTTAAAAAAATTATAACAAATAAGATTTAGTGAATGTAAAATAAAAATAAAAATGTTTACCATATTTCTAAAAAATGTTATAATACTTATGACTCAATATTTGGAGGTAAGAAAATGATAGTTGTTAAAGAAATCAAAAAGAAAAAAGATATAAAGAAATTTGTTATGTTTCCTATTAAAATGTATAAAAAAGAAAAAAGATACATTCCTTGTATTGTTGGGGATGAAATGAAACTTTTAAACAAAAAGAAGAACCCTGCTTATGAATATTGTGAAACAAAATTATTTTTAGCATATAAAGATAAAAAAATAGTTGGAAGAATATGTGGCTTGATAAATCATTCTTATAATAAGAAAAAAGGTTTGAACCAAATACGTTTTTGTAGATTTGATGTAATAGATGATATAGAAGTCACAAAAGCTTTGTTTAGAGCTGTTATTGATTGGGCAGATGAAAGGGGCATAAAAGAAATGATTGGTCCAATCGGTTTCAGTGATTTAGATAAAGAAGGAATGCTTGTTGAAGGCTTTGAAGAAATGAGTAATTCATTAACTTTATATAACTATCCATATTATGTAAAGCATTTAGAAGAATTAGGTTTTAGAAAAGACGCTGATTGGGTTGAATATCAAGTGTTTACTCCAAAAGAAATGAATGAGAGAATTAATAGAGTAGCTGAAATAATTAAAAAAAGAAAAGGATATAAAGTTGTAAAATTGAAAAGTGCTAAAGATGTAAAATACTATGCACGTAAAGCTTTTAGTTTGATTAATGAAGCTTTTGCTCCTTTATATGGAGTTGTTGAATTAAATCCTAAACAAATTGAAGAAGCTATTAAACAATTTGTTCCAATTGTTGCTATGACAAATTATGAATATTGTTATATTATAAACGATGATAAAGACAATACTTTAGGATTTGGTGTTTTAGCTCCTAGTTTAAATAATGCTCTAAAAAAATCTAATGGTAAAATGTTCCCATTTGGAATATTTAGAATGCTAAGAGATTTGAAGAAGAGCGAAATTTTAGATATGTACATTTTAGCTGTTAAACCAGAATATCATAATTTAGGAGTTAATACGTTAATTTTATGCGAAGGAATAAAATCAGCTATTAAGAACGGCGTAAAATTTGCTGAAACTGGTCCAGAATTAGAATTGAATAATCGCGTTCAAGATCAATGGAAGGAATTTGAAGTTCGTCAACATAGAAGACGACGTTCTTGGATAATTAATTTTTAAAATTTGATGTTTAAAAAATATAAAATTAAAGTTATTGACATTTATTAGAAAAAAGTGTATAATATGTATGTTGTGTATTGGCACAACCGCACAAAAAAGGTATAAGTGATTTAATCCACCTTAATGGCGTGTCTTAAAAAATATAATGAGGAGGTGCTGTAAAATGTATGCAATTATTGAAACTGGTGGTAAACAATATCGCGTAGAAGAAAATACTGAACTTTATGTTGAAAAACTTGAAGTTGCTGAAAATGGCGAAGTTGTTTTTGATAAAGTTTTAATGGTAAATGGTAAAGTTGGTACTCCATATGTTGAGGGTGCTACTGTAAAAGCAGTTTGTGAAAAACATGGTAAAGCTAAGAAAATTATCGTTTACAAGTATAAATCAAAGAAGAACTACCACAAGAAACAAGGTCATCGTCAACCTTATACAAAATTAAAAGTTGTTGCTATTGAAGGTTAGTTATGACGCTAGTAAATGTTATTTTGGATGAGGCTCATAGAATAAAAAGAGTCTTGGTTAGTGGTCATTCTAATTATGATGTTATAGGAAAAGATATAGTATGTGCTTCCGTGTCTGTTGCTATGTATATGTCAGCAAATTTAATAGGAAGAGTTTTAGATTCAAAAGGATTTTCTTTTCATGAATATAAAAAAACAACTACTATGGAATTAATAATTAAAGAAGATAACGAATTTGTTAACATCATAATGGAAAATTTAATTTATACTTTAAAAAGCATAAGTTCAGATTATGCTAATTATTTACAAATAAAAATAAACGAATAAGGAGGTAATCTCATGTTTAAACTAAATATACAGTTTTTCGCTTCAAAAAAGGCTGCAGGTTCTACTAAGAACGGTAGAGATTCTCATGCTAAGAGATTAGGTGCTAAAAAAGCTGATGGAGAATATGCAACTGCAGGTTCAATAATATATCGTCAAAGAGGTACTAAGATTTATGCTGGTACTAACGTTGGTAAAGGTGGAGACGATACTTTATTTGCTACTATAACTGGTTATGTTAAATATGAACGTAAAGGAAAAGATAAAAAGCAAGTATCTGTTTACGAAACTAGATAAATAATTATGCACTTAATAATTTAAGTGCATTTTTTTAAGTTTTTAAAGGTGGTGAAAACATGTTTATAGATGATGTTACTATTACTGTCAAAGCTGGGAATGGTGGAAATGGTGTAGTTGCGTTCAGAAGAGAAAAATTTGTTCCAAAGGGTGGCCCTAGCGGTGGCAATGGTGGCCGTGGTGGAGATATTATTTTTGTTGGTGAAGAAGGTCTTACTACTTTACTTGATTTAAGATACAATAGAATAATAAAAGCCCAAAATGGACAAAATGGAATGGCAAAAGATTGCTATGGCAAAGATGGTGAAGACGTATATATAAAAGTACCTATTGGAACAGTTGTTTACGACAAGGGGAAAAATGTTGTTATTGCTGATATAACTCGTCATAAACAAGAAGCAATTATTGCTCATGGCGGCAAAGGTGGTAGAGGCAATTCAGCTTTTGCAACTCCAAGAATTCCTGCACCAGAAATTTGTGAAAAAGGTTTGCCAGGAGAAGAAAAAGAAATTCGTGTTGAACTAAAAGTTTTAGCCGATGTAGGATTAGTTGGTTTTCCTAGTGTTGGAAAATCTACATTAATTTCTGTTGTTTCTGCAGCAAGACCTAAAATAGCCGATTATCATTTCACTACTTTAGTTCCTAATCTAGGTGTAGTAAAAGTAAAAGATGGACGTAGTTTTGTAATGGCCGATTTACCTGGTTTAATAGAAGGCGCTAGTAGTGGTGCTGGTTTAGGATTCCAATTTCTAAAACATATTGAAAGAACTAGAGTAATTGTTCATGTAATTGATATGGCATCATTTGAAGGACGCGATCCATATGATGACTATGTTAAAATTAACGAAGAATTGCGATTGTATAATGAAAAATTATTGTTGCGTCCACAAATAGTTGTTGCTAATAAAATGGATTTGGCAGGTGCTAAGGAAAATTTGGAAGAATTCAAAAAGAAATTACCAGATGTTTTGGTTGTTCCTATTAGTGCATATACAAAAAGCAATCTTGATGAATTATTATATAAAATAGCTGACATACTAGAAACAGTTAGTTTAGATGAATTTATTGAAACTATAAGTGATGAAGTAGTTGAATACAAATATGAAAAAGAAGAAAAACCTTTCGAGATAATTCTTGAAGATGATGGTGTTTATAATGTAGTTGGCCCTATGATTAAAAAGTTCTTTGACGTTACTGATTTTTCACGAGACGAAAACGTAAAACTATTCGCTCGTAGATTAAGAAATCTTGGCGTTGACAATGAACTTCGTCGTCTTGGCGTAAAACATGGGGATATTGTTAGAGTATTAGATTATGAATTTGAATTTTTTGATTAAAACTTATGGGACTCTTAGAGCCTAAAAAGGAGGAAATTTATGGAAAGAAGTTTAAAGATTAAAAAAATGGTTATGATTACCATTTTATCAGTCGTTGCAATTGTTTTACAATTATTTAGTAATTATGTACAATTTGGACCAGTTAGCATTACGCTAGCATTAATTCCAATTGTCGTTGGTGCAATAATTTATGGGCCGTTAGCTGGCTTTGCTATTGGATGTTTTGCTGGTGTTATCACTTTCGTAGCCCCAACAACTATAGCTATATTTTGGCCTTATGGAGTTTTTGCTACATTCTTAGTATGTGTCTTAAAAATGGGACTTGCTGGATTAGTATCTGGATATTTATATAAACTTATTAATAAGAGCAACTCAAAAGTTGCTGTTGTTATATCTTCTATTAGCGTTCCACTAGTTAATACTGGTTTGTTTGCTTTTGCAGCGTATATTTATTATAAAGATCTTTTAACATCTTTAGCTCCAACAGATCAAACTATTGTTGCTTATTTATTCTTGAGTTTTATTGGTGTGAATTTTATTATAGAATTTTTAGTAAATTCTTTACTATCACCGGTAGTTTTAAGATTAGTAAACTTTGCAAATAATAAATACTTAAATAATGATTAGTATATCATAATAAAAAAACAACTGTAGACTTTTTATGTCTACAGTTTTATTTTTTAGTTTTTAAATTTGAAAAATCAAATAAATCTTTAATATCTATGCCTAGTGAGTCAGCTATCTTTTCAATGTTTTTAAGAGTTATATTCTTTTCAGCTCTTTCAATATGACCAATATAAGTACGATGTAGACCAGTCATATAACCTAGTTGTTCTTGTGAAGCGCCTATTGATTTTCGATATTCTTTAACTTTTAATCCGAATAGTACATTGATATTATCTTTTTTATTTTTCTTGTTTTTTTCTGAATTTTCAATCATATCGTTCACCTTTTTAATAAAAAATCTACTTAAATATATTAGTTTAAAAGATAAATTCTTTCAACAGACTAAAAATAGCATTTGCACTTTTCTTTAATTTTATTAGAAAAAAAATAAGAAAAAATTTAAAATATGTAACTAGATGAAGCAAATATTCTTTCTTTATTTTAATTTAAAAATATGATATAATAAATCAAAGGTGAAAAAAATGTATGAAAATGTAGATAAAAATTTGTATACTCCAATGATGAGACAATATTTAGAAATAAAAGAAGAATATCCTGACACATTAATCTTTTATCGAATTGGGGACTTTTATGAAATGTTTTTTAACGATGCAATAGTTGCGAGTAAGGAATTAGAAATAGTTCTAACCGGCCGTGATGCAGGTGTAAAAGATAGAGTTCCTATGTGTGGTGTTCCTCATCATGCTGTCAATGCATATTTGGATAAACTTAGTGAAAAAGGATATAAGGTTGCAATTGTTGAACAATTAGAAGATCCAAAATTAGCAAAGGGTTTAGTAACTAGGGATGTTGTTAAAATAGTAACACCAGGAACTGTTACTGAAGGCAATACTTTAGATGAAAAAGAAAATAATTATTTAGTGTCATTATCTATTGATAAAGAAAGATACATTCTATCGTACTGTGATTTGTCAACAGGTGAAAACTATTTGACAGATTTACCACTTAATGATGAAGTTTTGTTTGCTGAAATTATAAAACTTAAGACAAGAGAAATAGTTGTGAGTGATGATTTTAATCAAAATATATTTAAGCCACTGAAGAATTTTATGTCAATTACAGTTTCAACTGAAAGTAACGATACGGCTGTAGGCTATTTATCTTCATTGAGTGATGGACTTGATAAACAAGAAGAAAAAAACTTTTCTCGTTTACTAAATTATATAATAAGAACTCAAAAGAAAACTTTAGTACATATGCAAAAAGTCATAAAATATGATATTAATGGTTTTTTGAAAATTGATTTGTCATCAAGGAGAAATTTAGAACTATTAGAGACATTAAGATTTCAGAATAAGAAAAACACATTGCTAAATGTTCTTGATAAATGTTCAACGGCAATGGGAAGTAGATATTTAAGAAAAAATATAACTTTTCCATTAATAAATAAAGAAAAAATTAGTCGAAGATTTGACATAATAGATTCTATGAAGAAACATTTTTTAGAGGCCGAAGAGTTAAAGAAGTTATTAGAAGATGTTTATGACTTAGAAAGAATTGTTGGCAAGATATCTTATGAAAGTGTTAATCCAAAAGATTTGCTTCAACTTAAGAAATCTTTATCAGTTGTTCCAACTATTAAAAAACTCGTTGAAAAAATGAAAATTAATGATTACTTTGATTTTGAAAGTGATTTTTCTCAATATATGAGTGTATATCAATTGCTAGATGATAGTATTTCACCCGATGCCCCATTTTCAGCAAAAGATGGTGGAGTAATTAAAAAAGGATATAATGAAAAACTAGATGAACTGATGAATATCAATTCTGATAGTAAGGAATACTTATTATCATTAGAGCAACGTGAAAGAGAAAGAACGGGTATTAAAAATCTTAAAGTTGGTTTTAATAAAGTTTTTGGTTATTATATTGAAATATCAAAAGGTAGTTGTCCTTTAGTAAAAGATGAATTTGGATATATTAGAAAGCAAACACTTACTACTGGAGAGCGCTTTATTACTCAAGAATTAAAAGAAAAAGAAACTATGATATTAAGAGCAGAAGAAAAGATGTTAGAATTAGATTATAATATCTTTTGCGATGTTCGTAATAAGTGTAAAGAGTATGCTTATACTTTACAAGTTTTAGCTAAAACTATCTCTGAGTTAGATATGATGGGAAGTTTTACTAGAGTAACAAAAGAAAATAATTATGTTAGACCATCATTAAATGATGAACATATCTTAGATATTAAAAATGGTCGTCATCCTGTTATAGAAAGATATATTGATAACTATATCCCTAATGATATAAAGATGTTAAAAGATACATCAATATTATTAATCACAGGTCCAAATATGAGTGGTAAATCTACTTACATGCGTCAAGTTGCTTTAATAAGTATTATGGCTCAAATTGGATGCTTTGTACCAGCTACTTCCGCTAATTTACCAATTTTTGATGCAATATATACAAGAATAGGCGCAGCTGATGATATTGTTAGTGGACAATCTACATTTATGGTTGAAATGAATGAAGTAAATAATGCTTTAAAGTCAGCTACTGTTGATTCTTTAATATTGTTTGATGAAATCGGTCGTGGAACAGCAACATATGATGGAATGGCTTTGGCACAAGCAATTTTAGAATATGTACATGAAAAAATTGGCTGTAAAACATTGTTTTCAACACATTATCATGAACTTACAGCATTAGAAAATGATTTAAGCAATCTTGAAAATGTTCATGTTAGTGCTGAGGATATTAATGGAGAAATAGTTTTCATGCATAAAGTTAAAAAGGGTGCAGTTGATAAGAGCTATGGTATTAATGTAGCAAAATTAGCTAATATTCCTTTAGATGTAATTTTAAGAGCAGAAGATATTTTATATAAATTACAAAGTAATCAGAGTGTTGATGGTAAATTACTTTCTGTTAAGAATTATCAACCACCAATGTTATACGATTCAAAAACAGAACAAGAAAAGATAGTCTTAGATAAAATAAGAAAAGTTTCAATATATGAAATGAGTCCGTTAGATGCTATGAATTTATTAGATGAATTAAAGAAAATATTAAAATAGGTGATTATTATGGGCATAATTAGAAGGTTAGACCAACATGTAACTAATTTAATTGCTGCTGGAGAAGTTATTGAAAAAGTTTCTTCAGTAGTTAAAGAATTAGTAGAAAATTCAATTGACGCTGGAGCAAATAATATAAGTATTTCTCTAACAGAAGGGGGTCTAAAAGAGATAGTTGTTAGTGACAATGGTAAAGGAATGGATCCAGTCGATGCAAAATTGGCAATAGAGCCACATGCAACTAGTAAAATAAAAGAAGCAAACGATCTTTTTAACATTAGAACATTAGGCTTTCGTGGTGAGGCTTTAGCATCAATTGTTTCTGTATCTCAATTTAAAATGAAGACATGTACTTTAGGTAGTAAAGGAACAATGCTAGTTTTAAAAGACGGAGTTTTAGTTAGTGAAGCAGTAATTTCCCATCCTATTGGAACTGAAATATCTGTAAAAAACTTATTTTATAATACACCACCACGATTGCAAAGTTTGAAAGGTGAAAGTAGTGAACTAAGCAGTGTGATAGATTATGTTAGTAGAATAGCCCTTTCATCACCAAAGATTGCGTTTAAACTTTCAAATAATGGTAAAATAATCTTTCAAACTTATGGAAGCGATAATGAATTAGAAGCAATAGCTAGTATCTATGGTACAGATATTGCTAAGGATATGATTCCAATTCATAATTCTGAAGGAAATTTTAGAATTTATGGTTATATTTCTAAAATTAGTTCCACTCGTTCAAATAAGAATTATATTAATATTATTGTTAATGGTCGAGTTATAAAAAATCCTTCCTTGGTTAATGCTATTTGTGACGGATATAAAACCCTACTTACAATAGGAAGATATCCTATTGCTGTAATAGACATTTTAGTTGATCCAAGTTTGATAGATGTTAATGCTCATCCATCTAAACTAGAAGTGCGTTTTGCTGATGAAGATAGATTGAAAGAAATCATAATTAATACAATTCAAATAGCTTTATCTAGAACTGATTTGACTGTTTCACTTGATTCAAAAGCAAATCCTACTGTAACATATGAACCAGAGGAAGATGAAAGTTCTGTTGTTGAAACTGTAAATGATTATGTTAGTAATAGTGATAATGCTGAAAAAGTATTATCAGATTTTGAATTCGATGATTTTGATGAAAAGGTAGCTACAGAGATTAAGTATAATGAAATTATTGAAAATAATAATAAAAGTGAAGATATTTTCATTAGAGATAATAATGAAGTGAAAAAGGAAACTTTTTCTCAACAACAATACACATTTACTAGTGATGACATAGATATAGATTTAGAAAAGAGTAAGAACAAACTACCTAAATTATTCTATATAGGTCAATTGTTTGGTACTTATTTACTTTGCCAAAACGAAGGCGAATTCTTTGTTATTGACCAACATGCGGCAAATGAAAGAATAAATTATGAAAAAATATTAAAAGAACTTAAGAAAGAAAATAATCTTAATTATGAGTTGTTAATTCCTATTAAACTTAATTTTACTGCTTCTGAATCAATATTAATAGAAGAAAAAATGGAAACAATTAATAAATTAGGAATAGAGCTTGAAGATTTTGGTGGTGGAACTTATACAGTAAGAAAAGTTCCTATTTGGCTAATAAAAGGAAAAGAAAAAGAGTTTGTAGAAGAAATAATTATTCATATTATTAATGACAGAAAACAAGAAAAATATCAATTTTTAGATTCCATTGCAAAATCACTTGCTTGCAAAAAAAGCGTTAAAGCTAACGATTATTTATCAAAAATAGAAATAGATTATTTGCTAGAGGATTTGGAAAAATGCGAAAAACCTTTTACTTGTCCGCATGGTAGACCAGTTATAATAAAATTTTCTAAATACGAAATAGAAAAATGGTTCAAGAGGGTGCAATAAAAATGAAAGTCACTGAAAAGAGTAAAGTGATTGTAATAGCAGGACCAACTGGTAGTGGCAAAACAGAATTTTCATTGATGTTGGCAAAAGATGTTGATGGTGAAATTATTAATTGTGATGCCAGTCAAATGAAAAAAGATTTAAACATTGGTACTGCTAAAATTGATTTGACAAAAACTAATATTAAACATTATCTAATTGATTTTTTAGCAGCTGATGAGAATTATTCAATTAGAGATTTTCAGACAAAAGCAAGAGAAGTAATATCTACTATTAACAGTAGTAAAAAAGTTCCGATTATTGTTGGGGGAACTGGTCTTTATATTAATGCTTTACTTTATAATTACAATTTGAATGATACTGGAAGAGATCCGGATTTTGAAAAAAAATATAATGATATTAGTAATCATGAGTTACATTTGTTACTTGAAAAAGAAAATAAAGAGTTAGCAAAAGAAATTCATGAAAACAATCGTCGCCGAGTTTTGAGAGCTTTAGAAAAGTGCCAAAGTAATTCGAATGAAGTACATTTTGAAAAGAATACGGATATGTTATATAATGCAAAAATTTTTTGCTTATGCCCAAAAAGATGTGATTTATATGAAAGAATAAATCTTAGAGTTGAAAAAATGTTAGATGCTGGCTGGATAGACGAATGCAAAAAGTTGCAAGCAAGTAATTATGATATAAGTAAAATTAAGGATATAGGTTATCATGAAATATTTGAATTTTTAAATGGTAATCTTTCTGAAAATGATATGAAAGAGATAATTAAACAAAAAACAAGAAATTATGCTAAAAGACAAATAACTTGGTTTAAAAATAAATTAAAATGTCAGTGGGTAGAAGTTGATTATAATGATATTTCATCTGCTTACAAAGTGATTTATGAGGAAAGTAAGAAATTTTTGGAGAAATAGTTTTTATGAAATACTTAAAAAAATTTAGCTTACCAACTTTTCAATCAGAATCTTTATATGACTTTCCAACAAAATATCCGTTTTCATTGTTTTCATCAAAGGATTTTTATGAAGTATACTTTTCTGATGTTACAATATTTTATGGCAGTAATGGTAGTGGAAAAAGTACATTATTAAATGTTATCAATCATAAGTTTAATTTAAAGAGAAGATCATCATTTTTTGCTGATGAAACTTTTAAAGCATATGTTGATAAATGTTCATTTCAATTAGAATATAATGATGATTTAGATGAGTTATATGAATTGCCAAAAAATAGTAAGATTATTGCTAGTGAGGATGTTTTCAATCACATTTTAAATATTAGAGAAGAGAATATTAAAAACGAAAAAAACAGTTTGAAATTAAAAAAAGAATATTCTAAAATTAAAAAAGGCAACGTGAAGTTTGGTGGATTAAAAGATTATGAGAGTTTAGTGGCGCAAAATGAAGTTAGATCAAAAACTCAAACTAGTTTTATTAGGGAACGTACTAATTTTATCAAACAATTTTCTAATGGCGAAAGCTCATTGAGATTCTTTGATAGTGAACTTGAAAATGATGGTTTATATTTGCTTGACGAACCTGAAAATAGTTTGTCACCAGAATTTCAAGTACAGTTAATGCGTTTGATTGTTGAATGCAGTAGATATTGCAATTGTCAATTTATAATTGCTACTCATTCTCCATTTCTATTATCTATTCCCGGTGCAAAGATTTATAACTTGGATGATAATCCTGTAGATGTTTGTAATTGGACAGAATTAGAAAATGTTAGGTTCTATTATGACTTTTTCAAAAGTCATGAAGATGAATTCGAATAATTTGCTTATAAATTATATATATAAAAACTAAATAAGTTTCAAGACTTTTCTTGACAGGGGAATTTTGGTGCGATTCCAAAGCAACAGTCATTACCGTAATGTATTTTTATATTAGTCGGGTTACCTGATAAGTAAAATATCTCTGGGCAATGGGAGATATTTATTAAGCCTTTTTGTATATTGCATTTAGGCTTTATTTTTTTGATTGGGAGGAAAAACTAATGAAAAGAATGGATTATGTTCATCCTATTATATTGTTTTTGTATTTTATGATGGTTATTTTTATAACTATGATCACAAATAATCCAGTTTTGATTAGCATATCATTTTTTTCATCATTATTTTTATATGCTATGTTTACTAGCTTCAAAAATATGTTTAAAAAGTTAGGGCTATTTTTAATTTTAATGATTTTTATGGCTTTAATAAATCCCATTTTTTCTCGTTATGGTAAAACAATATTATTTTCGATTGGATATTATAATTTCACTTTAGAATCAATGCTTTATGGATTTTTTACTTCTATGATGTTAGTAAGTGTAATAATATGGTTTATGTCATATAGTATAGTTTTCAAAAGTGATAAATTTATATATTTGTTTGGGAAAATAATTCCTAAAATTTCTTTAGTTATTTCCGTAACACTGAATTTTATTCCTCGTTTTACTCACTATTTTAAAGAAATTGATGATGCTCAGCGTTCACTAGGTGTTTATGAAAAAAAGGCTCTCAGAATGAAATTGCGTGTTTTTTCAATTGTTTTTGGAATGTCACTTGAGAGTGCTATAGAAACTTCAAATAGTATGAGAGCTAGAGGCTATGGGAAAAGTGGAAGAAGTAATTACTCGATATTTAAATGGCGAAAAGCTGATTTAATTTTAGGAATAATATGGATAGCTTTTGGAGTTTATAGTTTTATAAGCATTTTATCTAATAGTGATTATAATTATTACCCAGTTTTAGATCATATAACAGTTGATTTAAAGATGATTTCTATATGTGGATCATTTTTGTTACTCGCAATAAGTAGCACAATTTTAGAGATAAAGGAAAACATATTATGGCATTACTTGAAATTGAAAAATTAAATTTTACATATAATAGTTTAATTGATGTCAATAAAAAAACTATAGATAATATTAGTCTCAAAATTGAAAGAGGAGATTTTGTTATTCTATGTGGTGAGTCTGGTTCAGGAAAAACTACTTTGTTGAAGTTGATAAAAAAAGAATTACGACCAATAGGTAAAACGGAAGGTAGAATCACATTAAAAGAAATTGATGTTGAAAAAATTGATAATTTGACTTCTGCTAAATCAATAGGATTTGTTATGCAAGATCCTAATACTCAAATTGTCACTGACAAAGTTTGGCACGAATTAGCATTTGGTCTTGAGAACCTTGGTGAAGATAAAGGCGTAATCAGAAGAAGAGTAGCTGAAATTTCTGGTTATTTTGGTATATCTAATTGGTATCGTAAGGATACTTCAATATTATCTGGTGGGGAAAAACAACTATTGAATTTAGCTTCAATTATGGTTATGAAACCTGATATATTATTATTAGATGAACCTACTAGTCAATTAGATCCTATTTCAGCAACTTTATTTTTAAATAGTGTTAGAAAAATTAATCAAGATTTAGGAATAACTGTTATATTAGTTGAACATAATCTTGAAGAGATATATTCATATGCTAATAAAATAGTTGTGCTTGAAAAAGGTAAAGTACTATATAATGATACTCCAAAAAATGTTGGAAAAATGCTATTAGATAAAGTTGATGATAAGATGCTTTATGAATTGCCATCAGCAGTTAGAATATATAATAAACTTAATGTGAATGATGAATGTCCACTTACAGTTAATGATGCTAAGAAGTTTATTATTAGAAATTTTGAAAACGAGATTAAAACTTTGGAAAATAAAAATAGTTTTATTAAGAAAGAAATTGCTATTGAATTAAATGAAGCATATTTCAGATATGAAAAAGATTCTGCTAATATCTTAAATGGATTGGATTTAAAAATTTATAAGGGTGAGGTTTGTTGTATTGTTGGACCAAATGGTTGTGGAAAAAGCACTCTTTTAAAAATAATTAACGGATTATTGCAAACAAATAGCGGAAAGATTAAAATTTTTGGTGAAAAATTAAAAAAATCCAATGCTAAAATTTCAACATTACCTCAAAATCCTAGGTCTTTATTCATTAGCGAAAGTGTTTATGACGAATTAGTTGAGCTTTGTTCCTTATTAGGAATAAAAAATCATGATGAAGTAATTAAAAAAATTTCAAATGAATTAAAAATTGAAACGTTATTTGAAACACATCCATATGATTTAAGTGGTGGTGAAGCCCAAAAAGTAGCATTAGCTAAAATTTTATTAATGGACCCTGATATCATTTTGTTAGATGAACCAACAAAAGGATTAGATACTTATTCAAAAATGATGATTAGTGATATATTAAAAGGATTAAAAGAAAAAGGAAAAACTATAGTTATTGTTACTCATGATATTGAATTTGCTGGGCTTTATGCTGATAGATGTGCAATGTTTTTTGATGGTCAAATTGTATCAATAGATAATAGAATTGATTTCTTTGCTCATAATGATTATTATACAACATGCGCTAGCCGTATTAGTAGACCATATTATAGTAATGCTATTACTGTTGATATGGTGGTAGAACTATGTAATATGAACAAAAGGAAACAATATGAATAGTACTAGTAAAAAGGATAATAGAAATTATCGTTTATTTATAAACATTATTGTTAATGTTTTGGTTTATTTTATTCTAATACCACTTTTGATTTTTTTAAGTACAAAAACTAAACGTTATTATGTAATATCTATGATTATTGCTTGTTTATGTTGTGTTCCTCATTTTGTAAAGTTTGAAAATAGCGAAACTAATGCTACTGAATTAGTTATTATAGCGACAATGACAGCAATTTCAATTGTTGGAAGATTGATTTTTGCTTCTTTCCCTTCATTTAAACCAGTCACAGCAATAGTAATAATTACTGGAATAGCATTTGGTAGAGAGGCAGGTTTCATATCTGGATGTATGACTGCTTTAATAAGTAATATATTTTTTGGGCAAGGACCTTGGACAGTATTTCAAATGTATACTTGGGGAATTATTGGATATATATCTGGTATATTATATAAAAATTTAGGGGATAAAAAACCAAATTTAGTTATACTTGCTATTATTGGAGCTATAAGTGGGGTAGTGTATTCTTTGCTAATGGATGTTTTTACTACTATTTCAATGGATAAAGAATTTACTATTCGTAGATATCTATACTTTGTTGGTAATAGCTTTTCGGTTATGATTATTTATGTTATATCAAATGTGATATTTTTAGTTGTTTTAGCTAGGCCAATTTTAGTTAAAATAAATAGAATTAAAAAAAAGTATGGCGCTTTCAATAAAAAAAGATGTAAAAACATATAAAAATATAAAAAATGTGGTATAATATACCAAAAGGAGTGATTAATATGTATGCAAAGAATGCATGGAAGAAATATTCTCAAGAACAATTAAATGAAGTAATGGCATTTAATGAAAATTATAAAAAATTCATTAGTGTTGGTAAAACAGAAAGGGCATGCGTAAAAGAAGCCGTTAAATTAGCTAAGGAAAAAGGATTTAAGGATATTAAAGAATATAAATCTTTAAAACCAGGAGATTTAGTATATGCTACTAATAAAGGCAAAAATGTGGCATTATTTGTAATTGGAGATAAACCAATTGAAGAAGGCTTAAGAGTTTTAGGTGCTCACATTGATTCTCCACGCCTTGATGTTAAACAAAACCCTTTATATGAAAGTAATGGATTTGCTTTGTTAGACACTCACTATTATGGTGGTATTAAGAAATATCAATGGGTAACTATTCCTCTAGCTATTCATGGTGTAGTTTGTAAAAAAGATGGTAGTAGTGTTGATGTAGTTATTGGTGAAGATTCTAATGATCCGATTGTTGGAATAAGTGATTTATTAATCCATTTATCTGGTGAACAAATGCAAAAAACTGCTGCTAAGGTTATTGAAGGTGAAGCACTAGATGTTACTTTAGGAAATATGCCGCTTCCAGAAGAAGAAAAAGATGCTGTTAAAGCTAATATTTTAAAACTTTTAAAAGAAAAATATAATTTCGAAGAAGAAGATTTTTTAAGTGCTGAATTTGAAATAGTTCCTGCTGGCGAAGCTCGTGATTATGGTTTAGATAGAAGTATGATTGCTGGATATGGACATGATGATAGAGTATGTGCATATACTTCATTGATGGCAGTTTTAGATACACCAAAATCACCTTATACTACTTGTGCAATATTAGTAGACAAAGAGGAAGTTGGTTCTATTGGAGCAACTGGAGCACAATCAAAATTCTTTGAAAATGTAATTGCTGAATTAGTTAACCTTACTACAGATTATAGTGAACTTAAGGTTCGTCATGCTATGGAAAACACTAAGATGTTATCTAGTGATGTTTCTGCTGGCTTTGATCCACTATTTGCTGGTGTTAACGATGCTAAAAACTCTGCGTATTTAGGAAATGGTATATGTTTTAATAAATACACTGGTGCCCGTGGTAAGAGTGGATGCAATGATGCAATGCCTGAATATTTCGCTGAAATAAGAAAAGTAATGGATGAAAATGATATTAATTATCAAACTGCTGAACTTGGAAAAGTAGACCAAGGTGGTGGTGGCACAATTGCTTATATTTTAGGAAATTATAATATGAACGTTATTGATGCTGGTATTGCTGTTCTTAATATGCATGCACCTATGGAAATTGTTTCTAAAGCTGATGTTTATGAAGCATATTGTGCATATAAAGCATTTATCAATAAACTTTAAAATATATTCCTTACATATTTATGTATGCTTTACATAATATGTAAGGTTTTTTAATATAAAATTGTTTTTTTATTAATTTCATGTTATAATAGAGTGTAATCGTTTGCGGAGGTATATATGAAAAGTATTATTAAAAAGATTTTATTGCTTTCTGTAATATCAATCTTTGTTCTTGCGATTTTTGGTAACGTTAATGTAAACGCTGATGCTAGCGATGTTATCCGAACTATTTTTACAAATCCTGGTGAAAATTCAAATTCAGAAATTAGAATTAATTACCATATTGATTTAGAAAAAAGTGGATCATATGTTATTTATACTGAAAAAGATGACAGTGATTGGATTAATTCTACAAAGGTTATGGCAGAAGAAATTGAAAATAACGCTTTTGCACAATTGAATGGTAGCGGTGAGAAGTTTAAACAATGTGGTGCTGTTTTGTCTAATTTAAAACCTGGCACTAACTATATGTATAAAGTTTGCTTAGACAATTATGAAAGCACAGTTCATTATTTTAAAACTGGTGAACAATATTTTAGTTTTTTATGGACAAGTGATTTTCATACTTACTATGATAATGGAAGTAGATTAAAAAATGCTACTGCAACTATTGAAGAAGCAATTAAAATGAATGGTGGAGTTGACTTTGTATTATCTACTGGTGACACTATCGCGCATGGTGGAACTTATAAATGGTGGAATCAATTATCAACAGCTTCTTGGATTAATAATTATATGTTTGCTGATACATTGGGTAATCATGACTGGATGACTAGCAAGGGTACAACTGTAGCCTTAGGTGCTTCACATGTATTTTTTGGTGCTAATCATAATAATCCAAAAAACGGTTATGAAAGTCAAGAAAATATTTGTTATTATTTCTATTATGGTGATGCAATTTTCATTTGTTTAAATACTGAAGAATTTACTGATGCACAATATAATTGGTGTGAAGAAGTATTAAAGAATAGTGAAGCACAATATAAATTTATCTTCCAACACTATCAAATGTTTAACAAAAGTGGTAGTTTCAATTCTACAGGTTATACAAGATGGCATAAATTATGTGATAAATATGATGTAGATATTGCTTTTTCTGGGAATTCTCATGTTTATTTACGTAGCAAATCAATTTATCAAGGTAAATTAAGCAATGATAAATCAAAAGAAACTGTTTATATGGTTGCCCCATCTAGTGATGGTGAAAGAGGAGAAGCTTTAGTTCCTATTACATCAAATTCTGAATTGGTTGCCAAAAGTTGGGCAGATAAGAATTCAGTTGCAACTAGTGTAGTTAATGTAAGAGAAAATAATATAACTATTAAATTAATTAATAAAGGCGGAGAGATTTTAGATACTGTCACGATTCCAGCAAAACGAGGAACTTCTAATAGAATAACTAAAGATATTTCTGGAATAGATAAGAAATCTTTAGAACCTAGTTTTAAAATGAGTATTAATGGTGCAGATTTAACAAAACCATATTTCAATTATGCAAAAGAAGCATTTGTGGCTGTTAAAAAGGTTAGCATAAAAGATAAAAATGATGGTAATGTTTATTATTTAGGCCCACTTGAAGAAGGTAGGGGCAAATTTAAATTAGATAATTTCCCTGTTAATAAATTGCTAAATCTTGAGATAGAGGTAACTTATTGGGATAATGAAGTATATAAATTTGAACAAGAATTTTTAAATAGAAAAAGTTTTGGAACAATCGATAGTTTTAAAATTGATAGTGTAACAGACAATGATTTAATTTTATCTTGGAATGCAAGTTTGAAAGCTGAAGAAGTAAAAGAACTAAATATATTAATTAATGGAAAAGTAGTAAAAACTATTGCTATTAACGAAAAAAAGGCAACTATTTCATTAACTGATTTAGAAGCAGGAAAAGATAATGAAATTAGTTTAATGTTAATTGATACTGAAAATAATGAAATTGTTACTTTGAAATTAAATTATTTGTATAAAGATAAAATAGTGTTGTCAGATTTAACTATTAAAAATGTATCTAAAGATAGTTTTGATATTGGAGATACTATTCAACTTGAAGTTATAAAAAATCCTCTTGAAGCTAGTGATGAAATTGAATGGATTAGTAGCGATGAAAGTATTGCCACTGTAAACAATGGTTTAGTTAAATTTATAAAAGAAGGAAAAGTTACTATCACTGTTAGATCAAAATTGGATAATAGTATCAAGGGCACTATCGAATTAGAAGCTGTTAAGAAAGAATTACCGCCTGATGTAGATCCAACTCCTACACCAGAACCAAAACCAAGTGGTTGTAACTCTGGAAGTTTTCAATTCGTATGGTACACTTTAAGTCTTTTAGGTTTAGTCATAGTACTTAAAAAACGTTTTGTTAAATAGTTATTAATTATGATGAAAAAAGATATATTCAAAAAAGTATTAAAATATCTTTGTCCTGTTCTAACAACATTATTTGGGATTTTGTTTATTGTTTTATTTATACCTTCATCTAAGAAGGTGTACAATGAAAGATTTTTTGTTGATATAGACCCAACTACGATAAACAAAGTTAAAGTCGTTGAGATTGTTGATAAATTCACAGATAAAACATATTTTGGAGATGAAGCTACTTTTTATATATATCGCTGTATAGTCAAAAAAAGTGAAGAATTGGAAAAAGGCAGCGAAATTTTAGTAGTTCAATCAATTACAGAACTTGAAGAAAATAAATATATTAGTGCAAAAGTTGGAAATACCATTTATGTTAGCCATGCTACTAAATGGAGTGTGACTGGCGGTTATGATGTCAATTGGGAGTTTATTGGTTCATCATTTGCCTTTGACAGAGTAGGCGTAACTTTTATATTAATGATTGTTTTTGTTTTAGTAATCATTACGTTTTCAAAACTTCAAGGTATTTATACAATAGTGGCCTTAGGACTTTCCATTGCGAGTATTTTTATAGTGTTTATACCTAAAGTTCTTTTAGGACATAATATATATGTTTGGACATTCATTATATCCACATATATTGTAATTATAACGCTATTATTAGTAATAGGTGTAAATTATAAAGCTCTAAGTGCTTTTATTGGATGCTTTGGTGGAATCTTTGTGATAGCCATTCTAACTATTGTTATTCAAAAGGTTTTTGCTTTAACTGGCAATTATGATGAAACTACATATGAACTTGATCTATTGGTTAAGGATACTTATAGTGTTACTTTAGATTTACGCTCACTTATATTTGCATCAATTACACTAGGTTCAATTGGTGCACTATTAGATGTAGCAATATCGTTATCATCTTCTTTATATGAAGTGTCTTCTAAAGAAACAAACATAAAAAAAATTATAAAATCTGGTTTTACTATAGGTAAAGATATGTTAGGTACTATGACAAACACCTTAATATTAGCATATCTAGGTAGCTCTTTACCAATAGTTTTATTTACAATTTTATTTTCAAATTTTGAAGCTATTTTGCGATTAGAGATGATTACTATTGAATTGATTCAATCTATTGTTGGAACATTAGGAATGCTTTCAGCAATACCAATTGTTTCTGTTTTTTGTGGCTTTATTTATAATAAAAATTTTAAAATAGAATAAAATAAAAATATAAGTTAATAATTATTTCGGAGGTGTGCAATGGAAAAAAGTAATAAAAGAATTTTTAAGTTTGTGTTTTTATTGTTACTTGCATTTTTATCTATTATTGCTGTAGGCTGTGGAAACAAAAGCAATGGCAGCGATTATCCTAATGATGATGAAAATGGGGAAATTAACGAAGAAACTAATAGAAAAATTTATTATAATGTTAATTACACTATAAAAAATAGACATATTGATAAAACTATAGCTACAATCGGCCAAAAGGTTAAAGAATATAATGGTTATATTGATAATTCATATGAAAAAGATAATTATGCTAATTATGTGTATAGAATTCCAAGTGATAAGTTAAATGATTTTATGAACTATATGAGCACAATTGGTAGCGTTATAGATAAAAGTTTTAGTTCTAATGATATAACTATTAAATATTCTTATACTACTGAAAGGCTAAATACTTTATATGCATCAAAAGAAGCATATCTAGTTTTACTAACAAGAGAAGGCTTGACAATGGATGAAATAATAAGTATTAAAAGCAAGATTGAAGAAATTGATACTGAAATAAGAACATTAGAAAGAACAAAAGCTGATTATGATAATTTATTAGATTATAGTACTGTTACAATTGTGTATAGAACATCTAATAAGATTAAAGCAAGTTTTCTAAAAGATTATGTTCAATATTTAAGAGACTTTGTTGTTGGATTATTCAAGTTTATAATGTATGCTTTACCATTTGGTATAGTTGGTGGTGGAGTAGCAATATTAATATACTTTTTACAAGAAAAATCTAGAAAGAAAAGAATTGCTGAAAGACAACAAAGATTCATAAATAATTCTAATAATAATTCAAATAGTAATGAAAATAAAAAATAAAGTGTGTACGTTTTCTTAATGAATATAATAAATGATTGTGGTATAATATTTACTGTTAAGCATATGGTGGAGTCTGTCATAAAACTATTTATATCTTTGATAGTTTTATTATGCTTGAAGTTATAGTTGTACTATATCTAGTTGGCAGAGCGAAAGTTCTGCCTTTTAAATTAGAATATAACTACCTTCCCACACATGTTTATAATAAGTTTATAAACTAATTGGAGGAAATTATGAGAAAAACAAAAATTGTTTGTACTATTGGTCCATCATGCTCTGATGAAAAAACATTAAAAGAAATGTGCTTATCAGGTATGAATGTAGCAAGATTAAATTTTTCTCATGGGACACATGAGGAACATTTAGAAAGAATTAATTTAATTAAAAAGGTTAGAGATGAATTAAAATTACCTATAGCAATTATGCTAGATACAAAGGGACCAGAATATAGAATTAAAACTTTTAAAGAGGGAAAGATTTTTCTTTCTGAAGGAGAAAAATTTATTTTTACTACAGAAGAAATTATTGGTGACAATACAAAAGTTTCTGTTAACTATAAAGGCTTAAATAATGATTTAGAGCCAGGTGATAAAATATTACTTAACAATGGATTATTAATTTTTAAAGTCTTAGAGATTAATGGTAATAATATTGTAACTGAAGTAATAGTTGGTGGTGAACTAAGTGATAGGAAAAGCATGAGTTTTCCTAATAAGACTTTGAAGCAAATTTATTTAAGTGAACAAGATAAAAAAGATATTTTATTCGGAATAGAACAACAAGTTGATTTTATTGCCTGCTCATTTGTTTCTTGCAAAGAAGATTTAGTTGCAGTTAAAGATTTATTAAAAGAAAACAATGCTTTAGATATTAGCCTTATAGCAAAAATTGAAAATCGTTCTGGCGTTGATAATATAAAAGAAATTTGTGAGGAATGTTCAGGTATCATGGTAGCTAGAGGTGACATGGGAGTAGAAATTCCATTCGAAGAACTACCAGCAATTCAAAAACAAATAATAACAACTTGTAGACTTTATGGTAAAAGAGTAATAACTGCAACTGAAATGCTAGAATCAATGATTCATAATCCGCGTCCAACTAGAGCTGAAATTTCTGATGTGGCTAATGCGGTATACGATGGAACAAGTGCTATAATGTTGTCTGGTGAAACTGCTGCTGGTAAATATCCAGTTTTAACAGTTAAAACTATGTCACAAATTGCTGAACAAACAGAAAAAAACATTCATTATGGTAGAAGATTTTTAATGAATGAATTTAAAATTAAAAATACAATTGATGCTATATCTCATGCCATTTGTGGAATGTCAATAGATTTAAATGCTAAAGCGATTGTTGTTTGTTCATTATCAGGAATGACTGCTAGAATGGTTTCTAGATTCCGTTCTCCAGTTGATATAATTGGTTTAACTGTTGATGAAAAGATATTTAGAAAGTTAGCTCTATCTTGGGGAGTAACACCTATTTTAACCGAAGTATATCCATCTCAAGAGGTTCTTTTCTATACTGCAAAAAGAAAAGCAAAAGAAGTTTTTCATTTGAAAAAGAATGATATTATTGTTATTACAGGTGGTAATACTGATGGAAAATCAGGTAACACTAATACAATAAAAATCGAGACAATTGACTAATATTATCATTTTTTTATTTTGAATATGTTTATTTAAAGAAAAAACTAGAAATTGCATGAAAAAAATGTTTTTATGCAATTTTTTTGTTTTTCTTTACTTTATTAGATTACTATTGTATAATAAAAATGCTGATAATTAGTCGAATTTTATCCGTTTATTTTTAATTAGTAATGCTAATTTTTAGTGTTTTAGGGAGGAAGATTATGTTACAAGACAAATGCAATGAATTTGAGTTCAATGAGAAAATAAAAAATAATGAAGATAATAGACAAAGAAGATTATATTATCTTGGATGCTATTTGATGGAAAAGAGTACTAAGATTAATGAGTATTTAAAAATAGCTAATATATTTAAAAACATAAGTAACTATAAGAATTCAAAAGAACTAGCTGAAAGATGTTTGTTAATAGCTGAAAATTTGAGAAAAAATACTATCTATAATTTTGCAGTACAAAAAATGAAATACGATACAATCAATAATTATAAGATTGCTATTAGTAAACTAGAAACTATTCCTAATTGGAGAGATGCTAAAGAAAAGACTAGTATTTGCAAAAATAGATTAGAAAAATTAATAGCTAAAAAAGAGGCTAAAGAAGCTAGAAAAAAAACTGCTATAAAGATTCTCAAAATTTCACCAATTGTTTTTGCTATTTTTTTAATTTTATTATTTACAGTTATTATACCAGCCACAAAATACAAAAAAGCTATGGAACACTATGAAATGAGAGAATATGATGAAGCAATTGAAATATTTGAATCATTAGGCAGATATAGAGATAGTAAAACTAAAATCAAGAAATGCATATACGGAATTGGTATGGAACATTTAAAATCTTCAGAATATGAGGAAGCTATTTCAATTTTTGAATCATTAAATGGATTTGAAGATAGTGAAACTAAAATTAAGGAATGCATATACGGAATAGGTATGGAACATTTGAAATCTTCAGAATATGAAGAAGCTATTTCAATTTTTGAATCATTAAATGGATTTGAAGATAGTGAGATCCAAATTAAAAATTGTAGGTATGGTATTGCTATAAGATATTATTGTGAAGATGTCGATTATGAAAAAGCCATAGAGTTATTTGAAGAATTGGATGGATATAAAGATAGTGAAATAAAGATTAAAAGATGTAAATATTATATGGCGATATTACTATGCAAAGAAGGTAAGTACGAAGAAGCATTACAAAGATTTGAAACTTTTGGTGATTACTACGAAACTGAGAATTATATTTTGCGTTGCAAATACAATATTGCTTTAAATTATTATAATAATGGTGAATATCAAAAATCATTTGATATCTTGAAGGAGATAAAAAAATATAAAGAATATACTTTGGAAATAACAGAACTTAAGTATTGTATAGCCCAAGAATATTATAAAGCTGAATGTTATGAGGAAGCTAAGCAGATTTTTGATTCTATAATCAAATATGAAAATAGTAAATATTATTATGAAATGTGTTTGAAAAAACTAAACTAAAAATAAAATAATTGTTTTTAAAATGTGAAATGTTATACATGTGTGTATAGCATTTTTTTATTATTTTTTTCATATTAATTATTGGTGGTTATTATGAAAAGGATATTAAAAAAAGTTTTTATTTTATTTTTATTGTTTTTAAATCTTGAAGTGGTTATAAAAGCTGATGAAGGTATGATTATTCAAGCTGATAGTTATGTATTAATGGAAAAAACAAGTAAAAGAGTGTTATATGAAAAAAATATGGACAATAGATATTTAACCGCTTCTATAGTTAAAATCTTAACAGCAATTGTTTCAATAGAAAATATTGATGATTTAGAAAAGTATGTTACAGTTGAACTAGATACTACTAGACAAACAGGATCTAGTATTTATTTAAAAGAAGGCGACAAAATTAAGATAATCGATTTGTTATATGGGATGTTACTTAGAAGTGGAAATGATGCTGCATATTTATTAGCAAAATCAACTTTTAATGATGTTGATAGATTTGTTGGCGAAATGAATAATTTGGCTAAAAAAATAGGAATGTGTCATTCATCATTTACAAATCCTACTGGTTTAGATGAAGAAAATTGTAATTATTCAACTTCATATGATATGGCATTACTTATGTGTTATGCTCTAAATAATAAAGTTTTTTCAAAAGTCACTTCCACAGCTAAACACACTTCGAAAACATATAATGGTGAATTGTTATATTTTGTTAATAAACATAAATTAGTATTAAATGATGAATATGTTACTGGTGGAAAAACAGGATATACAAAAAAAGCTAAAAGAACATTGGTGACTAGTGCTAAAAAAGATAATATGGAATTGATTGCGGTAACTTTTAATTGTGGTGATGATTGGAATGTCCACAGAAAATTGTTTGAGTATGGTTTTAGTAATTATAAAATCAAAACAATTTTAAAAAGACAAATAATAGAAATTGATGAACAGTATTACTCTGTTACTCCGTATTTACCAAAAGATTTAAAGTATCCTGTTAAAGAAAATGAAGAAGTAAAATGTAAAATTTATTTGCTTAAAAATCCTCTTGAAAAAGTTATTGGAAAAGCTTCAATAATTATAAACGGAAAAGAAATGTATAGTAGCGAGATATATAGGTATTATTAATGAATTATATTTGGATAGGTTTGATAATAATATCTTTAATATTTGGTGTATTAAATGGTAATTTAGAAGAAATGTTAGAAGTTATGCTATCTGCACCTAAAGACACACTAGAATTATTATTAAAAGTTGGAGGAATGATAATTTTTTATAGTGGCATATTTAAAATAGCAGTAGATAGTGGTGTGATTAAAATCTTCAGCAAATTATTTTCAAAGGTTATTAAAAAAATCTTTTCAAATATTCCTAGTGATCATATAGCTATTGATTATATTAGTGCTAATATTGTTTCTAACTTGTTAGGATTAGGAATCGCTTCAGCTCCAATGGCAATAAAAGCTTATGAAGAAATGAAAAAAATAAATAATAATAAAGACACAATTAGTTCATCGATGATAATTTTTTTGGTCATAAATGTGGCTAGTTTTACATTGTTTCCAGTAACTGTCATATCAATAAGAGAAGTATATTTGGCAAAAATTAATATACAAATTATACCATTATTAATAATTGTTACTTTTATCAATACTTTGCTATCTGTTTTTTTTACTAAAATAGTATTGAGGAAAAAAAACGATGAGTAATTTATTTTTATTTATTTTTATTTTTGCTATTATTGTTACAGGAATAGTTAAAAAAGTTAATTGTTATGAAAGTTTTATTCAAGGTGTCAAAGATGGAATGAAAAATGTTGTTAATATGTTTTCGTTTGTTTTAGCATTTGTCATAGCTATAAATCTTTTAAATAGTTCGCATTTATTAGAATATATATCAAGCAAATTGAATTTTAAATATTGTGATTTGTTAATTCAAGCTATAGTTAGACCATTTTCTAGTAGTTCATCATTATCAATAATGTTAAAAAATTATGAAAAATATGGTGTTGATTCTAAAATATCATTATTATCAACTTTTATTCATACGGTGAGTGATTCAACTTTTTATATGATTTCATTTTATTTTGGATGCATTGGAATTAAAAATACAGGTAAAGCATTAGTTTGTGGACTAGTGACTAATATTATAGGTATAGTCTTATCATTTTTAGTTGTTATGATTTTTTTCTAGAATCTTAATAAAAGTATTCAAAAATATTTTGTTTTGTGATATAATCAATTATCTTATTAAGTTTAGAAAAAAAGTGGTGACAAAATGGAAAGATTACAAAAGTATATGGCTCGTAGTGGAGTCGCTTCTAGAAGAAAGTCTGAGGAACTTATTGCTACTGGTCATGTAAAAGTAAATGGTATGACAGTAACAGAAATGGGATATAAAGTTAGTGGAAATGATATTGTTGAAGTAGATGGTAAGATTGTTGAAATAAAAGATTTATGTTATTTAGCAATGAATAAGCCAAGAGGAATAATTTCTTCTGCGAATGATGAAAAAGATAGAAAAACAGTTATTTCTATTTTGCCAAAAGAGTTGCGAGATTGTCGTTTATTTCCAGTAGGAAGATTAGATTATGATACAAAAGGTATAATATTACTAACTAATGATGGTGAGTTTATGAATGCTTTAGTTGGTCCTAAATCTAATTTGGAAAAAGAATACGTTGGTAGAGTGGAAGGTATTTTCAAAAAAGAAGATGCTAAGAAAATAGCTCTTGGTGTTAATATTGGTGATTATGTTACTAGAAAATGCTATTGTGAACTTTTATCGATTGATAAGGAAAATAATTCTTCATCTGTGAAAGTTATTATTAAAGAGGGAAAGTATCATCAAGTTAAAAGGATGTTTTCATCTATTGGATTTCCTGTAAAAAGATTAACCAGAACAAGATTTGGGGAAATAACTACTGAAGGAATTGCTGAAGGTGAAGTTAGATATTTGACTCCTCATGAAGTCAAACGCTTATTAGTTCAGGCAAAAGAAGTAAAAGCAAAAAAATAAAATAATTGGTATATATACCTCTAGATTGTTATAAAAATGATTTAGAGGTTTTTTTAATAGTTAATAATATTGATAATTAACAAAAATCAATAATAAAAAAATTTTTGTTGAAAGAAATAGTAAAGTATGGTATAATTTATCCGTTGTTTAGAGGTGAACTTATGGGTTGGCAAATTGCAATTGATGGTCCAGCAGGATCTGGTAAGAGTACTGTTGCTAAAGCGATTGCTAAAAGATTGAACTTTAAGTATCTTGATACCGGAGCAATGTATCGTGCTGTTGCCTTAAAAGGCATTAAATTAAAAATTGATTTTAGTGATGAAAAATCATATCGTTTTTTAGAAAATACTAAAATTAATTTTGAGTGTGGTAAAATAATGCTTGATGGTATTGATGTTTCTGAAGAAATTCGTTCAGTTGACGTTTCAAATTATGCATCATTAGTTGCAACATTTGGTTATGTCCGCGAGAAACTTGTTGCTCTTCAACAAGCTATTGCTAGTAATGATAATGTTGTTATGGATGGTAGAGATATTGGAACTGTTGTTTTAAAGAATGCTAATTTAAAAATCTTTTTGACAGCTAACGTTTCTGAAAGAGCTAAGCGAAGACTGAAAGAACGTGTTGAAAAAGGTCAAGATTGCCAAAGTTTGGAAGAAACTATTAAAGAGCTTAATGATAGAGATTATCAAGATAGCCATCGTAAGGTAGGTCCTTTAACAAAAGCGGATGATGCTATTGAAATAGATTCATCTGATTTATGTATTGAAGAAGTGATTAAAAAAATCATTAGTTTAGTTTTGGAAAGAGGTTACAGAATGGAAAATTTAGAACAAAAAAACGAAATTTTAGAAGAAGAAGTTAAGGAAGCTGAAGCTCCTGTAGAAGAAACTTCTACTTCAGAAACTGCAGAAGAAAACGCACCTAAGTATCGTGAATTACAAGTTGTTACAGGTACTGTTGTTGAAGTTATTCCTGCACAACCAGCTAGAAAAGTTGGAAACAAAGAATTTAAAGCTAGAGAAGAAAAAGTTCTTATTGAATTAGAAGACGGTCAAGAAGGTTATCTATCTAAAAAAGACACTGTTGGATTAGCTGATGATGAAGAATTATTTGACGCATTTTTAGAAGGCGACAAAGTTGAAGTAGCTATTAAGAAAATATTCCCTGATGGTGGAAAATTTGTATTTTCAACTGCATTAGTTGCTAAAAGAAAAGAATTAGAAAAATTTGAAGAAATCGTTAAAGAACGTCCAATAATCAAAGTTAAGGTTGTTAAAAACGCTCCAATTGGTCTTTTAACTAGATATGAAGATTTCTCTTGCTTAATCCCTAAGAAACCTAAATCTTTGTTAAATATACCTGAAGAAGAATTAGATGCCCTAGCTGGAAAAGAAATCGAAGTTGTTCCTGTACGTGTTGATTATTCAAGAATCCGTATTATCGCTTCACAAGCAGCTGCTGAAAATCAAAAAGCAAAGAGCGCTAAGAAAGCATTTGTTGATCAATTAGAAGTTGGTCAAGTATATGATGGCGTTGTTAAAAATATTGAAAAATATGGTGCATTTGTTGAAATCGGTAATGGTGTAGAAGGATTACTTCATATTTCTGAATTGGCACATGATCGCGTATTTAAAGTTGAAAAAGTTCTAAATGCTGGTGATTCTGTAAAGGTTCAAATTATAAAATTAGAAAAAGATCATATCGGTCTTTCAAGAAAATCATTAATGCCTAATCATTGGGCTGACTACACTGAAGGAAAAGAAGTTGGTTCTTTAGTATCTGGAAAAGTTGTTGATATTAGAGATGCTGGTATTACAGTTGAACTTGCTGAAGAAATCAATGGTTTCTTACCAAAGAGTGAATTTTCTTGGAACAATGATGCTGTTATCGCTGATGAAGTTAAAGTTGGTGATGAACTAGAAGCTAAGATTATCGAAATCGATAATAGTAAAAAACGTATTATTTTATCTAAGAAACAACTAACTGAAAATCCATGGCTTGCATTAACTTGCAAAGTTGGAGATATTATTGATGTAGTTGTTGCAAAAGAATTAGAACAAGGCTTCAAAGTTACTTATCAAGGTGTTAGTGGATACTTATCTAAAGGAAGCATTCGTAATCATGAAAATGAAGTTCAAATCGGTGCTGAATTAAAAGTTAAAGTTAGAACACTTGATACACAAAAAGGTAGATTAGTTGTTAATTTAAACGATGCTGAAGAAAAAATAGAAAAAGAAAATTATAGCAAATATATGAAAGCTCAAGATAAAATCTCTAATACGTTAGGCGATTATTTTGCAAGCTTAAAAAATAGAAAATAGGTATTAAGTTATGCGTGGAGTTGTTGCTATAGTTGGAAGACCAAATGTCGGTAAATCTAGTTTGTTTAATAGAATTATCGGCGAAAGATTGTCAATCACAGATGATGCTAGTGGCATTACTAGAGATAGAATATATGGCAAAGCTTCATGGCTTAATCAAGAGTTTCGAGTTATTGATACAGGAGGGATCATCTTAAAGGATGAGCCCTTTTCTAAAGAAATAAGAGCTCAGGCGACTCTTGCTATTGATGAAGCAGATGTCATTGTAATGGTAGTTGATGCTCGTGCCTCTATTACTGATGAAGATCGCGATGTTATTAAAATCCTACACAAAAGTACAAAACCTTTAATTATTGCTGCAAACAAAGTCGATGATGGAAGTTTTAAAGATTATATATATGATTTCTATGCTTTGGGCTGCGATGAAGTAGTTGGCGTTAGTGCTTTACACGGTGTTGGAGTTGGAGATTTACTAGATAAGATAGTTGAAAATTTGCCACCTGAAAGAAAAGACCCTTATGATAGTGACGTTATTAAATTCTGTTTAATAGGTCAACCTAATGTTGGCAAATCAACATTATCTAATGCCATTGTAGGAGAAGAACGTACTATTGTGAGCAATATTCCTGGTACTACTCGTGATGCAATCGATACTATGTTTACTTGGCATTCTAAAAAATTTGTTGTCGTTGATACTGCTGGTATTAGAAAACAAGGAAAGATATATGAAAATGCTGAGAAATATAGTGTGTTAAGAGCAATGCAAGCAATAGAAAGATGCGATATTGCAGTTTTAATACTTGACGGAACTCAAGAACTGAGTGAGCAAGATAAACGTATTGCTGGCTTTGCTAGAGAAACAAATAGGGCAATGATAATTGCTGTTAACAAATGGGATATTGTTCCTAAAACTGATAAAACAATGAAGGAAATGACGGAAAAAATTAAAGTCCAAATGCCATTTTTGGATTTTGCTCCAGTAATCTTTTTATCAGCGATAAAAAAGGAAAGAGTTCACATACTTATTGAAGAAGTAGAAAAAGTATATGATAATTTTAATCGTCGCGTTCAAACTAGTGTATTAAACGATGTCTTGTTAGATGCTGTTTTACTTAATCAACCACCACTATTTAATGGTAACAGATTGCGCTTAACATACGCTACACAAGATGATGTTATGCCACCTTCATTTGTGCTATTTGTTAATGATGAAAAACATATGCACTTTTCATATTTGAGATATTTAGAAAATCAACTAAGAAATTCATTTGAATTTTCTGGTTCACCAATAAAATTCACATTAAGAAAAAATGAATAGTTTTAAATAGGCTTATGATACTCAATAATTTGGGTTTAATCATAAGCCTTTTTATTTTGTATTTTTATAAATCTAGAAATAAGATGTCTAATCTTAGCAAAAAACCTTGAAAAAAAATTAAAAATAGTGTAATATTAATGTAGATTTAAATTAGGAAGATGTTATGAGGTGATTTTATGATTAGGGTTAACTTATCAATATATAAAAAAAGCATAAAATTCTTTTATCTGTTTGATGCTTTGATAAAAAATGAAATTTACAATAAAGAAGAGTTTTTAAAATCAAAAGGAATTACTCCTAATTCATATAGAAGAGCTAGAAATATTGAACAAAGAATAGGCGGAGAAATTATATTAAAATTATCTGAACATTTTAAATATAATATACCATCAAATGATTTAATAGATGATTTGGAAAAATTAGCAAATTCAATATACAATGATATGTATTATAAAATATTTAAAAATTATGATTACTACGTAATGGAAATTGAAAATATGATTAATAAAAATTATAATATTTTTCCTATTTTAATCTTATTAAAGTTGCTTTTACAAATCAATTCTCCTATTAAGAAACCAGAAATTATGTCTAATGCTATAAGTTCATATGAAGAATTAAAAAAGTACAAAAGGTTTTTTAATGAAGGTCTTTTAAAAATCTTTGAATTATTATATTTAACTTTTGAAAAAGATACAACTAAACATGCATTATCTGAAGAAATTTCAGATGGTTATTCATATTTTATATTATCACATAGAAGTCTACAAAATAAAAAATATATTGATTGTTTATATTTTGCTGATAAAGCAAAAAATATATTAATCAAGGAGAATAATTTAAAAAGAATTGTTCACTTGAATTTTGATATTATGAATAGCCTTAATTGTGTTAAAAACTACAAAACTTGTCTAGATATAGCAGAAAAACAAATGCTTGCATTAGAATCATTTGATTGCGAAGGTTTTGAAAAAGAAATCACTCTAAAACATATGTTAATATCAGCATTGGGTCTAAAAAAATATGAACTTATTTTGAATTTGTTGTCTGATAATAAAATATTAACATTAACCGAATTGACTTGTTATTTATATTCGTTGTCTAAAGTATCAATAAACGAATATAAAAAATATTATGAAAGAAATGTTTTAGAAAAAAATAATAAAGAGTTTTTAGAAACATTAAATTATTACATTATTCATAAGAATAGAAAAGGAATTTTAAAATTAGAAAATTATGAAATTAATAAATTAGTTATCGAAACTTTAAAAAATGCATAAAAAATTTTTTCTTAAAAAAACTCATTAAAACTTCCAAAAAAATGAAAGTTTTTTTCTTTTTTTTAAAATAAATAGAAAAAGTTTAATTTTATAATATTTCCTTAATTTGACAATATTTTCCAAATAATATAAAATATGATTGTAAAAGAAGAAGGAGGATTAATAGATATGAATAGCTTGTACAAAAACAGAAAATCATTATTTTTAATAGCAATTAATTTGATATATAGTTTTTACGTGTACTTGCAAGCTACGGATATGTTTTTTGCGTCTGAACTTTTATCAAATACAAAAAGCAAATATTGGTATTTGATAAACGAATCTGTATGCTTACTTTTTATTGGTGTTCTAATTAATTTAATTTGCTTTTTGTTATGTTTTTTATTAAAAAGTAAAAAAATCGATTTATCAGGTGAAGTGAAATGAAAAAATATGTAATAATGTTTATATTATGTTTTATTGTGCTTTTTGCTGGTTGTGCTCGCCCAAATAATGATAAAAAAAGAATTATACTAAGTAAGCGTTATTATAAAATTTGCAGAGACTATGATTATTTAAAATCTTTAAACAGAAAATATTTTATTGATTATGACAAATATAATGAATCATATTTTAAAGATAATATACTAATTCTCTTCGAATTTAGAAAGTCTTTTGTCGAAGTTGTAAATGAAGCAATTTATGAAGTGACTAATGAAAATATTTATGTGGATGTAAAAATAGATTCTCCAAAAGCCGGTCTTACACCAATAGAATATGATACGTATCCTATATTTATTGAAATTAATAAAAATAAATTCAATAA
>MSHB01000005.1 GCA_001940985.1 Mollicutes bacterium Phil14
AACCAGACTCTTGTATATTATACTCCTTTCATTTACAAAAGTCAAGAATTTTTTTCTTTTTTTATTTTGTTGTAATGTATGTATAATGAAAGTATAAAAAGATTTATATTAATTAAATTTTAAATTAATAATTTATATACTGGATTCATACAATAGTTTTTATAATTATGTTTAATCTAAAACGTGATATATAGATATATTCCAAAGCTAAAACTAAAACGGAAAAAATTAGTTAATAAATTCTTTCATAATGGTGTAAAAAAAGAGGGTTTATTCTTTCGAATAAACCACTCATTTTTATCTTTTACAGATTATTCTGCATATTGGTTATAAACGTTTAATGCACTAACTGTCTTAGCAACTAATGCTTGGTAATCAGCGAATTTAGCTGCGAAGTAAGCTTTTTCATTAGCGTTCATTGCGTTGTAAGCAGCAAGTAATGCTTCAGCATCTGCTTTACTATCTTTAGTGATAGTACCATTTACTTTAGCATTTTCTTGGAATGCTTTAACAGCAGCTTTGTATGCATCTGAATTTTCAACTAATGCAGTTTCTAATTCAGCAATCTTATTTTCTGCGCTCTTTAATTTATTAACAGCATCAGCACCGATAGCAGCGATTTGAGCAGCTTCATTACCTAAACTATTAACAAGTTTTCTTGCAGCAACGATTGCAGCTTTATCTTCTAATGTAATCTTAGTTACTAGTGGTAAACCATCAACAGCATCAATGATTGGAGCAACTTTTTGTTCTTGTTTTAATGCTTCGATCTTGTTTTCTAAGTCTGTTAATCTACCAGGGATGTAACCATTGCTTTGGTAAGCATCAGCGATAGCTTTTTGAGCAGTAGTTAATGCTTTGTAAGCAGCTCTTGCAGCTTTGATTGCAGCTTCATCTTCTAATGTAGTCTTACCAACAACTGGAAGATTTTCAACAGCATCGATTACTAAGTTAGCAGCATATTTGTCATAAGAAGCAGGGCAAGCAACTAATTTAGTTAAGATTTCTTTTTCGCCTTCGCCAGCGAAGTTACCATATTCAGCATCGATTACTACTTTGCCTTCAACAGTCTTAGTGAAACCAGCAACTAACATATCGATTCTTGCAGCATCAGTTTCAGCAGCAGGAGTCTTGCCTAATTTCTTATATAAAGCAACTAATGTAGCAAATTTATTGTCTTCGTTGATAATTAAAGCTTTTAATGACTTCAATTGATCAGCAGTAAATTCACCTTTTTCGAATTGGCTAGCAGTTGGTAAAGCAGCAACAGCTTCTTTAATAGCTTTAGCTAATTCAACAGTCTTATTCTTATTAGCAGCGAATGCAGCAGCTTCAGCTTTCTCAACTTCTTCTCTCTTAGCATCTAAGAAAATATCAACACCACCGAATGCAGCGAATGATTTATCAATAATATCTTTGTCAGCAGCAGCTTCATAAGCAGCTTTTGCTGCTTCGATCTTAGCAGTATCAGCTTTAACATCTAAGATGCTAGCAGCAACTGATAATGCAGCAAGTTTCTTAATAGACCATTTACTGATTAATTCGTTAGCTTTAACTTCTACTACAACTGGAGCAGCAGCAGTTGATGCTGAACCAGGAACTTCTTTAGTACCAGCTTTAACACCTTTTAATGCTTCATAAGCTTTCTTAGCTGCAGTAACTTTAGCAGTGTCAGTAACTTTTTCAGTTAAAAGAATAATTTGAGTTTCAACTTCTAGAGCTTTCATAATACCAGAAGTGTTCTTAGCTTCAAATGATAAATGTTTTCCAGAGAATCCATTGTCATATAAGCCTTTTTGGCCTTCTGTTAATGCGTTATAGTTACGTCTAGCAGCAGCAACTAAAGCATCCATTTCTGTGCTATTTAAAGCAGCAATAATTTCAGTTTCGTTCTTGTCAGCTAATTTTTCTAATTCAGCTCTAACAGCAACAAATGATTTTTCAGTTAAGTTAGCATATGCAGTTTGCTTATCTAATTCTTCTTGAGCAGCAGCAATGATAGCATCAATTCTTCTACCAGCTTCTTTAACTGCATCTTTTTGTTTCCAACTTTCATATAAAGCATCATATTTAGCTTTTAAGTTTTCAATCTTTTCTAAGTTAGCAACACTAATGTCGTTAAATGAAATATCTTTAGCAGTAACTTTTGCTAAATCTGCACCTTCAGCAACTAATGTCTTTAAGTATGCATTGATATCAGCAACTACGTAATCAGATAATTCTTCATTTTCAGCATGACGGAAGTATCTAGCGAATGTAACTTCTAAGCTCTTATCTAAACCAGAGATATAAGCTCCACCAAATGCACCAAATGAATAGATTGTTTGAGTATGGAATGCCATAGCGAAACCACCTTGTTTAACTTCAACGTATGGAGTTCCCCATAATGCACTTAATTTACTAGATACAGCATATTGCATATAAACAGTACCATTATTATTTTCGTTAGCGTTAGCAGCAAATGCACCATATGTGAATTCATATTTGCCTTCAGAGCCTTCAGCTAATGCAGCACTTGAGCCTTTAGGAGCAACAACGAAACCAGGACGGTATCCATCAAATGCCCATGTTTGTTCACGGCTAACTTTTAATGATGAACCATAATCATCTTTAATTTCAGCAACTTTGCCATCTTTCTTAGCAGCTAAACTAATACTTGATTTAGTATAAGTCTTCATAGCTACGCCATCAGCAAATGCACCACCCATTGATAATGCAGATACAGGTAATTCAATAGTTTTATTGCTTTCGTTTACGAATAATGTACCAAAGTTTCCACCATAAGTTTGACGAATTGTAGCAAATGCGCCTTCTTTAACAACTGGAAGATAAACTTCTTTGTCACCTTTGCCATCGCCATTTGTATCAGCCCACATTACTTTTGCATCCATATGAACTGTAGCAAATTCCATGAAGAAAATTTGTTGACGAACAAATGCGTCTTTATCAGATGGAGTTGCAGTAATATTGCCTTCTGCATCTTTAGTGAAAACAACTTCTTTTTCACCAGTAGGAACGTCTACGTACATTGTATAACCAGAGAATTCAGACCAGTATTGTTGAACTGTTCTTTCATTGTTGTTAGCAACGATACCAACGTATTTATCCCATTTACTGAAGCCTTGTAACATATCACCACGTTCTGCAGGATTTGCAGATGCTTGTAAGCTTCCTGATCTACCACCAATGTAGATAATATCGTTCATAGCACCGATACCAACATTGATAACCCATGTATAAGAAGCTTCACCATATTTAACAGTTAATTTAGCTTCATGATATCTGAAGTATTGAGTAACTAATTCAACAGAACCATCATCGTTAACTTTAAAGTTTTCATCACCAACAAATTTATAGCCTTGTGTTTTTAATTGAGCTCCTTCAACTAGATCAATAACGTAAGTTCTTTCAACTCCGTTAGCTCCATAAGGAACGTGTCTTAATTGTTCATGGCTGTCTGCGAAAGAAATAATTTCATCAACGTCAGTGTTTTTAGCAGCAGCGATAACTTTGATTTCAAATACTTCTACGAATGCAGCTTCTGAAGCATTGTTGTCTTTGTAAACAGCAGTAACTGTGAATTTAACTTCAGTATCTTTAATTTGAGCAGAAATTTTACCATTGTTATCGATAACACTTGGATCACTTGAAACATAAGTTAAATGAATTCCGAATTTGTCATCTTTTTCAGGTAATGCAACGCTACCAGCAAACTTCTTACCATTGATGTCTTTTAAAACGCCTTCTTTTAATAAGTAGTTAATCTTAGCGTCTTTTTCATAACCAGCAGCAACTACTTCGAATGTAGCACTCTTACTTGCAGCACCACACTTAGGAGTGATTGTGTATTTAACAGCTGTATCATTGTTAGGACGAGTTAATTCACCAGCGTTAGTTAAAACGTAAGCTTTATTTGTAGACCAACCTAAAGTTACACCATAAACGCTTGTAGGTAAATATAAGTTTTCAGTAACTTTTTCAGCACCACTTACATAAGTGTATAAGAAAGCTTCTGCAACTTCAACAGCGAAGTTAACTTTTTCATAATCGTTCTTTCCTTCAGCAGGTTTAACTAACTTCAATGTAACATTGAATTCACTATCAGAATCACCATAAGTAACTCTACCAGTGATTGCATAGTTTTGAGAAGTAGCTTCGCCTAAGTCAGGCATAACGAATTTAGTAATTTCTTTAACATTAGGATCATAATAAGTAACTTTTGCATTTTGATTCCAAGTAGTTGGTAAATCAAAATCGCTACTTACATAACCTTCACTTAATTTAGCAACGATATCGTTCTTTTCTCTTTCAGCTATTTCGAAATCTAATTTGCCTTTTTCAACAACTTCAACTTCTTCATCTTCAAATACTTCAAAGTTTACAGCACTTCTAGCAGTAATAGTAACTTTACCAGGTCTAACGCCTGTGATATTACCTTCTGCATCTACAGTTGCGATAGTAGGATCACTTGTGCTCCAAACAATACCTTTATATGCATCTGCAGGAGTAACCTCAACTTCAAATTTAACAGATTCTCCAAGTGCTACATCTTCTGAATAGAATTCAATAGCAGTAGGAGCTTTAATGCCTTCTGGACATTCTTCAGGTTTAATATAACCATTAGCTGGACATTCCTTATTTGCATCAAAATCAGGACATGCAGGGCAATTTTCAGGTTTGATATATCCGTTATCTGGACATTCTTCAGGTTTAATTAAACCAGAAGGACATGTAGGACATTCAGGACATTCTTTGCCACATGCAACTAAGCATAATGAAAATACTAAAACTAATGCGATAAACAATTTCTTAATTTGTTTAAACATAATTTTTCCTCTTTTTCCTCTCTAAAATTTTCTTTTCCTCACCCTTTTAAGTGAGGATACACAGATATTATATACGCTTTCAATAAAAAAGTCAACACTTTAATAATAAATTTTTACATCTTTTTTAGAAATTTTTACATCTTTTTGAAAATAATGCTAATTTCTCACAAATTTAAGGCTATAATCGTATAATTTTTGACGATGTTCCATAGGATCGAAGCCATGACCAGCATCATCAACTATATATAAATGAGAGTTTTTAAAACTTACTGCATATCTTGCTGCATATAGATATGGAACTGATTTATCGCTTCTACCTTGAATTATTAAAACATTATTTTCAAATTTATCTAAATTTTCATATGTATGCCATCTAAAAGCACTTTCGTACATTTCTTTAGAAATTTCATAGTTAGCATGCATTGCGTTTCCATTTTCTAATTTTTCGCCTGTTTCAAACATTTCTTTAATTTCATCTGGCATCATACCAGCAGGTGCCCATAGTATTAATTTATCAATCTTTTCAGGAACAATTCCAGAAATGTTTGCTGCAATTGCACCACCCATTGAAAATCCTAATAAGAACAATCTCTTAAAGCCTTTAACACTTCTTGCATAATCAATCATTTGTAAAGCTTCAGCAATCATTGTGTCATATGTAAAATCTCTAAATTCACCATCGCTTTCGCCATTACCACTAAAGTCCATTCTTAAACTAGCTACAGAGTTTTCTAATAAAATTCTTGAGAAATTTCTAAAATGACCAGCATGTTCTGTTTTGTTTCCTGTAAAACCATGCAACATAACTACAACATCACCATTAAAATTCTCAGGTTCTGTATAGTAACCTCTTAAAACTTCACCTTGAGCATTAACTATTTCAACGTGTTTAACCATTTTTTTTCACCTCTTCTATTGCATTTCTTATATGGCCTTTCGTTTTTATAAGTGCTTGTTCAATTATAGCCTTATCATCTACATTTGTTAAAACAGAAATCAAAGCCTTTTTAACGCTTCCGAATTTCTTTAATAGTTCCTTCGCTTCTTCTTTAGTTACTCCTGATGCTTGTTGCAAGATACCTTCGCTTCTTGCTACTAACTTTTCATTAGTTGCTTGAACATCTATCATATAATTTTCATATACTTTACCCATTCTTATCATAGAAGCTGTAGAAATCATGTTGCATATCATCTTTTGAGCAGTACCAGATTTCATTCTTGTAGAACCTGTTATTACCTCTTGACCAACAACAGCCTCAATCGGAAAATCTACAATACTAGCTAAAACACTATTTTTAACAGTTACTATGCAACCAGTTTTTGCACCAATTCCTTTAGCATATTCAATTCCCCCAACAACATAAGGAGTTCTACCACTTGCTGCTATTCCAACAACCACATCATTTTGATTTAAGTTAATTCTTTTTAAATCCTCAACGCCTAAAGTTTTAGAATCTTCAGCGCCTTCAACCGCTTTAACAAAAGCATTTTCTCCACCTGCCATTAAGCATTGTACCATTTCATCATCTGTACTAAATGTAGGTCTACATTCAACTGCATCAAGTATACCAATCCTTCCACTTGTACCAGCACCCATATATATTAATCTACCATCTTTATAAAAAGCATCAACAATATTATCAACCAAGACTGTTATTTGATCTAGTGCTTCACTAACAGCAAAAGCTACAGTCTTATCTTCATTATTTATTTTTACTAAAATCTCTTTTGTTGGTACTAAATCTATATCAATTGTATTAATATTTCTTTGTTCAGTAGAAATATTTTTTAAATTAATTTCCTTTTTTTTCTCATTTTCGCTCATTTTTTCTCACTCTTTCCTAAGGCAATATTTCCTAATATAACTTCTTCTTTAGCTCCTGTAGCGCCCCTAACATTTCCTGCTTTTTTGTTAAGAGTCAAATACCCTAAAATAGCAAATGCTATGGCCTCTTTAGCGTCACTACTATATCCTAAATCCTCCTGTGTACATACTGAAATTTTTAGCATTTCTTTCATAGTATTTAAAATGTATTTATTATGGCTACCGCCACCGCTAACAATAACTTTATCATATTCTTTAATAAAATTCTTATATTGATAACAAATGCTATAGGCCGTGTAATAAGTAATAGTAGTTATGATATCTTCTTTTTTGTATTTTTCAAAACACATTTCACAAGACATTTTTTCCATATAATCGGCTGAATAATTTTCTCGTCCCGTGCTTTTTGGAGGGATACGTTTTAAGAATTCATCTTCGCATAAGTAAGCAAATACTTCATCTATTACTTTTCCGCTGCTTGCTACTTTTCCGCAATCATCAAAAGGCAAGTCATAATATTTTTTCATAAAATAGTCTATCATAACATTACCAGGACCAGTATCAAAAGCAATAACATCATCAATTGTACAACCTTTTTTTAAATAAGTTAGATTGCCCATACCACCAATGTTTTGTAAAATAACATTTTCAGAATCTGATTTATAAAGCATATAGTCACTCATTGGTACTAGTGGAGCTCCTTCACCACCAGCCACAATATCAGCACATCTAAAATTAAAAACTGTTGTTATATTTGTTTTTACCGAAATAACACTTCCATCACCTATTTGCAAAGTTGATGGTACTAGTTCTCCCTTTTGTTTTGGATTATGCCATATCGTTTGACCATGGCTTGCCACAAAACTAATATCGTTATAGGTTAATTTTGTATCAACTAACAATTTATCTATTGCTTTTACAAACCAATAACCAAGTTCAAAATTTAAACTACATATTTCACTAAGTTTTGCCGTGCTATCATTTAAATTTTTCATCAGTCTTTTTTTAAACTCGTTATCATAATCTAAAGTTATAAATTTTTTTAAATAAAATTTTCCGTCAATAATTTCTACTAGTGCTGCATCTACACCATCAAGTGATGTACCACTCATAAGTCCAATAGCTAACATTATTCACCTATTATTTTAAAAGTAAAGAAAGCACCAGGTTTTATCATTTCCAATGTTTTTAGCGAGCACATACATTCTCCAATGACATTAACTCTTTCATCACTTTCTAAATCCTTTAACATTATACATACTTCACCTTGATAGCGCATAAATTTTTCATTATCTAAAGTAACATATTTTGTTTTCCTTTGAATACAGTTATTTGGTTTAATTCCTTCTATTCTATTTGAACCTCTAACAAAATACTCAGTAGAATCCGTTCTATTTCTTAAAACTTTAGTTAACTCTTTTTTTAATTCATCTGGCAATCCATTAAACAACTTTAGTGGAATAACAGCTACATCATAATTAAAATCTCTCGCTGCCATTAATTCTTCTTTAGAACAATATGCATCACCAAATATAATTTCATTTACAGCCAAACCTTTAATTTCTGATAAAGTTGCTTCAAGAATTTGACCACGATGTTCTTCAATAGTAGGAAGACCTTCATACATAGGTGGTCTATGTTGGTTACTTGAAGGAATGTAAATTGAAGCCTTCATACCATATTTATTCAAAATTTTATTCTTTTCAAGTACAACTTCTCTTGATAAACCAGTATATTTCTTAGGATAGAAATTATGGCTTATTCTAATATTTTGCAATATTACTCCTTGATTAAGTAAATAATTAACATTTTCTTCAGTGATTGTTGAAGCATTAAGTTCAATAACAAAACCATCTTCTTTTTGAGATTGCTCTTTATACATATTAGCAATTTCTTCAATAGTAAATCCATAATCAAGCCTTAATGCATATATCTTTGGTAATTCTTTAAAAATCTTTTCATACATAGGTTTAGAGATATCTAATATCATTTTTATATCTAATTCTAAAGCAGTATTCAAGACACATTTCAATTCTTCTAAGAAGCTATCTTTCATTTCTGGAATGTGGCCTGATATAAAGACTTTTTCAATTTTTAACTCTTTTAGTTGCTTTAAATATTCAATATTTTTCTCTAATGTATATTCATCTAGACCAACATAAATACTAGCACCAACTTCTATTTTTTCATCCAAACTAATTGGCAACTTACCACAACATTTAATTTCTTTTTTCAAATATCTAACCAAAGTCATAACTGAATTTGGAGTATATTCATATAAACAGAAATAATTCTTCACTGCTCTAAATTGATATAAATCATATGGTGATCTAGTAGATAGAACAAATAAATCTTCAACAACATTATTAAGCTTATTAATTAATAAAGCTTGTTTTTTATAAGCTGTTGCATTATATGTGCATACTAAAACTTGTTCATATTCTTTTGCTTTTTCTAAAATGTTATTAATTTTATCATCATCAAGATTAACTTCAATCTTTATTGTATCTACATTAACATTATTTTCTTTTATAGCACTAACAATACTTCTATCACTAAGTTCATCTTCTGCTATTGTCATAGCAAAAGGTTCTGTCGCCACAACCAAAGTCTTTTTATTTATGTATAAATCTTTTCCTCTAACCTTTGTTAGTGATAAATCAACAATTTTACTTGCTAAATCTTTGTTTTCTTTCTTAAGCAAAATTTCCTTTTTTTCTTCCCAAGTTTTATTGAAAAAGTGCTCTTCAATTGTCTTATAATTCTTTTCTTTTGCCTTTAAAATTCTCTCTACTTTTTCATCAAGTTCTTCCATTTTAAGTTCACCTGATAAAACAGCTTCTTCTATAACTTTAAACGCTTCTATTTGTTTTGAATAAGTAGCAGAAACCATAACTTGATCCAAGCCAGCTTTTAATCCCATTAAAGCTCCCATAGGCGCCCCATACTTATTATCGATGGCTTTCATCTCCATACAATCACTTACTATTAAGCCTTTATAACCAAGTTCATTTCTTAACAAATCAGTAATAACTTTTTTAGATAAAGTTCCGGGTAAGCCACCATCTTCATATGCTTCAAAAAGAATATGAGCAGACATAATTGCTTCAACATCATTTAAACAGTTCTTAAAAGGTACTAATTCTACGCTATTTAATCTTTCTTTATTGTGAACTATTATTGGTAGTCCTCTATGTGAATCAACATTAGTATCACCATGACCAGGGAAATGTTTTGCTGTAGCAATAACACCTTTAGATTGCAAACCTAAAATATAATTTTTTCCAAATTTAGCCACAACTTCAGGATTATCAGAATAACTTCTTACTCCAATAACTGGATTAAGTGGATTGTTATTAACATCAAGGGAAGGCGCCAAGTTCATATTAACACCTATGCTTCTTAACTCTTCACCCATCATTTCTCCAACTTTTCTTGCATATTGATAGTTGCAAGTAGCACCAAGAGTCATATTGCCAGGGAAGAATGTGGCTTCCTTCATAATTCTAGTTACCATTCCACCTTCTTGATCAATACTAATAAAAGGCATAATGTTAGTTTCTTTTATTATACTTTGATGGATTTTCATATTTAGGTCATGCATTTGTTTAACATTTTCAATGTTTCTTGTAAATAAAATTACATTACCAAGTTTATAATCTTCTATTAAAGTCTTTAGTTCTTCACTATATTCAGTTCCTTGAAACCCACAAACAACAACTTGACCTATTTTTTCTTTCAAAGTCATTTCTTCTATTTTTTTCATTTTTTTCTCCATTTTTTAATATAACAAGTACTTTTCTCTTAAAGCACCAAATTCTTTTGTCTCTTTATTTAACAATTCAAATTGTTCATCTAAACTATAAATCATATCTTTCAAAAATGATCCGCCAGTTTCAAGTTCAAGCATACAATGAGCTCCTTCTTTATATGGTTTATTAACTTCAAAGCCATCAGGATACATTCTTCTAATTGTATCAAGTATAGTCCAACCAGTTTTAACAGTATTAAAATCATCGCGATTTGTAATATGTAGATATACTCCTCCACAAACTTTATCCTTATGTTTAGAGAATGTTGGAGTAAAATACATTGGTCTAAAATACACACCACCTAAATTCATACTGTTTAAAGCACTAGCTAAATCATACGCATCAATAAAAGGTGCCCCAACAACTTCAAACGGAGTAGTTGTACCTCTTCCTTCAGAAATATTAGTTCCTTCAAATATGCAAGTAGCATTGTATACAACTGCTGAATTAACAGTTGGAATATTAGGGGAAGGACTCACCCATAAAAGTCCTAATTCATCATAATATTTATTTCGATCATAATCTTCCATTTTTATTACTTTCAAATCGCAGCCTATACCATATTCTTCATTGAACAAGCAAGCAACTTCGCCTATAGTTAAACCATATCTTTGTAATATTGGATAGTACCCAACAAAAGAACGATAATTTATATCTAAAATATTTCCCTCATAGCTACAAGCGTTAATTGGGTTAGGTCTATCAAAAACAATAAATTCTTTCCCAAATTTCTTGCAAGCTTCCATAGCATAAGACATAGTATACAAATATGTATAATATCTAGAACCAACGTCTTGAATATCTATGCACAACACATCTATTTCATTCATCATCTCTTCAGTAGGTCTTTTTGTGTCACCATATAAACTATGTACTACACATTTTGTTTTTTCATCAATATATGTTTTAAGTTCTTTACCAGCTTGAATGTTACCTCTTATTCCATGCTCAGGAGAGAAAAGTGATACAAGATTAGCTTTTTCTTTCAAAACATCAATCGTTGATTGAAATTTACTATTAATCCCAGTTGGATTTGTTATTAAACCAACTCTTTTTCCTTCAAAATAATTTAAATATTTGTCAATACAATCTATACCTAATTTCATTTTATTCCTCCTCTTTATAAATTTCATTTATATCTTTAATTAATTTCCAATAATCGCGTCTTGCAATAAAATACATAAAATATAGTGGCAAACTAAATCCTAAAAGTATCCAAACTGGAAACAAGAAATTTAAAAATAACGCTAATAGCAAAGGCATAACCAATATTAAAAGATACATAGCTGTACTAAAAATCTTTTTAAAAGTTATCTTTAAAGTGAATCTCATTAATGATTTTGTCTTCATTCTAAAATGACCAACAACCATAGGCAAATTCAAAAAACATAAAAATAATATTATTAAGCATATTAATAGAAAATAATATCCAAAAGAAAATACCATTTTAATATTACTCCACTCAGGATTTTCTTTTAGTATTGCATAATAAATATATATAGCAATAATAAACAAACAAATGATTGGTAAAATTATCAATTCTAATTTATATAAAGATTTTACATTGTCCCACAATCTATCAAAATACAATAAAAATGTCTCTGCGTATCCATCTTCTTTATATATTTTTATACAACAAAATATTGTAACATAACATGGTATAAATGCAAAGAGTGCTAAAACTATTGTAAGAATAGAACATATTGAAGCAAAGATACCTTCCTTTAAAAGGTAAAAGCCTAAAAACGGGATTCCCCCAGCAAGGCAAGTAATAAAGATAGTCAATACATTCCAAATTATTAATTTAAATGTCCATTCAAAAAATTCATAAACCTTACTATTCGTATATTTTTCTATATCCATAATACACCGTCCAATGCTATTATTATACCATATTTTGCAAAAAAGAACAATGAACTATCACTGATTATACATATTTTTAATGACATTTTATATAATAAAAACCTCTTAAGTTTCCCTAAGAGGCTTTATAATTCAATTATTAATTACCAGAATAGATTTGTAAGAATGTTTGAATATAACTGTTTTCTAATCCATCCATAGTTTGTTGGTAATCAGAACCTTTAATAATATTATCAGCAGCAGTTACTAATGGTGAACCACTTGTTGAATCATAGAAATCTTGAACTGCATCATAGAATACTTTACTATCATCCCAGAACATTGCAGCTTCTACAGATTCAGGATCATCAATCTTAGAAGCGATAGTATTATGTTTAATAGTATCTGGATCATAAGCTGGATCTTCTTGATAATATTTATTAGTTCTTAAATATAAATCTGTCATTGCTTGGTAAATTCCTTCGTAAGTTACACCAGCAGGATGAACACTATCTCTACCAGCTAAGAATACTAATAATGATGTACCATATTCAGCAACACGGATTTGATCTTTGCTCATATCATCTGGATAAGGGAATGGAACATAACCATATCTAGTATCTTCACCAAATAAGTCACTTGTCCAACGGTTAGAAGCTTTTACAAACCACCACCAGCCAGCTGTCATAACGCATTTCTTTTCAAAAAATTCACCTTCTGATTCCATCCAAGAACTAGTTGTAGCTAAAGCGCCTGTAGCAACTAAGCTTTGTAATGTATCAACAGCAGCTTTTTGACGAGGGCTATCTAATGTAACTTTAACGCTAGTAGTATCAGCGATTTTAACACCAGTAGTATTTGTCATACCTAACCAGTAGTAATATAATCTACCAGCTAATGCAAATTCACCTTCACCTAATAATGCTTGAACTTGATTTGCCCAACTAACGAAACCACTATAAGTCCAATTACCTTCATTAAATAATTTTGCAGGAGAATCAACTTTTAATCTTTCTACCCATGCTAAATTATAATATAAACCTAAGTCTGCATAACTTCTTGAATCATCACTACCAGTAGATAATGCATATAATCCACCTTTATAAGTTGCAGCTTGTTTTTGAGTAATAGTCATTTGGTTTCTACCATATTTATTGTAGTAAGTCTTAGCATCATGAGCGCTACCTACACCTGCTACTTTATTTAACCAAGAACTTGTGATAACGGCGAAGTCAGCTTGTGATGCACCAATTTCAGCTTGTGAGTTAATCCAATTGTAACGGCTAGCACCCCAAGGAGCATCTGCAGGATATGCAACTACTTTAATAGTACAGTTGTATTCACTTTCGATTTCTCTCCATGCTTTTTGTTTATAAGCTTTGTCATTTCCATTGTATCCATCTAGGAATGGATCTAAGTCAGCCAATGCACTATCAGCATTCATTAATAAGATTTCATAACCTTTTAAATCAGCTGGTTGAATTGGTGTAGGTGCTGGTTTAACTTTTAATTTAACAGGGCTACTCTTAATAGTTGGATCAACTTTAGAGTATGCTCTAATGTATGTAGTACCTTCAGCTAATGCTTTAATTTTACCATTAACATCAATTGTAGCGATTTCAGGTTTTGTTGATTCCCAAGTAACGTTTTGATCAGCGCCATTTGGTTGAACAGTTGCTCTAGCTGTTACACTATAGCCAGCTTCAATTTCATCTGAACTTAATATTACTTCGATTCCAGTTGGATCAACTTTGATAGGACCAACATCTTCTTTTGGAATAACATTAATCTTATATTCAGTCTTAACGTTTTCATTAAGTTTTGAAGTTGCAGTGATTGTTACTTCACCTACAGCTACACCAATGATCATACCTTTTTCATTTACTGTAGCTTTAGTTTCATCACTACTTGACCATAAAACTGCTTTTGAAGCATTTTCAGGTTCAACTGAAACAGTTAATGATAATAATTTACCTACTTGAACTTCAGTACCACCACTTAAAATAATCTTAGTTGGTTTAACAACAGGAGCTTCTTTACCTTTTACAGTAATC
>MSHB01000006.1 GCA_001940985.1 Mollicutes bacterium Phil14
GGGAGAGCATCTGCCTTACAAGCAGAGGGTCAGCGGTTCGAGCCCGTTGTTCTCCACCATTTGCCGACTTAGCTCAATTGGTAGAGCAATTGACTTGTAATCAATAGGTTGCGGGTTCAATTCCTGCAGTCGGCACCATGTTGTCTCCGTAGCTCAGCAGGTAGAGCAACTGACTTTTAATCAGTGGGTCAGACGTTCGAATCGTCCCGGAGACACCATCTTTAAATTGCCTGAGTGGCGGAATAGGTAGACGCGCAGGACTTAAAATCCTGTGGTAGCAATACCGTGCGGGTTCGATTCCCGCCTTAGGCACCAAACTTCAGATATTTTTGTGGGTCCTTAGCTCAGCTGGGAGAGCGCCTGTTTTGCACGCAGGAGGTCGACGGTTCGATCCCGTTAGGATCCACCATTTTTGTATATAACTAACTAGTGATAAACTGGCGGTGTAGCTTAGTTGGCTAGAGCGTACGGTTCATACCCGTGAGGTCGGGGGTTCAAATCCCTCCACCGCTACCATCTCTAAAAAATAGAAATGGACCCGTAGCTCAGTTGGTCAGAGCAACCGGCTCATAACCGGTCGGTCGCAGGTTCGAGTCCTGCCGGGTCCACCAGAATATATTTACAAAAAATGCATATAATATAATAGCAATAATAATGGAGGAATACCCAAGTCTGGCTGAAGGGATCGGTCTTGAAAACCGACAGGCGTGAGAGCGCGCGCGGGTTCGAATCCTGCTTCCTCCGCCATTTTTTTATTATCGCGGAGTGGAGCAGCTGGTAGCTCGTTGGGCTCATAACCCAGAGGTCGTAGGTTCGAATCCTTCCTCCGCAACCATTTGGTCTCATGGTGTAGTGGTTAACATGTCAGTCTGTCACACTGAAGATCGCGGGTTCAAGTCCCGTTGAGACCGCCATTTTGTTGGCTCGGTAGCTCAGTCGGTAGAGCAAAGGACTGAAAATCCTTGTGTCGGCGGTTCGATTCCGCCTTGAGCCACCATTTTGCAATAAGAGTTTTGATAGTTGTTATCAAAACTTTTTTGTTTAAACTTGTATATATAATATTTGTAAGTATGAAAAAAGGTATAGAAAATGATGAATCAAAAAGAAAAAGTTAAATTAATGTTTGATTATTTACAAGGCCCTATTTGGATTAGTGACTTTGAAACAGGTGAACCTTTAACTGGTATAAATGTTATAGACGAAGATAAAGTGCTTTCAGAACTCAATTTAAAATGTTCTAAATTATATTCTGAATGTTATAATTTTGATATAAATAACCAACCTTGTGTATTTAATAAAAGAATTGCTAAAAAGAATAAAAAAGAAATTCTTGAATTACTTACAAAAATTAAAACTAGACTTGAGGATATAAATGATGGTTCGTTTTATGTTGAAGATTTAGCAACAAAAGAGATTGAAGAAATGTAGTAGGAAGGTTTGCTAATGGATTTAATTGTGTAAGAATAATTAATTCGCTTAGAGTTTTGATAGTTGTTATCAAAACTTTTTTTTAGATTTAAACTTTTACTTTGTTTTGCTTAAATGAAAAATAATATTTTAAAAATAGTAGACATATGGTATAATTAGAATATGGAGAGGTATTATGCTCATGATAAGAAAACTAAAGTTTTTATTTTTGTTGTTATTGTTTTTTTCTTTAACTGGTTGTATTAATAATGAAGAAGATCCAAACAATGAAGAAAATAAAGAATTACAAGAAAAGCTAAAAGAAAAAGACATGATTTTTCTATGGCTAGAAGATTGCTATAAAGGCATTACTATAAATGGTGATATGGATTTTCCAAAGAAACATCCAGATTCAGATTTAGAAATTAGTTTCTATTCTTTTGAAGAAGAGTATTTAGATAATAATGGAAAATTTAATGCTCCAATAATTGATTATGATACAGAAATATTGTTTACAATTAATATTGATGGAAAAGACTATGAATTATTTGTCCCTGTAACATTTAAAGGATATGGAGATGCTTTTGATTTAATAGTTAAAAAAATTAATGAAGATGTTCCTAATATAATTGAAACAAGTATTAATTTACCGACTTCTTATCCAGAATATAATTGTAAAATTGAATGGACAAGTGATGATGAGAAAATCATAACTAATCAAGGTGCGATTAATAAAGATCCATTTAATGAACAATACGCTATTTTATGGTATAAAATTACTTATAAAAATGAAGTAAAAGAAAATTATAAATTTGTTACAATTCCTAAAATGACTGATCTTGAAAAGATAAATTTAACAAAAAAATGGTTAGATGAAGAGGTTAGTAAGATTGGAGTAATTGATAAAGATATTGAGTTGCCTAGAAGATATGAAGAGTATAAAGCATATTTAGTATGGCATAGTTGGAATCCAACAGCAGTTAGTGATAAAGGTAAATATAATGCTCCTTTTAGCGATGAAGAAGTTATATTAGAAGCAAGAATTAGTGTTGGTATAAAGTGGATTAACTATCGTTATAATTTTAAGGTAAAAGGTGAAAACAACACTGATATTTGGAAAAAAATTGAAAGCTTTTTAGAGAGAATTAATATAAAAGAAATTAAAAATCAAAAGTTCTATCTATTTGGTTGCGAACCTGGTTATGAAAGAGTACCTACAGAAAATATAGGTTATTTACCATTCTATGATGAAAAAGAAATGGAAATAAAGGTTGACCTATTGCCTGATAATAGTCCATTAAAGCCTAATAAAAAGAGAACAGTAACTAAGTATATTGTTATTCATAATACTGGTATGGCTGCGCCAACAGCTACTGCTAAAGGACTTAATGATTATATTCATACAACAGATAGAATTGCATCATGGCATTTCTCAATTGATGATAAAGAGACATATCAAGAATTAGATCTTGATGAAGTTGGCTGGCACGCTGGAGATGGCTCATATACTTATAAAGATACATGGGCTGGTGGAATTGGTGGCGGTAATCTAAATGGAATCGGAATTGAATCATGTGTTTATCAGGGTGTTGATTTTAATAAAGTATTGAGAAGACTTGCGAAATTAACTGCTATGCTTTTGATTAAATATGATTTAGATATGCAGTGTATAAAACAGCATTATGATTTTTCTAGTAAGGATTGCCCTCAAGTAATAAGACACTCTGAAAGATGGAATGAGTTACTTGATATGGTTAGATTAGAGTATTTTGCTCAAACAGAATTAAAGGGAGTTAGTTTCGAGTGGATATCATTAAATCCAGATATAATGGATAATGAAGGAACAATTATTAATCATCCTGGAGATGAAACTAAAGTGAAATATAAAGTAATAGTTACCTATAATGGTGTTAGTAAAGAATATGAGTATGAATCATTATTATTAGAATATAAGAAATAGGAGAGAAAATATGTATATTAATGCTAAAAAAATTATAAGTGCACTTTTAATTTTATTATTTGTTTTTGTTGTTGGGTGCAATGATAACTCAAGTGATAAAAAAGATATTGAAACTATTAAGTCATATTTAATTGAAAACTATGATAATAAGATTGTTGATAACGATGTATCACTGTTAGAAAATATTGATGGTTTTGATTGTAAATTAGAATGGGTTTTTGAAAGTGATTATTTATCAAAAGAAGGTAAATATACTGCTCCTAAAGAGGATAGCGATTTAAAGGTAGTAGTAAAAGTTACTTATAAAGATACTATTGCAGAAGTAAATTTAAACTTTAAATTAAAAGGTTGGCAAGGTAAGTTTAATGAAGTAATTAGTTTTTTAGATGAGAGGTATAACGATATATTTTCTAAGCCATTAGAGAGTGATGTTGAGTTAGAAAAGGAATATAAAGAGGCAAAAATCACTTGGAAAAGTAGTGATGAAAAATCAATAACTTCTTTGGGAAAAGTCACAAGAGATGATATTGATAAAGAAGTTAAGTTAATTGCTACTATTACTATTGGTAGTAATAGTATCGAAAAAGAATATCAAATTACTGTTAAAAGAAGTGATCATACTTTTGAAGAAGTAATTGAATGGTTAAAAGGAAATTATAATGGTAGAGTAGTTGATAAAGATATAGATTTACCAAAAGAATTGTCTCAGTTTGGTGCTTCACTAGAATGGATGATAGGTGAAGATGAATACTTAGATGAAAATGGTAAATTTAAAGCTCCAATTTTAGATATGGAAACTGATGTATTTATAACTATAACAATGAATGGCAAATCTAAGGAAATAGATTTAGTTATGAAATTAGTAGGCTGGGGTAAAGAAATTGATGTTATTAAAGAATGGGTTAAAAACCAAGTAAATAGTCCAGTAGATTTTTCGATTAGATTTCCAAATAGTCACCCTTCATATATATCTACATTAGTTTGGAAAAGCTCAAATGAGGCTGTTTTAAGTAGTGATGGGGAAGTTCATAAGAGTGATGAAAAAGATGAAAAAGTTATTTTAACTTGTGAAATTACTTACAATGGAGAAAAGGTTGTTGTTGAGATGGAAGTATTAGTTCCTAAAAAGACTGACGCTGAAAAGAATTTTGAAGTTCGTGCTTGGTTAGATGAAAAATTTGCTAATATTGAAAAAGTTGATAGTGATTTAACTTTACCAACAACAGATGAAAAGTATGGTGCTAATATAACTTGGCAAACAAATTCTCCAGGAGTTATAAGTGAAAGTGGTAAATATAGCGCTCCATTATTTGATAGAAAAGTACAATTAGTAGCAGTAAGTGTAATTGGAGGTCATATATTGAAAGTAACATATAGTTTTGATACATTTAAAGAACCAAGTAGTGATATTTGGGAAGATATTAATAGATTTTTATCATATATCGCATTAGAAAGAATCACAAATCAAAAGTATTATACTTTTGGTTATCAAGATGAATACAGACAAAATGCTGTTCAAAATGTTGGATATTTACCATTTTATGTAAATGAAGGAGTAAATGCGGTTGTTGATATTATTGACTTAACTCATGGTAAAAACAGAACTGGTATAAAGAAAACAAGTACTGAATACATTGTTATTCATGATACAGGTAGTGCTCATCCAACTGCTACAGCAAGAGCTCATGCAAATTGGTTAAAGAATATGACTGCTAATGAAGCTAGTGCTTCTTGGGTATCATGGCACTATACAGTTGATGAAGATGAAGCTATTCAACATGTGCCACTAGATGAAGTTGCATATCATGCTGGTGATGGTTCTACAACTTATCCTAACACATGGAGTGGTGGTTTAGGCGGTGGAAATAGAAACGGAATTGGAATTGAAACTTGCGTAAACTATGGTTCTGATTATAATAAAACAATGAGAAGAACAGCAAAACTTGTAGCTGAATTACTTTTAGAATTCAATTTAGGATTAGATAGAGTAAAACAACACTATGATTTTTCTGGTAAAGATTGCCCTCAAACTATGAGACATGCTCAAAGATGGCAAGAATTTATGACATTAATAGAAATAGAATATTTTGGTAAAACAACTTTAAAAGACGTTAATTTTAAATGGACTTCATTATCACCAGACATTATGGATAATACAGGTAAGATCATTAATCATCCTGGTAATGAAACTAAAGTAAAATATAAAGTTGAAGTTACATATAAAGACTCTACAAAAGTATTTGAATTTGAATCAATATTAGATGAATTAGAGAAATAGAAGAGAGGTTGTATAATGAAAAAGTTTTTTAAAGATTTTGGTGCTTTTATTCATCGTGGAAGTGTTTTAGACTTAGCAGTAGGTATGATTGTTGGTACTGCCTTCAATAAAATTGTAAGCAGTATGGTTAATGACATAATTATGCCAGCAGTTGGAAGTATTTTAAAAGTTAATGTAACAGAAGCTAAATTAGTTTTAGTTAAAGCTGTGCTAGATAGCGAAGGCAATATCGTTACTCCAGCAGTAACTTTAAACTATGGTAATTTTATTCAAACAATAATTGACTTTTTGATAATTGCTTTTTCAGTATTCGTAATGATTAGAACTATTAATAAGGTTCGTAGTAAAGCAGAAGAAATGAAAGCTAAAAAAGAAGCTGAAGAAAAGGCAAAAAAAGAGGCTGAAGAAAAAGTTAAAGAAGAAGCTAAAGTTAAGGCTAAGGAAGAAGAAGTTAAAGCTCCAACAACCAATGAATTATTAACTGAAATTATTACTTTATTAAAAGAAAAAGAAGCAAAATAGTTTTTAAAAATAGGTAGGTTTTCTAAACAAAAACTTGCCTATTTTTACTTATTAAAATAATAGAAAACATTGGATAATAAAAATTTGTAAAATATTCTTTATTTTTTTTGCAAAAAATGATAAAATATGTAAGTATGAAAAGGAGTGAAAATTTTATGGCAGTTAAATTCGTTATGAAGGACGAACAAGTCAAGGAGTTAAAAGAAAGAATTGCTGAACATAAGCAAAAACCAGGCCCATTAATGCCTACTTTGCATGATGCACAAAGAATTTTCGGTTGTATTCCTGTTCAAGTTCAAAAACTAATTGCTGAAGAACTAGGAGAAAGTGTAGCAAAGATTAATGGTGTTGTTACTTTCTATTCTCATTTTTCTATTGAACCTAAAGGTCAACACATTATCGGCGTATGTTTAGGAACTGCATGTTATGTTCGTGGATCTCAACAAATTCTTGACGCTATAAGCGGAGAACTTAAGATTAAAGCTGGTGAAACTACTGAAGACGGCTTATTTACATTAGAAGCTACAAGATGCATAGGTGCTTGTGGTCTTGCCCCTGTATTCACTATTGATGGCAAAGTATATGGAAGTGCTAATCCAACTGTTGCTAGAAAAGCTTTAGAAGAATATTTGCAAAAATAAAACAAAAATTATTATTTTTTTAAAATATAAACTACTTCAATATAATCAGGAGAGTTTATATTTGGTTTATAAACTTATCTTGAGTTTTTAGTATTGAAGTAAAAAAATTTTATAGAAGGAGAAGACATCTATATGAAATCTTTAAAAGATTTGCAAAAAATTAAAGATGAAGTGATTAAAGAAACTAACTTACGTCACTATAAAGAAGGATATAAAGTTATAGTTGCAATGGGTGAAGTAGGACTTGAACTTGGTGCAAGAAAAGTACTTAACGCCTTAGCACAAGAAACATATGATAATAATCTTCGCGATGTTACAGTTTTAATGGATGGTAATATGCCAATTGTTGAAGCTGATGGCGTTGTTGTAAAGGTTGTTGCCCCTGATGGAGAAGAAACTTTATATGGTAAAGTTTGCCCTGTTTGCGCAAAGAAAATTATTACTGAACACGTTATGAAAGGTCAAAAAGTAGAAGACTTAGTAATAACTAAGTTTGGAGAATAGGAGAATATTTATGGCAATTGTAAATGAAGTCGTAATTTGCGGTGGTACTGGATGTATGTCTGGCAACTCAAAAGCCGTTAGGGATGCCTTTTTAAAAGAATTAGAAGTATTAGGTATACAAGACGAAGTAGAAGTATATATGAGTGGTTGCTTTGGTTTATGTGAAAAAGGACCAGTTTGCGTAATATTCCCTGATATGACTTTCTACGCTCATATGAAACCTGAAGATGTAAAAGAAATTTGTGAAGAACATCTATTAAAGGGTAGAGTTGTAAAACGTAAAGCTTATGCTGAATTAAATGAAGATAAAGTTATGGAAATCAAAAAATTCCAAGAAATGAATTTCTATAAGAAGCAACATCGTATTGCTTTAAGAAATTGTGGTATGATTGATCCATATAACATAAAAGAAGCTATCGCTAATGATGCTTATTTTGCTTTACATAAAGCATTAACAGAAATGACTCCAGATGAAGTAATTAACGTTGTTAAAGATTCTGGTTTACGTGGCCGTGGTGGTGCTGGTTTCTCTACTGGTTTGAAATGGAGCTTAGCTGCCGTTCATCGTAATGAAGGAAAACAAATGTATATCATTTGTAATGCCGATGAAGGTGACCCAGGTGCATTCATGGACCGTGCTGTACTTGAAGGCGATCCACATGCTGTTATCGAAGCTATGGCTATCGGTGGATATGCAATTGGTGCAAGCCAAGGTTATGTATATGTAAGAGCTGAATATCCTCTTGCTGTAGAAAGATTAAATTACGCAATTGGTGAAGCATATAAGAATGGTTTATTAGGAAAGAACATTTTCGGAACTAATTTCTCATTCGACTTAGAAGCACGTTTAGGTGCTGGTGCTTTCGTTTGTGGTGAAGAAACTGCTTTACTTGCTTCAATCGAAGGTGAACGTGGTATGCCAAGAAATAAACCACCATTCCCAGCTAATGATGGATTATGGCATAAACCTACTATTATAAATAACGTTGAAACTTATGCAAATATTCCGCAAATTATTTTAAATGGTGCAGATTGGTTCAAATCAATCGGTACTGAAAAATCAAAGGGAACAAAAGTTTTCGCCTTAGGTGGAAAAATTAACAACACTGGTTTATTAGAAGTTCCAATGGGAACAACTTTACGTGAAGTTATTTACGGTGTTGGTGGCGGTATCCCTAAAGGAAAAGCATTCAAAGCTGTTCAAACTGGTGGACCTAGTGGTGGATGCTTAACTGCTAAACATTTAGACACTCCAATTGATTATGATAACTTAACTGCTTTAGGATCTATGATGGGTTCAGGTGGTATGATTGTTATGGATGAAGATAACTGTATGATAGACGTCGCTAGATTCTTCTTAGAATTTACAGTTGATGAATCATGCGGTAAATGTACTCCTTGTCGTGAAGGAACAAAGAGAATGCTTGAAATCTTAAATAAGATTACTGGTGGAAATGGTACACTTGAAGATATCGATGAACTTGAAACACTAGCACACACTATTAAAGATTCTGCACTTTGTGGTTTAGGACAAACTGCCCCTAACCCAGTACTTTCTACACTAACTAATTTCCGTGATGAATATATCGCTCACGTTGTTGATAAGAAATGTCCTGCTGGTGTATGTAAAGCGTTAATTAAATACTATATTACTGATAAATGTATCGGTTGTGGTAAATGTAAACGTAATTGTCCAGTAAGTGCAATTAGTGGTAACATTAAAGAAAAACACATTATTGATACTGGCGCTTGTATTAAATGTGGTGCATGTAAAGCATCATGTCCTAAAGACGCTATTATTACAGCATAGGAGGTGTGAATATGGCTGATTTAGTAAAATTAACTATTAATGGTAAAGAAGTTGAAGTTCCTAGTAGTTATACAGTAATGGATGCTGCTTATAAATTAGGCATTGATATTCCTCGTTTATGCTTCTTAAAAGGTATCAATGAAACTTCTGCTTGTCGTGTTTGCGTTGTTGAAATACAACAAGGTCCTAGAACAATGATTAAAAACTCTTGTACAGTAAAAGTTGCTGACGGCATGGTAGTTAGAACTAATACTGAAAGAGTACATAGGGCTGTTAAATTAAACTTGCAATTATTAGCTGCTAATCATAAATTTGAATGTTGGCGTTGTCCAAGAGAACATAACTGTGAATTCTTAGCATTATTAAGAAAATATGATATTGATAATGTTATGGGTGAAAGCAAATGGTTCTCTAAGAAAGCTCCAATTACTAATTTCAGTGATGCATTTGTATTAGATAGTTCAAAATGTATTCTTTGTGGTAGATGTATTAGTGCTTGTCAAAAACTTGCTGGTACTGGTGTATTAGATTTCAATAGACGTGGATTTGTAACATTTGTTTCAAGTGCATTAAATCATGAAATCGAAGATTCAGGATGTATTTACTGTGGTAAATGTATTCAAGCTTGTCCAGTTGGTGCTTTAAGAGAAAAAGATGACTTAGATAAAGTTGAAGAATTATTAGAATCTGATAACTATACAGTAGTACAAATGGCTCCAGCTGTACGTGCTGCTTTAGGTGAAGAATTTGGTTATCCAATGGGAACTAATGTTGAAGCTCAAATGTATGAAGCATTAGAGAAATTAGGATTTGATGATGTAACTGATGTTAACTTTGGTGCTGATGTTACTATTATGGAAGAAGGAACTGAATTCTTAGAAAGATTAGGCAAATTCTTAAAAGGTGAAGAAGTAGTATTGCCAATGTTTACTTCTTGTTCTCCAGGATGGATTAGATATATTGAAACTTATTATCCTGAATTCTTACCAAATCTTTCAACAACTAAATCACCTCAACAAATTCAAGGTGCATTAACTAAACATTATTATGCTGATAAGATTGGCGTAGACAAGAAAAATATTAAAGTTGTTTCTGTTATGCCTTGTATCGCTAAGAAGTTTGAAGCTAAACGCCCTGAAATGGAATATGATGGAATCCGTGATGTAGATGTTGTTATTACAACAAGAGAACTTGCACGTTTAATCAAACGTCATGATATTAAGTTTACTGAACTTAAAGGCACTACTCCTAATAGTCCAATCGCTAAGTACACTGGTGCTGGTGTTATCTTTGGTGCTACTGGTGGTGTTATGGAAGCTGCTTTAAGAACTGTTTATGCTAAACTTGAAGGAAAAGAATTATCTGATCCTGATATCTTAGACGTACGTGGAGTTGATAATGGTATCAAAGAAGCTACAATCAAAGTTAAAGGTTTAGACGTTAACGTTGCTGTAGTTCATGGTGCTGTAAACATTCCTGAAATGATGAGAAGAATCAAAGAAGGAAAGAAACAATATCACTTTGTTGAATTCATGGCTTGTACTGGTGGATGCGTAAATGGTGGTGGACAACCAATCGTTAATGCTAAAGTTCAAGATGAAACTGATGTTAGAATCGAAAGAGCAAAAGCTTTATATTCATTAGATAAAGCTAATAAGATTCGTGTTTCTCATGAAAATCCAGTTGTAAAAGAATTATACAAAGAATTCTTAGAAACTCCTTGTGGACATAAATCACATCATTTATTACACACAAGTTATACTAAGAGAGAAGAATACTCAAAGTAATTTAAAGGTATAAAAATATGAAGTGCTTGAATTGTGGGAAAGAAACAATAACTGGTAAATATTGTACTAATTGTGGAACAAAGTTACCAGATGTCAAAAAGATTTGTTCGAAGTGTAACACTTTTAATAAAAGTGAAAGTCTTTATTGTTCTGAATGTGGAGCAAGCTTAGAAGGCGCTAAAGAATTGTTAGTAGTTACTGACAAGAAAGAAAAAACTGATGATGGTTTATTAGTATATAGAGTATTATCAATTGTATCTATATGTTTAAATGTTTTATCAATTTTTTCTGTTATTATAAATGCAGTATGCTTTGTATTTGGTATTGTTTCATTAACTGAAGCTAATAGTATAAGTTTAAAAAAAGATGTAAATACCAAAGCGATTAAAATTTGTTCAATAATAGGAATTGTTATTTCAACTACAATATTCGTATTTAAAATATTTATTTTAGTAGAAATTATCATTTCAATAATCAATGGCATCGTAGATACAACTCCCCCCGATCACTCATATTTTTTCTAAAATTAATAATTCTAGCTACAGGGATATCCTTGTAGCTTTTATTATACACTAGTGATGAAATTATCATTATAAACTATAATGTAACCAAGTCAAGGAAGCGTGTTTGTAACATACAAATCCACACTGCTAAATATATAGACATGGGAAAATCTGACAAATTAGCGAAAAAATGGTAATGGAAGGAAATATTATATGAGAACTATTTCATTAAAACGAATCAATGCCTTTAAAGAAAGTTTAATAGCTGAAGAAAAAGCACAAGCAACTATTAATAAATATACAAAAGATGTTATGTATTTTAATAAGTGGTTATTAGATAAAAAATTAGATAAAAACAATGTCTTAAAATATAAAGATTATTTAATAAAAAAATATTCAGTATCAAGTGTTAATGTAATACTTTCATCACTTAATAATTTTTTTGATTATATGGAGTGGTATGATTTGAAAGTAAAAAATATAAAAATTCAAAAGAGAATATTTTCGTTAAAAGAAAATGAACTAACAAAAAGTGAATATGAAAGATTATTAATAGAAGCAAATAAAAAGAAAAACAAACAATTATATTTATTAATACAAACTATTTGTTCAACAGGCATTAGAGTATCAGAGATTAGTTATATTACAATAGATGTAGTAAACACAGGAATTGCTTATATAGATTGTAAAGGTAAAAAAAGACAAGTCTTTTTACCTCAAAGACTTTGTCAAATGTTAAAAGAATATGTGGAAATAAAGAAAATAAAAAGTGGTCCCATTTTTATAACTAAAAACGGAAAACCACTGGATAGATCTAACATATGGTCTAGTATGAAAAGATTGTGTAAAAATGCCAAAGTTTTAGAAAATAAAGTATATCCGCATAATCTTAGACATTTATTCGCACGAACCTATTATAGTTTTCAAAAAGACATTGTGAGACTTGCAGATATATTAGGTCATTCTAGTGTCAATACAACAAGAATATACACAATGGAAAGTGGCGAAACTCATCGAAAACAAATCCAAGAATTAGGACTTTTAAAATAACAACATAATATGCATTATGTAGTGAATACAATACCTTGACAAAATAATTTTATCACTAATAAAGCTAAATGTCAAACTTTACCAAAATGTCATATATAAAATAAACACACTTATTTAAAAAAGTGTGCTTTTTTTTATGTATTTTTACAACATAATGCATATTATGTGGTAAAAATAGACAATGCAGATAGGAGGATTTATGAAATCAAAAATTAAAATATTGCTTTTAATAGCAATTATTTTATCGGTATTTTTAGTAATTGAAAGTAATCAAACTGAAAATGAAAGTGTTAAAAATTTAGAAATTAAAGATAGTGAATATTTAGATGATTCATACTTAAAAGTAGAAGACAAGAAGAAAGAATTAGTAGGTAATAGTTCTTCAGTAACAAATAGTGAAGGAAAAGATTTAGTAATTCCTGAAGGCACTACAGAGATAAAGGCAAGGGAATATGAGGGCAGAACTGATATAAAAAGTGTGACTATACCAAGTAGTGTCATAAACATTGGGTTTAATGCATTTAGAAGTTGCACTAGTTTAGAAAATATAACAATCCCAAGTAGTGTCACAAGTATAGGTAGTAATGCATTTAGAGATTGCGTAAATTTAGTAAATGTATATTATAAAGGCACTATTGAAGATTGGTGTAATATAGATTTTGAATATTATTCTAATCCAATGTACTATGCAAAACACTTCTATATGTTAAATGATAATAATGAATATAAAGAAGTAACAGAAATAGAAATACCTAATACTGTAACCAAAATAGGTGGTTATCAATTCTATGGATTTAATAATATAACAAGTATAACTATCTCAAGTAGTGTCACAAGTATAGGTAGTTATGCATTTTATAATTGCACAAGTTTAGAAAATGTATATTATAAAGGCACTATTGAAGATTGGTGTAATATAGATTTTGAAAATTATAATTCTAATCCAATGTACTATGCAAAACACTTCTATATATTAGATGAAAATAATGAATATAAAGAAGTAACAGAAATAAAAATACCTGATACTGTAACCAAAATAGATGGCTATCAATTCTATGGATTTAATAATATAACAAGTATAACTATCTCAAGTAGTGTTACAAGTATAGGTAGGTATACATTTGAAGGTTGTACAAGTTTAACAAATATAATAATTCCAAATAGTGTCACAAGTAT
>MSHB01000007.1 GCA_001940985.1 Mollicutes bacterium Phil14
AATATAGTATTAACTACTATTAATGAACATTGCCCTGATTGTGAAGCTGCTAAATATTATATAAAAGATTGCCTAATGGTTCAATGAAAGTAACAAATTCTAGATTAAAATTCATAATAAAAAATAAATAATTATCTAAATTTTTATGTAGCAAAAAAGTCAGTCCATAAGACCGACTTTTTTATCTTTTTGTATGACCCCCAGTTATTTTATAACGCCATAATATTATCACCAGATAAATACTATACAGAAAGGATGTGATTAGTATACCATATTTTTAACTAATTTTAAAGATTCTAATTTTAATTATGACAAACTTCCTTTTAAGCAAAATGGTGCTACTTTTTATGTTAATGCTTTTTATATTCCTTCTGTTGAAACATGTTCAATTTGTAATTCAAATAATTTTTTTCTAATCCAAAAGAATGTTTATCAAAAGAGTCTATATTAGCTATTTTAGATTGTATAAAACTAGCAAATCAAACTGAAAGCATCAGTCTTTTTTGATTATTCATATTTATCTAACTCTTCTAAGTTTGCTTTAAAATAATGGCTTTTTCCACTTTGCAATTCGGAACACAAATTATACTTTTTTAAAATTCCTAAATATTCTGACATTTTTGTATTACCCTTTTTTAAAATTTTATTAAGCTTAGCCTTATTTAAACCAAAATCACCGAAAATACTGCTTTGTATTAAAACTAGCAATAAATTTTCTATATCATCTTTATTTTTATGATTTTTATATAAATCAGATACTTTTTCTACAATTTCTTGATATTTATCAAATGCTTGATTTTTTTCATGTGCATATAATTCAGTCTTTAGATATGATTTATAAATTATATCTAAAAATTCATAAACAAAAGTAGACACATCTCCTTTGTTCCTCACATCATTAGTATGATCAAATGCATCTAAATATTGTGTAAGATTTTCTTTAATAGTCATACTTAACCTAAAGCAAGTAACTTCATTAAAACATTTTGATAATACATAACTTGAAATAAATCTATTAATTCTACCATTTCCATCATAAAACGGATGAATATAACCAAAGAAATAATGAAAAAGAGAAATTCTTATTAAAACATCAATTGAATCAGAATTTAGTATTTCTAAAGCTTTATCCATATAATCTATTATCTTAGATTCTGGCATAATTCCATTATGAATTGCTTTAGTACCATTTTTATAAACATAAACTTCACCTTTTCTAAAAATTGTTCCATCAGGCAAATTATTTTCATCTTCAGATTTAATTTCATTGTATAGCATTTCATCATATAACTTTCTGATATCTTTTGAGTTATTAAGTTCTATTTGTTCTTCTGTTGACACAAAATATTTATTAACAATACATTTAAAACGATTGTGAGTAGCTGATTTCTTTTCTATATCATTAATTAAATCATTTATATCACTTCGTTTTAAAATTATGCCTTCAATTTGATTTGTATATTCAATTTCATCAATTAATGATTTTCTTATATATTGTTCTTTGGCAATATTTGGTAAATCATCAAATATTTTATTTAATCTATAATTAAGAGTTTTTATTTTTGAAACAAGCTCCATAATTTCATTATCATAATTAAAGAATGATTGATTTCCATTAACTAATATATCAAATTTAATTGTTTTATTTGAATTAAATCTTTCATTATATATGTTATTAAATGTAAACGAATCATTCATAACATATAATTTATATAATGAATTATAACTCATTAAATCACCTCTTTTATGAATTATGTTATTCAAAAACTTAATCTTAATTGCTAACTATTAGTTTTGAAACATCTTCTGTTAAAAAACCATTAATATCCATGTTACCATCATCATAAATTGTAATAATTGCAGTCGTATAACCATCTGTTAATTTATAGTTTTTATATGGCCCACTATGTTTATATACTCGTTGATTAGTGGAACCTCTGAATTGTAAATTAACATTCCTTTTTTCATTTTCAAAACGACCTGCTACTACCAAATCAGATTTATTCCATACTTTTAATTGAACATTATTAAGTTCTTTTTTTATATATCCTGTAAATAAAATAACAGTAAAACTATTTTCTTTTAATAATTCTACAACCTTTATAAGTTCATTTGCTTGATCCAAAGGTTCACCACCATGAATAGTTAAACCTTCAAGTTTTTCTATTCTACAAATTTCAAGAATTTCATTTTCGGATATGGAAGTGCCTCCTTCAAAAGACCACAAGTGAGGATTTATGCATCCTTCACAATGAATAGAGCATCCTTTTAAATAAAGAAGTAATCTTTTGCCAGGACCGTAAAGATGTTCATTTTCAACTATCATTTGTTTTTGAATTTTTATCATATTTTTTTATTAACCTTGATGACGTTATCTACTATTGTTCCTTCCTTGAAAAATTCGGGTTTTTTAGTCGTTGTTACTTCTAAAGCTAAATCTTTGAGTAATTTATCAAGTTCATTCAAACATTCAATTCCTTGCATACCAAATGTTTCAGCATTAATTTCACCATTTTCATTAATATCTATAACTATTTTCTTATCCACCATTATTCGCACCTCACTAATATCAATTGTGTTTGAGTACCTTTTTTTACTTCTTGTACAAATAACCAATTCGTATCACACGCATCTCTTATTTTATGTAATCTATCTATTGATAATCTTGTTGTTTTTTGCAAGATCTACAACATTTAAAAAAGCCTACTTATAATTAAGATAAATACATTGTGTCTATCTATTATTATTCATCATATTTATGTACTCATTCAAATATTTTAATGGGTATGGCAAAACCGTATAACTGTTATATTTTACAAAACTAACACTTAAAGTATTAAGTAAGCCTTCAAAAATATTTTCTCCATTTTCTATATCAACTTTATATAGTAACGATGCTTTAGGAATGCCATATTTCATACCACTTCCAATTACTCCCGAGTTAAAATATATTGAATTGTTATAATTAAATAAGTTAATATCAACAACTCCACTTAAATTTTTAATTCTACTTTCCTTACTCCTACTTATATTTCCTTTTTCAAATATATCTTTATTAGGTAAACAGAAAGTATTAGTTCTTGAAACTAAAACTATATTTGAATAGGCATCCGAAATAATTATTTTTTCTTTTCCTTTATACGATGATAATATTGTGGCACATTCGTCAAACTCTTTATCATTAAATTTTCTAAAGTCATCTATTTTATAAGCTAACTCAAATTCCCCATTAGGTTTTATTTTCACAAAATAGAATATTCCATCTTTTTCTTTTCCAAAAACATAGTTTTTCAAATATCCATAACTTTGCCAATCATCAATTATTATACGTTTTTCATTTATAATTTCATTTTTAATAGCCAATTCTTTAATTATTGTATTAAATATGGCTTCATTGTTTTTAATAATTTTATTTAATGAATCTTCATAAGTTATACATTGAATTACTACATCTCGTTTAAGTTCTTTATATGGATCATTAAATCCTTTTTCAGAATAATATTCTTTATTATGTAAAAATACAACATTTAAACTGTTTTCTTTTATTTTAGTAGCAATATTTACAAATTTAAATTTTGTTCTAAATAAAGTGCATAAATCATTAAATTCTTCTTTATATTCTTCTTCTTTAATTAAATTTATAATATTTATTTCTTTATCTGAAATTTCTTTTATTGCTTTTTCTAAAAAATCTTTATCTTTAATTTTCTCTATCGTTTTTTCTATTTTTATTTGATCAAATTCAAAAGAGAAAAACTTGCTATATTTATTTTGTAATACTTCTAATAACCAATAAATATAATATGCTTTAGTTGTTTTTTTCTTTAAATCAGATAAATCTAAAAATGGAATTTCGGCTTTAGTATTATACAAAGGTTTATGAATATAAACTGAGCTTGCATCATCATAGTTTAAAACTCTTTTTAATGCGTTATTTGCAGCAAATTGATATTTTGGAATAGTGCTATCTTTTTTTGTCTTATCATTAAATAATGATAAACTAGTAAAAGAAGTAGCTTCAGCTAAAATATTCATATCTTGACTAATATCAATTCTTAAAGCTTTAAAACTTTTTCTATTACTAGACATCCAAGATGAAGAATATAAGTATAATTTTCCAGTTAAATTATTAAAAGATAATTCGTTAGATTCAAAATTATTAATGCTATATATAAATAGTCTAAATAAAATATAATCTTTTATCTCATTAGCAGAAACTTTAGTAATTTTTATGATTTCATCTTCTATCTCATTGTTAAGATAAGCTTTTGAAACAATATTTTTTCTAAACATTATAAATGCATTTTTTCCATTTTCATAAGCTAAACTTAATGCTTTTAATCTATCAACTGGCTTATCTAATATATAAGCTCCTTTTTTTATATAATTATCTTTAGTTGTGATGACATAAAAGTCAAAATTTTCATCAATAACAGAATAATTAAACTCTACTAGTAAATGGTTAATTATTGCCATATGTATTACCTCCAAAAATAGCTACTCTAATCTTATTGAAATCTTCTTTTAAAAGATAATGCATACTACCATTAACAATTTTAAATAAGCCTGATATTGTGATTACATCATTATAATTGTGTATATAAAAATCTTTATCTTCAAAATACATATTTACAATAACAGCTTTTTTACCATTTACTTTTTGTAACTTATTTCTAACTTTTTCTATTTCTTCCTCCTCGTTAAATTCTGTTGAAATTGACCAGTTTTTAAAGTCAATATATATATTTTCATCAGCTTTTAATTTGAAATCAAATTTTTCAAATTTATATTCATCTTCTATTTCTGATAACTTTAGACCATTATATTCAAATATACATTTTCCTACTTCTTCACCAAGAATACCTTTGTAAATATTTTGAAAGATTGTCGGTAAAATCATATTTTCATTTTCTTCGAATTTAGTAGCATATCCATTATCTATAAAATACTTACGTATATATTCAAAGTTCATAAATAAGTCTGACCTAGCAGATTTTGAGGATAATTCTATTGCATGCTCTTCTTTTCTCAAATGAATTTTCTTTTCATTAGTCTCATCATTAATTGAATAATAATATTTATTATATTTTGTATTATTAGGAAAATGAGTATAGAAATCTTTAACTGAAAGAACTTCATATTCTTGAGAAATTTCTTCTAATTTGGAATTAGAAACTGTAGGATATTTTAGCACAATATCTCTTACAGCCTTCCAATCTTTCATTGATTCATTACTCCATGATTTCCTGTTAACACTTAAAATATTAATAATTTTCGAATTAATTCTATCATCTTGCTCTAATGTTCTATTTAAATAGGAAATAAAACTTGGGGCATAATCTGTTTTTTTGTTTGATAATTCAACAAGTGCAGCAAACTCTGGATTTAAAATTCTATTTTCCTCTTTTAGAAAACTAAAGTTAATTTTTTCAAATATTGAATTATCAACATATATATTTACGTCGGCCTTATTTTCTCTGGATGTTCTACAAATTCTTCCAACAGCTTGAATTAATATTTTTACAATATTATTATTAACTGATGTAGAACCATATGTACTTTTATCCTGGCCATTAAATATTTGTTGTCTTTTCATAAACGATCTAAATGCATTTTTAATATTTTTTTCTGCAATATAAGGAGTAATATCTCCTCTTACTCTCAAAGTTTCCATTTGATATATATATTTAATTAAATCTTCTTCTATGGAATTATTATCTAATCTAACTAAAATATGTGTAGGATGTTCTAAATATAATGAATCTACATCTTTTTCTTTGCTATTTGTTCCATCTTCAATTTGATATTGTAAATTTTGACCAGACCCTACCGCTGGATAACTTGAAAACAGAATTACTTTATGTCCTTCTTTTAATTCTTTTTTATATACTTCTTTTTCTTTTTCAAAATCACTACCGTAAAGTTTATGCACTTTAGGAACAACAGTTATATTTAAATCATCTTTCAAATTATTTAAAACTTTATTAATACTTTCAATTGAAAAAAGTTCATTATCAAGTTTAATATTTTTGTTTGTTAAAACAAGTAAAGCTTTTGACTTATCATTTAACAGAAACGATTTTATGGATAATATAATTTTTGTAAGTCTTCCATATTCATAGTTTCTCTTTTCTTCTTTATCACAACCAATAATTCTTGAAGTATCTAAAAGTTGTTTAAAAAATTTTTTATAATCATCGTTTTTAAATACTAAATTTGCAAATTCTAATGGTTCTTCACAATTTGCTACTAATTGATGAACAGAAATTTTTTTATCGTGATTAATTCTTTTATTAATATTATCATTTATTCTATTTCTATCTTCAGTAGGCATTATATAAAAAGATTCTTTTAATTGTTCTTTTAAATATGCCAAATTATAGTTTCCTGTAACAGTATCAATGCTTGCTGTGGCAGATAAGCCTACTATCATAGCCCTATTTGATAATGCCAGCAAAAACCCTTCTGGAGTGTTATCTAAATAACACATTGAAATTTTCGTAGAAGTATCATGAGACATATCATCTTTAAAATCATAATATCTAAATCCATTAACATAAAAATCAGTATCTAAAGTATCTTTTTTTCTATTACTATTATGTAAAGAATAATCATTAATTATAATTCTAGATACAGTTTTAGCAACATTAGAATCTAGGTTAAACGGATCTAGAATACTAGAAACAGCCTGATCTATTTCCATCAATTCTTGCTTGTTTTTAATAGCTATTTGATTATGATAGTTTAAATAATTTCTTGCTAGCATTGCGCAACAATTTAAAAAATATGTAGTTGCGCCTTTAATTGTTGAAATAACCGAATAAAAACTTATTAAATCATTATCTTTATCAGTAAACTTAATAATATTTTGACTTACTTCCTCTGATGACTTAACATATATTTTTTTATTCTTACCAGTAGAAATCGTATGCAATGTAAAATCATCAAATAAAAAATATCTATCTCCATCTTCTTCTTTCTCTAGTTTAAATGAATACATTAAGTTAAAATTATCATATGCGTCTAGAACAACCTTTTTCATTTTGTTAAAACTAGAAATTGAACTTTTATCATCATTTTCATCTAATGATCCACCAAAAAATGATTTTTCAAACTTTCTACTATTTAATGAACTAGCAATACTAAAAAACATACTATATAAATCTATTTTAAAATCACAACAATTTTGAATATCTTGATTTAATACAACATCTTTTGTAGCATCAAATTCATCAATAAAAACTATTGACTTATCAATAATTGAATTCGAAGCAAATCTATAAGGCTTATTAATAATTGGATCATTAACTGATACAAATTTACTTACTGTCATAAAAATGATTTTTCTATCTTTAGTTAAACAAGATGGATAAAGTTTTTTAACCCATATATATTCTTTTTGATTTAATCTACTAATTCTTTCTTTTTCGGTTTTTAAATTATTATTTATTTCATTCTTTAAATCTAAACGAAATTCTGGTTCATATGTTGTTCTAATTTCATTTAAAATACTTGATAAATTGCTTTCAGAAAAGTTTTCCTTACGCAATTTATTATATAATATAACTTGATTTAATAATGATGTATACGAGTTTTTTCTTTTAATAGTTTGTGGAATTTCATTGTCTACTTCTTCCAAATGCTCTACTACACATTCATAATTTGCTGGCAGTTTCAAAACAGAACTATTAAACAACTCTAAATCATTCTTAAATCTCTTCTTTAAGTCTTCTATTACTTCATCAATATTTTTAATTAATGGTGTAATATAAAATATTTTAGGAATATCTGTAAAAGATTTTCCTTTAATATAATCTTCTAAAATGTTAATTGTTCCGTATGTTTTCCCAGTTCCTGTTGGCATATCAATTAAAAACATACCATTTCTATTTTGTCGACTTTCGACAAATGCTTTTACTGCACCTTTCATAAAACACCTCTTTCTAAATACCCATTTCAATAATAACAATATTTATTAAATTATATCATTTTATTTTTTAAAATCAATTTATTAATATATTACTATTTAAAATATACTTTTTCTAAAATCTTACTCTATTACTCTCTTAACAACAAATTCGCTCATTCCCAAATTATATCATATTTTTGTTTCGAAGCGCTTTTGTTAATGATTTATATAATTTAATAGATAAATCCAATTTTTCACTTCTATCACTGTAATTTTCTAATATATATTTAAATAGTTTGTTTATAATTCTTCACATCATTAACAACTTTATAATTTTTTACTATGCACGTCAAGTTGTTTTCTACTTAAATCAAAAATATCATTAAATAATTGGCCTAAATCATCATCGATATAAACATCTTTTTCAAATAAAGGTTCTAGTTTCTTTCTTACATCAACAATCAAGTCAACCTTTACATCTTCATCAGGTCTCAAATTGTCATTTTCAATATGACGTTTAGTTCTTCTTAAGATATCAATATCAATTCTGACCAAGTCCTTTTTATCATTTAATACTGATATCTTAGAATTAATGTCTTTAGCATTGTCTTCAAACTTTTTGATTTCTTCGTTAGCCTTATCTAAAACCTTTTGAGATTTTTCTATTTTGGCTTTTGCCAACTTTAATTTATCAAAGTTTTCAGCAAATTCTATTTTGTTCTTTTCAAAATTCTTATATCTATTAACAGCTTTCTTCATATTAGAAGAAATATTTAAATAGAAATTATCCACTAGGAATTTTGGATCATATTCGTTTTCTTTCTTTTTATCATTATTGGAAGGAATTAATCTAATAGGTACAATTTCAGCAATCTTAGGTAATCTTTCAAATACATTATCAATTGCCTTATGAGTTTCTGATGAAATTAATACCTTCTTACCTTTTTTAATTAGCTGAGCTACTGTTTCAGCAATTACTTGTGTTTTACCAGTTCCTGGAGGACCTTGAAGTAAGAATATACCGTTACTTGAAACTGCTTTTCTTACAGCCTCTTTTTGCTTTTCATTAAGAGAATCTAAATACCATATCCAATCACTAGGTTCAGCTTTAACAGTGTCTAATTCTTCAGGATTAAAAAGATATGTTGAAAGATATGGATTCTTAACATATCCAGAATAGAAATTATCTAAAGCTGCTTCTTGTCTTGATATCTTTGCCTTTTCAGCACGATTATCGTAAACAATATATTCACAAGAATCTACAGCCTTTTTTTGCTTATCGGAAATAACATTATTAGAATCGCCTAATCTAAAATATAATGAGAATCTAATAATTGTTTCTTCTTCAATTGCTTTTTCTTTATCAGATTTTAACTTAGCATCAAGTTCTTCTTTTGATTTAATCTTTTCATTTCTAACATCATCTTTATATTTATTAGTAATTTCAGAATTCTTTTTAATCTCGTACTGTGCCAATAATCTTTTTAATTCAGCTTCATTCTTATTAACATTGTCTTGTAATAATTTAGAGTTTCTTTCAACATAATATGACTTGACATCAATTTTTGAACATTCTTCTTCAATTAATACTTTTATTCTTGAAGCATATTCATTGTTTTTTTCTTTTTTATCTTGTTTATTATTCTTTTTAATATTAGTTTCGATTTCTTTTTTCTTTTTATCAATTAAACTAATAATATTTTTATCTTTATTTTCTAAAACATCTTGTTCTAAAGAACTATCTAATTCTTTTTTATATGAATCTATTCTTTCTTTAGCCTGTTTATTTAGTTCTTTTTCATATAAATTAACAGCTTGTTTTACTTCTTCTTTAATAATCTTTTCAAACTTAGCATCTATATTTTTATATGATTTATCAATATCTCTTGTATATACTAGATCTAATTCTTCTAAATGATCAGTAGGTTCGATATCATAAGAAACTATTTTAAATCTATCACCTAATGCATAGCCAGCATTTAATAATTCACCAAAAGTAACCTGTTTATCGTTATGCTGTGATTTGCTTTCAGGATCAATAGCAGTAATAAATACATTATCACTAGATAATGAACGAATCTTACGTTCTTCTTCATTAACTAATTTTCCACGTTTTGTAACTTTAGCTTCATTAAACGCTTTTCTATTTCTTTCAATATCTAATCTAATAAGTGGGAATTCTTCAGCATCTTCTATCTTTCCAGATAAAACAATCATATCTCACCATTTAAACTCATCTCGTCCATCAAGAAGATATTCATCATAAATTGAAGCATTCTTTTTATAGTCTTTTCTATTTACAGCATATGCTTCAACAAACATAACTCTATCTAATTTGAAATTACGTTTTGATTGTTCTTGAAGATAGTATTTTCTAAATTCAATATACTTGTTCCAAACTTCATATGTTTTTCTAATTTCCTCTGGATGTTCAACAGTCCAGCAATTATCTATAATCGTTTTAATGTTGTTAGGTGTAAAAAATGTATCATTGTAATCAACATGATTTATACTCCAATATCCTCGTTCAAATGAATTACAAACCGAATAATCATCCACTCTTACATCATATGGAGATTCCATTGAATCATCAATTAATTGTAATCCCTTAATCTGTAACATTTTTAATTTTCCACCTTCATAAATATCACCAATCAAGATGATGTTTTGATTGTCAGGTAGAACTCTTTTCATTGATAAAGTTAATTCTGGTCGAATAACTACATTATTTAAAAAAGATGGTTTGTCTTCTGCTACTTGATGTTTCTCTCTTAAGAAATTAGGGCAAGAAATATAATATTTCTTATTAAAGTTAGTAGGGAAACATGTTTCAATAAAAGTATTAAAATTAGTTACTTGTCTTTCCAATGGGATTCTTCTTTGAAGCAATTCAAATTGTTCGTTTAATGATAAATTATAAAAATCATTTTTTGAGTTTGCTCCTCTATTTAAATGTTCACTAAAAGATAAAAATATATATGCCATTCTTTTGTCCTCCTATATATCTAGTGGATTAACAATAACATCTATTTCATCTTGTACGACGTCTAAGAAGTAATCATCATAATCCCATTGTGCATCAGCTGCATTTTCACCAAATGCTCTCGCACATAATTCATCAAAGAATAAATGTAAGTTATCTAAACAATCTAAGATGAATTTTTCATCTAGTTTAACAACAGAAAGTGCAGATTCACCATTTTGATATTTTTCTTCTGGGTCCCATACCATTTTAGGATACCATTGCTTCAAGATCTTATATGATCTAAGAGAGTTATGTTTAAGGAAGTTCCAAACGGTAAATGCTCTATCATATAATTTGTAATTATCATATTGTCTAAATGATAATGCATTATCACCCTGAAGACCTTGAATATAAATATCAAATTGTTTCTTAGTATAATCTTCTTCTTTATAACCACAGGCAGTTAACATCTTTAAACATAACGCATCAATGCTAGACATTAATTGATGAAAGAATTGAGCATATAAAGATTTAATAATTACTTTATAATCCGCACTTCTTTTCATACCTGCAATAAATGCTTTTGCATTAGCTTCATCGTACTCAAGAACACCATCAGCTAAATAATCTAATCTCGCACTGTCTTCTACTTGCTTTGGTGTTTTAATACTATCAATAAAGCTTTTATATTCTCTAAACCATAATTGTTTATAACCTGCTAACAAATCTCTGAACCAATTACATTTATAATCGGATCTATGTTGCTTTGTTGGAAGGTAATAAACAGATTGTCTTATTTCTATTTTAGTATCAGGAATAGTAAAGAATTTTTTATATCTCTTTGTGTCAATTTTAATTCTGCCATCTTTAGCAATAAGGCCATAATAATCAATCTGATCGCATTTATTATCTTTTTCTAATTTATCGTAGTTTTTACCGATGACTTTGCTTTTCTTTTTCATGTTATTGACACCTCCTTATATACAAAAAAGTGACGATAGGTATTAGCCTATCGCCACTTCAATAACATTCTTCCTTTTATTATGTTATTTTGTTTAGACACGCAATACCACTCTTGAAATTTAGCTTTTAACTATTGGTTTACTCCTCATATGGTATATCCCAACCATAAGATTCGCTCCAACATTCCATATAGGTAAAGTTCTTACTCCACAGTTTCAGAACATGCATTTGTATCTAACTATAATTATATCATATTATTGAAATTTATTTCAATATCTAGGACACATTTACAGTTTTCGTCATTATTATAACAGATGTGTCAAATATGAAAAATGTACTATAGTTCAAAAATAAAAAGAAGGATCTACTTGGTTACAAGTAAATCCTCCATTTTCATATTAAATATTAGAGCCAGATTATACAAGTTTTCAACATTAGGCATCTTCTTTGCACATTCCCAATCATAAATCACACGAGGTGTGTTTAGTTGAAGTAATGCAGCTAGTCTATCATGTGTTAGATTAGCTTTGATTCTAAGGGACCTAAGTCTAATACTTGTTGCTTCTTTATCTAATATGGCTTTTTGATAATCCATACACAAGTACCTCCTTTGAGCCCTTCCTCAACTTTCTGGTACTTCAGATTATCGGAATAATTATATAACAAAAGAGTTATTTTATCAATTTACTGAATGTACAATAACTCTACAGTTATTTGACCTTAAATTTGCTAATGTCATTTTTTCACCTAAAAAACAGGTTTTAACATACCTATTCCATTAGTTTCCACTAAATGCAAGTTTAAGAATAAAATCACTACAATTATTTGAGGTTAATTTTCTTACTGATTCCCTTTTTTGCTAAGCAAATAATTAAGCAACTGAAAATCTTTATTTAAATCCATAGTTTTTGAAATATATAATTCATGTAGTACCGCCTGTAATATTGCACTATGTTTATAATTATCAGCATCACTGTCAAATGTCTTGTTTAAAAAGTCTTTCATGTCATTATTGCGTGTTGATAGGTACATATTATATGTGTAATAATTATTATAATTCATATTTTTGAGCATGATTGCCGCCTCAAAAACTTTTTCTGTAGGAATCATTTGTCCAATAATTTGTGTTATTCCTACATTGGCGATGCTTTTTGCATCACATAGATAATTAAGCATGCTATTTTCAGATATTATAATATACTTTTCATTACCATCAGCTATAGATAAAATACTCTTTTCATCTTCCATCTTGAAATCATCGAATTCAAGTTTTTCTTCATTTAGCATTAAATAGTAAGCTTTAGACTTTACCTCTTTAAATTTATTAATAAATTCTTTGAAGTGTACTAAATATTTTGAATCTTGTTTTTTCGTATAATTGTTTTTTCCATATAAAACCATTTTACCTGTAGAATCCATGCTTAAAGAGCCATCATTTAAATTAATATCATTTAACTCGTTATTAATCTCATTGATAATTCTATTTTTAATATAATCAGAAATACAAAAATTATCTTTAATTTCAAAATGAATTTTCTCATAAATGTTAAATAGCACAAATAAGGCATCATAATAAAACAATAAATTTATATTACTTATTTCACCATTTAAGATTTTAAGATTGTTTATAAGTTTATTAGATGATTCTCTTAGTAAGAACATTAAATTATAAAACAGTTTATTTTCAAAGAATATTTTAGATGAAATTGAAAGTGGCAACTTATCCTTAATCGACAAATACTGATCATTCATCCTTTTCCTATAATCATATCTCTGTTTTGTAATGTCCTTTATTTTTTTAACAGCATCATCAATAGGCCCACCAATCGTTATTGTACTTGGGTTTAATGTGAGTTCTCTTAAAAATAATTTTGAATAGTACGAATACATATCTTCAATTAAATCTATCTTATATTCTTTTCCATTATATGTAATAATATCTCCTACAGAGCAATACATATAATCACAATATGGTTCACAATATAAACATGCATCAATCCACTCAGTATTGTTATTACTAAATCCATCAAAAATACTTTTTTTATGAAATACAATTATTTTTTTATCATTATAACTACTTATTGTTACAGCAGTATTATCATTTACTTCACTACATGTTTTAGTCGTATTTTTATTAGTTAATTCGAATATCTTAAATAAGCAACCTGAATTATTTACTCCAGTAATTAATGCCTTTTCATAAAAATCTAGTGCGTTTTCTAACTCATTGTTATGATAATAAACTTCTGCGACATAAACTAATTCATAATAATTTTTAGATAGCAATGCTTTTTCAAAGTATTTATCCTTAATGTATCTTTCTTTTTCTAATCTATAATTAAATAACAACTGCAAAGAACCAGGATTATTAAAAGTGTCAATTTCATAATATAAATTTTCAAATGCCTTCTCATATTCACATTTGTTCCAATTTATAATTGCTAAATTATGATTAATCCCTAAAATAGTTTTTGAATTATTGATGGCATTATATTCATTCAGTAATATGTCGTCGTATTGATGACTATTTTGATTATAATGATGAAACATTAATATATAATTAGCTTTTAAATCAACATCCCTTATTCGTTTTATCGTTTCAAAAAAACGTTCGTTTTCATGTGCCATTATTAAATTAGCCAAATAGATTTCAACACTAAAATTTGATAATTTATCCTCATGAGTAATGCACCATTTTTTTAGATTATCATCATCGGGATTATAATTCCAACATAAGCAATTATATAAAAAATCTTCTGAATATAGTTCTTTATATTTTTTTAATTCATTAGTGAATTCATTCTTTTCAATATATCTTCTATACAACATAAGAAAAGCTGAATCCTTCTTCAAAAGATATTTATGTTCATCTAAAAAATCTCTTGTAATCGAAGGATTATTTGCTAAAAAAGCCACTAGAGATTTATAATCATCTACTCTAGTCGAATAATCAAGTATCTCATCGACTAATATAGGACATTTTTTCTCTATCATAAAACCATAATATATGTCAGCAATTTCTTTTTTTGCCTGTTCTTCCTTTGAGAGTCTATTATAATAATATTCAAACATTTCGCTATTTGCTATTGCCAAATAAATCAATATAAACTTATAGATATTTTGTTTGATATCACTATTATATTTATCAATCATATTTATATATTTGGAAATATCATTAATTACATTGTCTTTTGAAAGAACATCGGCGGTAATCAGACATTTTTCTCGTAATTTTAAAATAAAAGAAATGAATTCATAGTAATAATCATCTTCACAAAATTCCAATTTATTTCCATTTTTGTCATATATATAACAAAATTGAGATGATGAACTAAATATATAATTCATTATGAATTTTATTTGAATTCCAGGTTTAAATGACTTTAATTTTGCTGATATATCTTGATTTTTAATCAAATCCTCTGTTTTACTTTTTACGACCTGCTGAGCAACATACTTTAGATCGTCGCTTATAATTAAATCAATAAGACTTTCGATTTCTTTTTTATTGTCAAATTCTATTAAAGTTAAAACAATATCATCTATATTCTTATAACCGAGTTCAATATATGATTTGATATCATCATGGCATTCTTTTCTAAATATACAGGCTAAAATTATTCTGTATCTTATAATTATTTCGTTTAAATTGTGATTTTGAATATCTTTAAAATCATTTATTTTCGTACTTATAATATCAAAATCGCCTGTTTTTAATAGGGACATAAACAATGCTTCAAGTTCCTCGCCACTATCTATATTTTTAGGATTAAGAGCTTCTTGTCTAGTTCTTTCCTCCGCAATAAACTTCCACTCTTTCAACTTATTGGTAGTATATTCACTTGGATCGTTGTCTATTAAATGATGATGAACGCCACACATAACTATGCAGTTATCATAACTTTTTATTTCATCTGAAGATAAATTTGGATCATATCTTGGTCCACCTGGAGATGCAGCAGCAATATGAGCATATTCAGCAAGATTAATTAATTCACTTGAGTTCTTTTTTCGACTTACTAAAAGTCTATTACAATCTGGGAAGCAGCATCTAAAACCTACACTTCTTCCAGCTAAGTTCTTTATTTTATCAGAAAAATCATTTTCCTTTGGTCTGCTCATTTTTGTACACCTCACTTTTTCATTTAATTGTTATTTAATCATTACCATAAATAAGGATTTTTAAAGCATTCAATTGCTGTGTCTATATTAATACTATCTCTAAAATCGCTATACTTTCTATAATGAGAAATTTCGATTTGTGGAGATGGACTAGCTAGTAATTGAGACCAAAATCTTCCATTAACATCATTTAACCATATAGTTAATATTGGCGTACCCAGATTAGAAATCATTACTTGTTCTTTTATATAGTAGATTCTTAATTTTAATGTTTGACCTGGTTTTATATATCTCTTATGAGACCAAACTTCGTAATTTAATAAATTCTCGGTAATATAAAACTCTTTTCTTTCTAATTCAACTAAAGAAAGATTTTTTGGCAAATTACCAGTGATACATATATCTGCAATTTCAGTAAGACCAGTGTTCTTCAATTCATATTCCACGAAATCTAAATTGTCATCTTTTAATGCTTTTTCATCATAAAAGAATCTTGCTCGACCATTATCATCAATAAAATTAGTGATATTAAGCATCAACACATTGCAATCATTATTCACTTTTTTATTGCTTTTAGTTGCTTCAAAATCTTGATATTTAATTATTTCCAATCTTGGTTTTTCAGCATCAGCCTTCAATAATTGTTCATTCTTTTCTTTTTCTCTTTCATGTTTTAAAGTTAATCTGACTCCAAAATAAGTAAACAATCCTCCAATGAGGCCTCCTAATATACTGCCAGCAAAAGCTAACCAATCCATAATCATCACTCCCTTCTACTTAAGTATTGCAATTACAAATATTGCATATAAAAGTAATCTAGATACAAATCACTAACATTATTTGCAGTTAAATAACTAGTTTTAATTTGCTAGCAAATTCATCTATTTTATTTTTAATCTCTAGTAATTGATTCTTTAGTTCAGTTGCTTTATCTTCTGCATTATTGATATTACCAAAGTTTACTTTATAAGATTTAATATGCCACCAAGTATTAAAATCAACATCTTCAGCTTCTAAAGCTTCCGCCTTAGTTTTAAGCTTTTCAATTATTTCTTTATTATCCTTGAATGCTTTAATAGTAATATAAACCTTAGATCCAGTTACATTAAATTCACAATAATTCTGGTTTATCCCATTTAACAATGGTTTCTAAAACATGATAAAATCTACTATATTGTCTAGACGAATATGGTGGATCAATATATACCAAATCGCATTCTACCTCTTTTGCCAATTGATTAGAATCTTTTCTAGTAATAAAAATATTTCTTACATCGTCATTAGATTTTATAACTGGATTAATCAATTCATATGAGAATGAACTTTTTAATGAAACATTTTTTCTGTAAGCTTCATAATGGCCAACAGTATTAGCACATCTATCAAATGAATATAAAAGTGATGTAAGTAGAATACAGTATTCTCTATCATTCAATTCATTACGAGAATCTTCGATATCCTGTCTTATAAACCCTATTACTTTTGCATCATTATATTCAAAAAATTTGTTACCAAAATTTATTGAAACATAATTATCCGAAATATCCTGCGGATTAATATTTTTATATTTTTGATAAAACTTTGTTATCTTTGATAAATCATATTCTTCCTTCTTATAAAAAGCTTTGTAAATCACCTCATTAGAATACAAAAAGTCATTAATATAAAAAGTTGAAAAATCATTTATAAATTCATCAGTTACTACACCAGTACCAGCAAACAAATCACAAAATGATTTACAATTAGGACACTCTTTAGAAACAATACCACGTATCCATGGGGTGATTTTATATTTGCTTCCTGTGTATCTTCGATTGTTAATTCTAAATGACATAGAACTACCTCCATAAAAACTCGAATATATTATATCATATGTTGCCTTCGATTTCCATCGAATACGTCCATCTTTTTTTTCCATCGATGATTAATTTTTTTATTCTTAACCATCTTTGAATTGAGCTAGTATTTCATCTAGTCTTTTACCCCAATCAGTCATCCTTTCTTCATAACCATCCATTTGTTTTATATTTGCATTAAATGCTGCTTTAAAGTAACCATAAAGATCTGCTATTTCATGCTTATGCTTTCTTACATAATCTCTGGTATACCTAAATACCCTTTGAAGCAGCTCAAATTCATAATCCCTTTTAGCATCCTGAAATAGCTGCTCAAACTTATAGAGGTCAATATCATAAACAGAAATCAGATGATCATCAATTAAACATTTTGTGTAATACGAAAGATAGAACGGAACGTTCCTTTTATCATATTTATCCTCTTTATCTTCTTTCTTTTTTCTTTTACTTTTACTTTGTGTACTTTTGCATACATAAATTGAGTTATTGTCAGCATTTATAGAATTATTGTCGACATTAATTAAATTATTGTTAACATTAATTCTTGTTTCATCAGTTGATTCATTATCATTATTTATGTCAACATTAATTCCATTTTTGTTAACATAAATACCTCTTATACATTCTTCATCTTCAGGAGTTAATATCCAATAAGGTCTCTCCTGCTTCTTACGTCTCATGGTGCAGGCCAGAAACTGTTTCTGCACCGCTCTTGATGTGATTACCTTATGCTCATATAAATTCTTTATATCGATTATATTTAAATCAACCATCATCTTGAGAATTGCTAAAACAGCTTCTGTGTCAAATTCACCACACTTCAAATTAATGCGATACCAGATGTCTTCAGCTAGTGATTCTAGATCGGACTCCACATAGTATCCATTCTTATAAACTATACATAAAAATTCTATATAGACGAGGATTCCTTCACTGCCATGAGCTCTTACTAATTTTCTAAGCTTTGGATCAGATTCAAAATCCACATCTAAAGGGAAGTAATCAAGTCCCTGTTTTGGAAGTCTAGCCATGTTTCACCTCCTATTTTTAAAAATATAAAATTTGCACTAAAACGACAGGTTTTAGTATGCTTTTTCCTTTAGTTTCTTTTTTATTCCATTTCGAGAGTAAAATAACTAGGATTATTTACGCTTCAGGATTTGTGAATTTTCTTTCATATTCCTTTAAGTGTTCTTCATTAAATCTGATTTGTTTTCCTATATAGAAACAGCCTAGTTTCTTGTCTCTTACTAATTGTTTAATAGTCCTTTCTGATACTTGGTAAAGTTCTGCTACCTGTGCAATAGTGAAATATTTTCTTTGTTTGGCTTCTAGTTCAGCTTCAGTGACATTATCCATTATTCTTTCCTCCTGCATAATCTTCTAATGTTTTCTTAATTAAATTGATTCCGGATTTATAACAATAAGTTCTATAGCACACATTAGTAGCGCCAGTCTTATCTACATACTTATGTTCATCAATTCTAAAACAACCTTTATCTACAAAGGCCTGATAAGGCATATTATCTTCTTTTAAAATGTTTTTAGCTCTTAATATCTTAAAGACCTCGCTAGTAGCTAGGTTGATACCTATAATTTTAGGAACATCATAAATATCCTTTAAAACACCAGAATCTAGATTACGCTTAATGTAATTCTTCATTTCCTTACTTTCTTCTATTTCTGCAGTAAGAATTAGATTTCTAGTCTTAAGTGCATGATATTCATCTAAAAAGGCCATAGCGTTAGTTTCGTTACCAACAAGTAGCTTTACATCATATCTACCATGTTTTCTTATTTCTGGTAGTACTTCTTCAACAACCCAGGAAACAAAGCCTTCAGCTTCTTCTTTTCTAGATTGAAAGATTAATCTATAGAGATTACCTTCACTAACAAATAAGAGTTTCCCTGCCTTCTTAGATTCAGGATTATCTAGTTTTATGATTCCTTTTGAATCGAGTCTTTTCTTTACATCACTAGGATTTTTAATCTCTAAGATAGAGCATGCATCCTTTAAACAAAATAAAGGATTATTCTTTTCATCAAGTGCAGTTCTTAAATTACCAAATGCTGCACTTTCAAATGTTGTTAAACCATTTTTATTTTCCATATTTATTTTTTTCCTCACTTTTTCTTGATAAGGCCAAAAGCTGTCACGCTTATTTGAATCCTATTTTTTGACCTTTGGCAAAATAGAATCAACAATAAATTCTGTATTATTAGATTCTCTATTGATATTATGTAAGTATATTGTCGTTGTGTTTATAGACTTATGACGAAGTAGCGCTTGGACCTCTTGAATAGATGATCCATTCTTTAAAGCTAAAGTAGCGCATGTATGTCTTAATGAATGGGCTGTATATTTCTTATCATCAAGTCCTATTAAACTTAATAAGGATTTAACTGCGATTGTAACTGCACGAGGTGTTATTCTTTCATCCTTTTTAGAATTTGAATGCGATAAAAAAAGAGCATCACTGTTACTGTTTCGTTTCATTAAATACTCATCTACTAAAATCTTTACATTATCCGGCAACTTTACATATTCAGCTTTATCATCACGCCCTTTTCCCTGAATATATAAAACATTACAACCATTCACTTTGGTTAAGTCTTCTACATTGGCTCTAGAGATTTCTACCGTTCTTAGTCCTGTAGTAATTATTAATCTAACTATTACGTAATCTCTAAAATGTTTTATTGATTTAGTCGATAACTTTTCCGCTTTTCTTAAGAGTCTTTTTACCTGATCTACATCTAGTGCTTCCCTTTGAAATGTTGGTGATATTGTCGCACCTTTAAGATGTCTTGCAATATTAGGATAATAATCCATCTCTTCACACCAGATATAAAACCTTCTTAGTAAAACCACTACTTTTGAAGTGAAGCTGAAGATACCTTTTCTTCTAGTTCATCTCTATAAGTGTTCAGATCTCGTTCAGTTGGATTAACAATACCTTTATTCTTTAAGAATGTAAGACCTGTCAATCTGAGGCATATAAGGTAGAGGAATTAAATAAAATTATCGCTACACTCATAACCACACTAAAAAAGGATATTCTAGGGTTTAAAAAGCTATTGATTTCCTTCTTTAAATCAAATGATGAATTATCAATTAAAAATGAAATAGATGAGTTAACGAATAATATCAATTCACTAAGTCAGAAATATAGATACAATGTTAATTCAGAAGATACCTTCTTAAGAATGACTGCGGCCGAATATCTTTCAAAAGCAATCGATGAATCAATTAAGAAAAATGCTCTGGTTATGAGATTAGTGGAAATTGAAAATTCTGAAGATAAAGCTAGCGCTATTATTAAACTTCTTAATGGTTCAGTCACAGAACCTGATCTAATAGAAAACTCAAACTTCAAAGAATTATTTTCTAACTGTGTCATAGTTAATCAAAAATTAATATACTTAGTTATAGGAAAGCCTCTGGATGATAATATACCTAAGTCTCCAACGCTTCTTTATAACTCAGAACATGAATACGTAGTTAGAAAGACAACATTTAAAACTAAATACGGAATAATTATAAACAAATAAAAAAAGGCCTTAAGTTTCTAAATTCTAGATTCTTAAGGCTTTTTTCGAGTCCGTTTTAGTTCAAATCACCCGAAGGGGTTTGGCTAGATTGAACTATATAAAAATGATTAATTTAATATTTCAGAGTATTAAAGATAAGAAAAATATAGCTAGAAACTCTATAAATTCTATCAAAAATGCCCTAAAAATGAAAAAAACACCATAATTTAATCAATTATGGTGAGTATCTTTCTAATGGTGGACTAGCCGGGATTTGAACCCGGGTCTTAACTACAATCTATTCAGATTTCTACATGCTTATCTTATTATCTTTAGTTCGTACGTTAATATGAAACAAGCAATCTATTAACGCCTATCCTTTAGATTTCATACATTTAGCCAAGGCATTCTAAACATACAACCTGCAGTATCTGAAGTCCGACAGGGATGCCCTGAAGGTCGGCTTCCCATTGGACGCTGCTAGTTAATTAAGCAGCAAATGCAAAATTTTGATTTCCGGTTATTTTAAAAACCTCGGTGTTTTTACGTGCACAACCACGGCATGCTTACTAAACGTCATATAGCCAATCGAATCCATAAACTAGCCCATGTATAAAGCAAACATATAATGTTTGCTAATAATTATTTTTCATTACCTTTTTTACATCTTTTTTAATTGCTTCTTTTTTAAGGTCTTCCCGCTTATCATAGTTTTTCTTACCCTTGCAAAGAGCAATTTCAATTTTAACTAAACCAGTTGATAAGTAAACAGTTAAAGGAACTATAGTTAATCCTTCTAAAACAGTTTTTTGAGCTAACTTTCTAATCTCTTTTTTATGAGCTAAAAGCACTCTATCTCTAGTTTCTTGATGGTTAAATATATTACCTAAATCATATTTAGCAATATGCATGTTATATATATTCAAAGTATTGTTTTTAACCTGACAATATGCATCTTGTATTGATACTTTTCCCATACGAATTGATTTAATCTCTGTTCCGGTTAAAACAATTCCACATTCTAATGTATCTAATATAAAGTATTCATGTGATGCTTTTTTATTTCTAGCGATTATTTTTTTTGAATTTTCCATGTTCTTTTTCCTGCTTATCTTTATTATACACCAATTTGAAATCAATTTCACGAACTTTTTTATCTGATTTAGTAAGTTTAACTAACACACTATCACCAATGCGATATTTTCTTCTTGTCTTTTCACCAATCAAAGTATATAAAGTAGGATTAAACATATAGTAATCATCAGTCATATCTTTTAGTCTAACTAATCCTTCAACTGTATTTGGTAAAGTTACAAACATACCAAAATTAGTAATTGAAGAAATCTTTCCTTCAAATGTCTGACCAATAAAATTACTCATATATTCAGCTTTTTTCATATCTTCAACATCATATTCACATTGAATACTTGCACGTTCTTTCTTACTTGATTGAATAGCGATATCACTAATTTTATTTGTTAGAGCGTTAAACTCACTGGCATTTATATCTCCATCAAAGATATATTTTCTAATTAATCTATGAACAACTAAATCAGGATATCTTCTAATAGGAGAAGTAAAATGAGTATATGACATACTACCAAGTCCAAAATGTCCAATGTTTTCTTCACTATATATTGCTTTTGACATTAGTCTTAAAACAAGTGTTTTTAAGAAATCATCCTCTTCTTTAATACTAGTTAAAAACTTTTGTATTTCTGTTGAGTATCCTGCTCTTAATGAATATCCTAAGGCTTGAGATAAGACTTTAAGGTCTTGAAGCTTTATTGGATCTGGTTTATCATGAACACGATAGATAAACGGTAAATCCATTCTTTCAATAGTTTCAGCTACTGTTTCATTAGCAAGTATCATAAAAGATTCTATGATTCTTTCGCTTACACCTCTTTTTATTAGTTTAACATCTATGGCTTTTCCTTCTTCATCAACAATTATTTTTCCTTCCGGAACATCAAAGTCAAGTGCTCCTCTTTTGGTATTTTTTTGTTGCAAAATTAAAGCAAGTTCATTCATTATTTCTAAATCAGGAAGTACCTCTAAATATTCTTTATCACTCTTACAATCTTTAGTTTCTAAAACTTCATTACATTTATTATATGTTAATCTTTTCTTAGTTTTGATTACTGTTTCAAATAGTTCTGACTCTATAACTTTACCTTGACTATCAACTATCATTTCTAAGCCTTGTGCTAGTTTTTCTTCATTGGGATTTAATGAACACAAATCATTACTTAATCTAACAGGTAGCATTGGTATAACTCTATCAGCTAGGTATAGACTTGTTCCTCTACTATATGCTTCTTTATCAAGGTATGAGTCTTCTTTTACGTAGTAGCTAACATCAGCAATGTATACGCCTAAAAAGTAATTACCATTATCAAGTTTTTTAATTGATACAGCATCATCTAAGTCTTTTGAATCATCACCATCAATAGTGTATATTGCTTTATCAAATGAATTTCTTCTTCTTTTTGTCTCTTTTGAAATATCACTATCAATATGATTAACTTCATAGATAGTATTATCATTAAATTTAATACTAAATCCATATTCAACAGCTAAACTTAAAATATCAACACCAATATCTTTACTAGAACCAATTACAACATTCACATCTCCTTCAAAATAATCATAGTTATAATTAGTTATTTTTAAACTAACAATATCATCTACTTTACTACCATTTAAGTTATTAACTTTTACTTTTACATTAATATCTTTATTATCGGTCTCTAAGTAGTATGAGTCACGTTTCTTATCTTTTTTTATGCTACCTACAAGTGTTTCAATACTTCTTTTTAGTATTTTAACAACACTTGCTTCATCTTTACTTTTTCCTTTTCGAAAACTTTTTTTATTAATCTTGAATAATACTATATCTTTATCATATGCACCTAAAAAGTCATGTTTTGATACATATAAATCATTTTCAAAATCATCACTAATAATAAATCCATAGTTAGGATTTTTTATTGATATTTTACCTTTGTAGTATCCTAAGTCTTTAGGAAGAATATATCTTGTTTTTTTCTTACTTAAAAATAAGACATTTTCTTCTACTAATTCATTTAAAGTTTTCTTTAAAAGTTCACCATCTTTAAGGGTTTCAAGTTCAAGCAAAGAAAAGAAATCTTCAAATGTTAGTGGTTGATAATCAGGATTATTAATAATTTCTAAAATTTCATTTTTCACTTGAATCACCTCATTTCTATTATTTCCAATTTGCTGAAAAAAAGACCTTAAAAGGTCTATTATTTCATACTATTTTAAACGATCTACAAAGAAAGCAGCACAAATTGCTAATACAAAGAATGCTATTGAAAGGATAGTTGTAATATAAGTAATCCAAAGTTCAATTCCTCTTTCTTTTTTGTTAGCAAATAGTTCTGATTTTTCGCCAGTGAATGCTTGAGTTGCATCTTCTTTTGATTTTTGTAATACGATAATAGCAATTAATAAAACAGACACAATTAATAATAAAATATCTACAGCAGTCATTTGTTTTCCTCCTAATAGTGCAAAATGCACATTTATAAATCAAAATAATAATATATAACGATTAACATACATATTATATCATAATTATTATCTAAATGCAATATTTTTTTAAAAATATGGAGGCATAAAAAACTATGCCTCCTAAGTTCTAAAATACTAAAGCATTTTTTACTACTTCATCAATTGATGAAACAGGGATAATCTCTAATTCATCCTTAACGCCTTCAGGAATCTCATCGATATCTCTAACGTTTTCCTTAGGTATTAAAATAGTCTTTAGCCCACTTCTGTGTGCAGCTATTGATTTTTCTCTTAGGCCCCCAATAGGAAGTACTCTACCTCTTAGAGTAATCTCACCTGTCATACCAACATTATGTTTTGCATAGCGTTGGCTAAGAGCAGAGATAATTGCTGTTGCCATTGTTACACCGGCTGAAGGTCCATCTTTTGGAACTGCACCTTCTGGAACATGAACATGGATATCATTTTCTTTGAACATATCAGGATCAATACCAAATTTCACAGCATTTGCTCTTACATAACTTAAAGCTGCTTGAGCAGATTCTTTCATGACATCACCAAGTTTACCTGTTAAGACAAGTTTTCCTTGTCCTTTGTAATAAGTAACTTCAACTGGTAGAGTGTCTCCACCATATTGAGTGTATGCAAGTCCAGTAACGACTCCAATTTGGTCAACATCATCAATCTTATTATAAACGAATTTTGGTTTTCCTAACCATTCTTCAAGATTATTTTCATCAATTACAGCGTGAGTTGTAGTCCCCATCAAGATTGCTTTAATAGCTTTTCTAATTAAAGTTCCGATGTTTCTTTCAAGTTCTCTGACACCAGCTTCTTTAGTATAGTTTCTAATTATACTCCATAAAGCTTCATCAGTTAATGTGAAATCACATTTGTTAAGACCATGTATTTCTAATTGCTTGTCAATTAAATGACGTTTAGCAATTTCAAATTTTTCATATTCAGTATAACTGCTTAATTCAACAATTTCCATTCTGTCACGAAGAGCAGCAGGAATGTTCTCTAAGTAGTTTGCTGTAGCAATGAAGAAAACATGACTTAAGTCGTATGGCTCTTCTAGGTAGTGATCACTAAAAGCATGGTTTTGCTCTCCATCTAAAACTTCAAGCATAGCACTAGCAGGATCACCTCTAAAATCACTTGACAATTTGTCTACTTCATCTAACAAGAAGACAGGATTAATAACTTGTGCTCTTTGCATTCCTTGTAATATTCTACCAGGCAATGCCCCAACATAAGTTCTTCTATGACCTCTTATTTCAGATTCATCTTTTATTCCACCTAGAGATTGTTTAACAAAGTTTTTATTTAGGCTTGTGGCAATAGATTTAGCTAGTGATGTCTTACCAACTCCTGGAGGACCTACTAAGCATAAAATAGCTTGTGGATTCTTTTGAGTCATAATTCTTACAGCTAAATATTCCAAGATTCTTTCTTTAACAATTTCTAAGCCATAATGATCTTTATCAAGTTGTTCTTTAGCTTTTTTAATATCTTTTGATTCTTTTGATTCTTTACTCCAAGGAAGACTAATGATAAAGTCTAAATATGTTCTCACAATAGAGCTTTCAGCACTAGCAGAACTCATAGATGAATATCTTGAAAGTTCATTCAAGGCTTTTTCTTCCATTGATTTTGGCATTTTAGCATCTAATATTTTCTTTCTTAACTCATCAATATCAGTTTCTTTTTTAACTTTATCACCAAGTTCATCTTGAATAACACGCATCTTCTCGCGAAGATAATATTCTTTTTGACTTTCATTTATTGATTTTCTAACTTCATTTTCAATATCTCCTTCTAACTTCAAAATGTACTTTTCTTTTTCTATGTCTGCTACCATATAGTTCAAACGTTTAGTAACACTTGGAGTTTGTAGATATTTTAATTTTGTATTCAAATCAAATTTTAAATTATAAGCCAAAACATCAGTTAATTTATCAGCCGTAACTCCTTGAGAAACTGTCTTAGTTAACTCAGGATTATCTTCAAATAATTTAACGCCACCATTTTCAATTTCTTTAATTAAGACACGAACAACAGCTAATTCATCTTCTGCTGCTCCATTTTCAATTGGTTTTGATACAACATTAACCAACCAATATGGACTTGCTTGTACTAGTTCTAAGAATTCACATCTAACAATTCCTAAAACCTTTATTTTATGATTGCCGTTTGACTCCATGTCATATAATACTTTGACGATTAAACCTTCTTTATATACTCCATCTATAGTAGGGAATTCTTCAGCTGGATTTTTTTGAACAAATAAAGCTAAATATTTATTTGTTTCAGTTGCAACCTTCAATGCCGCTATGCTTTCCACTCTTCCTACTTCTAAACGAATCTCATTGTTTGGAAGAGGGACAATTCCTCTTACGGCAATAGCAGGAACAACGCTTTGTTCAATAGTCGTATTTGAAAACATAGCTTTCACCCCTTTGCTTTTATAATTTTATATTAGAAATTAAACCTGATTCTTTACAGTATTCTAATACTTTAATTTGATCTATTTGATCTTCAAATAAAGTTCTTAAAAAAGATTGCGATCTTCTTCCATCAGCTAAGAAAAATAATCTTGAAGATTCATCAATCTTTTTTTGTAGTGCTTCACTGATTATGCCTTCGCTTCCGGTTTTTAGCTCTACTACTTTTACTAAGTATTCACATATAAGCATCTTTTTACTACTGTTGATTACTAAATCTTTATCACATTCATTAGTTTCAGGAAATGAATCTAATAAGAAATTAACCACAACATCATCAAACTTTATTTGTTCACTTTTGCTAATACTTTCAATAATAAAATACATTGCAATTTGAATATCTTTTTGGAATTCTAAGACATTCCTTACTTTTTCAATAAAGCCTTTAGGAGTTTTAGAACCAATTCTTAATTTTGAAACAACTTCATTAGTTAGTTCATACGGAACCTTTTTTTGAATTCTTGTTATCTTTGCAATTGTATCTACTTCATCTTTATCAATGACAATTTCATTATTAATTCGTTTTCCCATAAACTTATCTAAATCAATGTCATCTTCATCATCAACATCTGTAGTTTGATCTTTAATTTCATTTATGATTAAATCATCTTTAACATAACGCAAATCATAAGTAACTACACAGTCATCATCAACTATTTTAATATCTTTCAAATCATAAAGATTATTTTCAATTAAAACATTGTGAACAAAATTATCAATAGATGATTCTTCAACTTTAAATTCGTATAACTCTTCTGGAATAAATGTTGGCAAAGATATATTAATATCATCTGGTAAAATACAAGTTTTAGTAATACCCAAAAGCGGTTTATCTTTTTCAACTCGCGTAATGATTGATGTTTTTCTTGGACCAACTGGAGTCACATCAAGTTCATTAAATTTATCATCAATTACATCTTCTATAGCCTCAATAATTTTATCAGTTATTACTTCATCTAAAGAACCATCTTCATTATATCTTACAAACATATCATTAACTTCACTAGCATCAAAGCCAAAGTAAAGTTGACAAAATTGTTCCCCAACACATTCTAATCTAAACTTCATACTCTATTCCTCTACTAAAGGTCTATGCTCTTTTAGCATGCTTTTTTACAAAAATTGGTTCTTTACCAGATAAGACTACATCTTTAGTTATAATGCATTTTGATAAGTCTTTTTGTTCTGGAATATCAAACATTACTTCTAACATAATATTTTCAATTATTGCTCTTAAGCCACGAGCACCAGTCTCTTGTTTATGAGCTTTTTCAGCAATCTCAGTAATGGCTTCATCATCAAATTCTAAAGTAACTCCATCCATTTTAAACATCTTTTGATATTGACGTAAAATAGCATTCTTTGGCTCTTTTAAAATCTTTACTAAATCTTTTACTTCAAGCATCTCTAAACTTGCAATAACTGGTAATCTACCAACAAGTTCAGGAATGATTCCATACTTTTTAATATCTTCATGGGTAACCATTTTATATGCTTCTTTTTCTTCTTTTTTCTCGTAACTCTTACCATTAAATCCAATTGATTTTTTACCAATTCTTGAGTTTACAACATCACTAATTCCTTCAAAGCTACCACCACAGATAAACAAAACATTTGTTGTATCAAATGGGATAAACTCTTGATGAGGATGCTTTCTTCCTCCTCCAGGAGGAACGTTCGCAACTGTACCTTCTAATATCTTAAGAAGAGCTTGTTGGACACCTTCACCACTAACATCTCTTGTTATTGAAGGATTATCAGATTTTCTTCCTAATTTATCAATTTCGTCAATATAAATTATTCCTTTTTGAGCAAGGTCAACATCATAATCTGCAGCTTGTAAAAGTCTTAACAAAACATTTTCAACATCTTCACCAACATAACCAGCTTGTGTTAAGCTTGTAGCATCAGCAATCGCAAAAGGAACTTTAAGAATATGAGCTAAAGTTCTTGCGAATAATGTTTTACCACTACCAGTTGAACCAATTAATAATATATTGCTTTTTTCAATATCTACATCACTACTTGAAAACAAGTTATTTTGAATTCTCTTATAGTGATTATATACTGCTACAGATAATACTTTCTTAGCATAATCTTGACCAATAATATATTCACCTAAACGGTCATAGATTTCATGCGGAGTTAAATCAAGTTTGAATTCTTCACTACTCTCTGTTTTAATCTCTTCACTATCGAAAGCAGGCTCTTTTTCTAACATATGGTAACAGAAATCGATACAAACATCACAAATGTAACATCCATCTCCTTCAATTATAATTCTGTCCTCACTTTCAGGAAGGCCACAAAAAGAACATACTCTTTCATTTTGCTTTTTATTTTTATCATTGTTTTTATCCATATGTTTCACCTCTTTCCTTATTATTTTTCTTTTTTATTTTTTTAAACTTTTTTTATTTCAAAACAGCATTTTCTTTTAATAAATCAATAGTCTTTAAAGTCGTAAAATAGTCTTTTACTTGTTCTTTTGGTAAATTTTTAGTTATTTGCTCTAAAGTTTGATTATATTCTTTTGCTAAACCATTATAATATTTATCATAATCAGCTTTTACTAATTTAACTTTTGCTTCTTTCTTAACTGCTTCAATAACTACACTTTCTAAAACAAAGCGTTTAGCAGCTGGAGTCATCATTTCTTTATATTGTTCCATATTTGTTCCTTGGAATGCTAATAATTGATCTGCTGTAATTCCATAAGCTTTTGCTTGTCTTTCGATTTGAGAAATCATTTGGTTTAATCTATTTTGAACCATTGCTTCAGGGATTTCAACTTTTGCATCATCACATACAGCATGTAATACATCATCAGTAAATTTATTTTCATTAGCTTCTTTCTTATCAATTCCTAAAGTTTCGCTAACATTCTTTCTGTATTCTTCAACTGTATTAACATTTTCAATTTCTAATCCTTTAACAAATTCATCATTTAATTCTGGTAGAACACGTTTTTTAATTTCATGTAATTTCACTTTAAATACGGCAGGTTTACCAGCTAATTCTTTAACTTGATATTCATCAGGGAATGTAACATTAACATCTTTTTCTTCTTCAGCGTTCATTCCTACCATTTGCTCTTCAAAGCCAGGAATAAATTGACCACTACCAATTTCTAATGAATAGTTTTCAGCTTTTCCGCCTTCGAATTCTTTACCATCAACATATCCTGTAAAATCAAAGATAGCTGTTTCGCCTTTTTCTAAAGGTTTTCCTTCAACAACTTCAAGTTCACTATTGTTCTTTAATTGTCTTTCGATATATTGATCGATTTCTTCAACAGTAACTTCATCACTTTCTCTTCTTACTTCTACACCAAAGTATTTACCTAAAGTAACTTCAGGATATACTTCAACTGTAGCAGTATACTTAAACGGTTTATCTTTTCCCATATGTTCAAAGTCAACATCGATTTCTGGTTGACTAACAACTTGTAGTTTCTTACTTTCAACTGCTTCATAATATGTATCATTTAAAGCGATATCAATTGCTTCTTTTAAGATAGATCCTTCACCAAAACGTCTTAAATACATTTCGCGAGGAACTTTACCTTTTCTAAAGCCTTTAACTTCAACATCTTCTAAAACTTTTGTAAAAGCTTTTTCATACTTTTCATTAAACTCTTCTTTTGTTAAAACTATGTCTAACTTAGCCTTGCTACCTTCTATTTTTTCAACTTTAACTTTCATTACTATTCTCCTTTTATTCTTACTTCTTTTAACTTTACTATTATATCATAATATCATTTTTTTGCAAGTCTTTAACTTATTCTAAAAATATCATTTTAACCTTTTCTGTTAATTCACTAATAATATCGTTATGATAACCTAACTCATATAATTGATCAATTAATTCTAACATTCTTCCAAAAATATATTCTAACGTTATTTCAATCCCTAAATTGGCTTCAACTATTAATCCGTTAATAAGATTAACAATTATGAATAATAACAAAACACTTGGTGTTTTATATGATATTCTTAAGAGATTTGAATAATTAGCACCATCACTAATCAAATACTGCTCGTTTGCAGGGTGAGTGATAACCTTACTTCTTTTTATAATCGAAAAAGCATGATAGATATCATTACTAGCAAGAGTTGATAGTAAAACATAGTATAATTCTTCATGACTTTCGTATCCTCTTTTTAATAATTCTTCACCTAATAAAATAGCTTCATCATAAATTTTTAAATAGAAAGCACTCTTTACTAATTCATTAAATACTATATCTTCTTTTAAGGCTTCAAAGTTTTCTAACATTTCACCTTTTAATTTATAAATAGATAGGTAATCTTCACTTTCTTTATACCTTTTTACTTTTCCAATTATTCTCACTATTTCAACAGGAAATTTCATATCTATTTTATCTTTTCACTATCGACATTATCCAACCATTCTTTCAAATGATTAGCTACATATTTAACTGTTCCATCGATAAATGGATTTTTTAAATTGGCAACTTTTAAAAGTTCTAAGAAAGTCTTACTACCACCAGCACAGCACAAACGATAATAATCTTCCCAAGCTTTCTCATGATTTTCTTGATTCTTAATCCAGAATTGTTGAGCACAAACTTGAGCTAATGTATAGTCTATGTAATAGAATGCTGTTGAGAATATATGTCCTTGACGTAACCAATAGTTACCTTTATCTAAGAATTCATTTTCATATACCTTAAATGGTAAGTATTTCTTTTCAATCTTTCTCCAAGCTTCTTTTCTTTGTTTTGGAGTATATTCAGGATGTAAATAGATTTCGTGTTGGAACTCATCTACAGTAGCACCATATGGAATAAAAGTGATTGTGCCCGCTAAATGAGAGAACAAATATTTATCCTTGTCTTCTTCAAAGAAAAGATTCATCCATGGCCATGCAAAGAATTCCATACTCATAGAGTGAATTTCGCAAGCTTCTAGTGTTGGCCATATATATTCAGGAACAGTTATGTTTCTGCTACAATAGCATTGAAAAGCATGTCCAGCTTCATGTGTTAAAACATCAACATCTCCACTAGTACCATTAAAATTAGAAAAGATAAATGGAGATTTATAATTAGTTATAAATGTACAATATCCACCACTTGTTTTTCCTTCTTTGGCTTCTAAATCCATTAATTCATGTTCACGCATAAAGTCAAAGAATTCACCAGTTTCTTTACTCATTTCATGATACATCTTATTAGCTTTTTCTACTAGCTCTTTAGCGTTTCCTTTTGGTTTAGGATTTCCACTTAAGAATTCTAAATTAAAGTCATAACTCTTCATATCTTTGATATTAAGACGTTTGCCTTTTTCTTTAGCCATTTCATTAACAATAGGAACTAAGTCTTCATATATTTGCTTACGGTAATTCTTTACCATTTCACTATCGTAATCAGTTCTTCCAAGTCTTGCATAACCTAATGGAATATAGTTTTCAAATCCTAACTTTTTAGCCATGCGGTCACGAACTTTTACTAATGAATCATATATATCATCAAATTCTTTTTCATTTTCTTCAAAGAACTTAGCTGTAGCTGCCTCAGCTTCTTTTCTTACGTTTCTATCTACATTAGTTGTATATGGAGCAAATTGAGATAAATTCAAAATCTTACCATCAAATGGGATTTTTGCTGAAGCAATTAGTTTTGAATATCTTGAACACAATTTATTCTCTTCTTGTAAATCTTCAATTATTTCATTAGAAAAAGTTGTTAAATCTAAGCGAATTGAATCAAATAACTTTTTGCCATATTTTTCTTCTAGTTTACCAACTAAAGGAGTAGCAACTAAAGCCTTATTGATTTCATTAATATAACTTGAAATAACTGGACTATTTTCATCTAAAAATTCTTGTTCCTTTTCATAGAACTCATCATTTGTATTAATGCTATAACGGATGCTACATAAAGTTAATGCTGTATCAACATCACCTTTAATTTTATTGATTTCATCTATTGTTTTAACTAATTCGTCCAATGAATTTGATTCTTTAATCACTTTCAATGCACTTTCAAATTTCGCTTTTAATTCTTCTAAATTTGGTCTTTCGTATTTATATTCACTAAACTTCATATTATTTTCCTTTCTACTAACTATATTATACCATATTCTTACAATTTTTAGTTAAAATTATGCATTTTTTATGACAAAAGTCTCATGAAAAAATCATAAGACTTATTTCTTTATCACAGTATGAACTAGACTTCTATAAAAAACATCGCCAATTTGCATATATCCATTTATAGATGGATGCACGCCATTAGTACCAATCATTTCTAAAGTTCCATTTCTGTTATTAACTTTTGCCATTTGGTATGGCATATTATATTCGACATCAAATTGACTCTTAACATCAATATATTGAACAAAGCTATTGTATTTTTCACTTAAGCAAAGTCTTTCTAACCAATCATTGTAATTAAAAGCAGTAACAACATCACCAAAGACATCATGGTAAGGACCTTTAGCTCCATAGTTTGCGGCGATACCACCATTAATGGAATTTAGAGGAATACCCATGCACTTAATTAAACAATTAGGAAATTGCTCGTGCAATTTATCTATTAGTTTTGGAGCATATTCTTCTTGCATTGTGAATTTTTCATTATATGGAATATATAAACCATTCCAACTTAATAAAATATATACAAAGTTTGGTTCATTAAAACCATTCTTTTTACAATAATTTTTAAAGTCAATATCGTTTACTTCTTCATTCCAAAATGGATTAACATTTTCAAATTCAAATTTAGTTACTTTAAGCGAATCAGTATGAATAGCATTTTCTAAATGAACAAATTCATCTTTTATAACTGGTGTAAAAGAAGTATTTCCTTCACCACGTTTAAATTTCAAGCGATCTTTTTCAATAGTTTCTAAAACCCATTTTAAACCATTGCAAACCCAAACGCTATGTTGATCTTCACTAGTCTTATTGTTTCCAACAGCCTCAATCCACACTGCTGATTGAGTGCTAACACCTGATGGGGCACAGAATGTTTTCCATTGCCAACATCCATATCCCTCATGACCAACATAAATTCCATTTTCTACTTCTTTTTTTACTGTACCAATAAGTTCAATACTATCACTATAACCTAGTCCACAAGGTTCTCCTCCGCTTAAAGCAAATCTTCTATAACCTTCAGCACACCAATATCCTCCACAAGTCAAGCTATCACCAATACACAAAATTGTAACTTTTTCTTTTGGAGCAACTGGTTTAGCAACTTTTAATATAGTAGATGATGAATCTAATAGTTCACCTAAGTTTGTAAATAATCTAACATTTAAAACATATTCCCCAACATCACCTTCTGTTGGTGTATATGTAAAATATCTACCATATGGTTTTCCTTTATCACAATCAATTTTAATATAGTATTGATATGGATCAAATGCTCTTATTATTCCACGATAGAATAATTCAAATCTGTCTCCAACAACCAAATCATATGACTTTGGTAAAAATATAATCTTTTTCTTTAAATCAACATTAATTTCATCCACTTTATTACCTCTAGTTTTCTAAATTTAAATTTTCTTCTTTTACTATATTTTTATCTTTTACTATGTCTTTAATGGCTTTAACTACTAAAACTATTAGAGTTATTGCTTGAACTATATAATTCTTAAAAGCATAGAAAGGTTGCATAGCAATAATTGCTAAACATATACCATAGAATAATTTATCCTCTTTACTAAAACTATCAAAGTTTTTAAAATAGATAACAATTGGTGCTACTAATATTAACATTGTATAACCATATGCAACACCTTGGAATAATTCATATGTACAAATACTTAATATCATAAATTGCATTACTAATTTACTATTTTTTCTTAGAAGTGGTAAAACAATTGCCACAATTAACAATGAAAATCTTCCTAGTTTACTTAATATTCCTTGCAAAGCTTTTAAGTCACTTTTAGTAATTATTTCTAATAAATATACAAATTTAGAAATTGTACTATCTAATGAAATATTACTGAAATCTAAGTTTCTTCCTTCACCACCATTAAAGTGAGTAAAGTTATTCCAAATTTCTTTAATATTATTAAATCCACCTTTTGTTAGTAAGAATGGAATGAATAATAAAATTAGTGAATACACTAACGTCTTAACAAAATCTAAAAATCTTCTTTCTTTGAAGAAAAAGAATAGGAGAATAATTGGATATATTTTTATGGCTACTGAACATGCTAAACATAAGTTTGCTAATTCTCTCACCCATCTTTTTTCACTATCATACATATAGAAAAATAATAAGGCAAATAGCAAAGCTGTTATTAAAACATTGCCTCTTCCAAAACAATAAATTAATGGTCCAAAGCAAAATACTGTCACTAATAGATATATTAATTCTTTTCCTTTAAAGCCACTCATCTTTTTAACAATCAATAAGATAATTACAATATTAATTAAATAATATAAAATATAACTACATACAAATGATGGCGAGTTTTTCATATCCATTAAACTAATTTCACCTTTTACTAGTTGTTCTAAAGAACCAGAGCAAATAAGAGCGAATGGATAAAATATCAAATAAGCAAATGGGGGATAAATAGAATGAATATTATATTCATTTTTATATGGATTATCCACTATACAATATGACAAATCTTCAGCAAAGTCAGAAAATAATTTCTTATCAAAAAGTATTAATACAGTGTTTTCATCTATTGCATGAATAACAATTGATGCAATAATAGTTAAAACAAATAAAAATACTGAACAAACACAAACAAACTTTAAAACATTTTCACGAGTATTAAACTTAAATAAATTTTTAAACATATATATACACCTTTCAAAATATTAACTCCATTATACCATATATATATTTTTCTTTTCAAGTTAGGAAATAAAATTATACGATTTTTATATGAATATCATTGTTTGTATGATATAATATACTAACAATTAGGGAAAAACTGAGAGGTAATAAAATGATAAGAAAAATTATAAAAATTAACGCAGAAGCTTGTAATGGATGTGGACTTTGTGTTAATGCTTGTAATGAAGGGGCAATAGGAATAGTAGATGGAAAAGCCAAACTACTAAGAGATGATTACTGCGATGGATTAGGTGATTGCTTACCTAGTTGCGCTGCTAATGCTATATCTTTTGAAGAAAGAGAAGCTAGTTCTTATAACCGCGAACTTGTAATGCAAAGAAAGCTTTTAAAACAATCAATGAGAAGAGCAATGCCAAGTAAAGTAAAAGAGAATAATGAAAAAATTGTTAGATCTCCTAAAGCCCAACTTGGTAGCATAAAAAAACCTCAGCCCACATTTAATGAACAAACAAGTTTGACTAATTGGCCAGTTCAAATAAAATTAATGTCCCCAATTTTCCCTTGTTTTGAAAAAAGCGATGTTTTAATTGCGGCTGATTGTACTGCCTATTCATATGCTAATTTCCATAATGATTTCATGAGTGGCAAAACTACTTTAATAGGTTGTCCAAAACTTGATAATATTGATTATAGCGAGAAACTATCTGAGGTGTTTTCAAGAAACAATGTTAATAGTGTCACTATAGTCAGAATGGATGTTCCTTGTTGCCGTGGAATTGAATTCGCAGTTAGAGAAGGAATTAGAAAAAGTGGAAAAGATATTGAACCAGAAACTATAATCATTTCAACAAAAGGTAAAATAATAAAATAAAAACGACCCTTTAGTTTTAAATATCTATTTTTAGATATTACTAAAGGGTTTTTATTATAACAAGTTTAGTTACTTTCGTTCATTTTTTTCCTTATTTTCTTTTTAATTTTACAATACAACTCTTCACTTAATTCTTCATTTAGAGCATTCATTTCATCATCTGGTATCCAACTTTTATTAAAGTCGGTTTCTTTAAAAAGTGAGATTAATCCTGTAAGTTGTTTAAGACGTAAGATTTCTTCCGGTTCCATTCCCAAGTGTTTAGAAATCCATTCATCACTCCTTCCAAGTTCATGAAGATCTTTAATAATATTTGACATTAAGTCAACGTCATGACTTCCTCTAGCACGGTTGTGTCTAATAGTACTTGCCATTCTGTTTCCTAAGTCTTTATCAATTACTGAAACAGGTAGCATTCCACCTTCTCTTTCATATATATCAGCATTTTCTAACATTACTCTGTACCTATGAAAACCATCAACTATTATATAATTATCACTTTCTTTATTGTAATAACATACGATTGGCATTGTATACCCATCTTCTTTTATACTTTCATAAAGTAATTTCATTTCTGGAGTAGCAACTGAATTAGGATTATAATCATTAGGACTAATCTTTTCAATTGGAACAGAAATTACATTATATACTGGGCTTTTATAATTCATTTTCTTTCTCCTCCCACGTTTTATACTTATCTTTAATTGTCTTTATGGCAAAATATTGTTCTCTAGTTAGACCAAATCCCATAAACCTACACATATGATCATTTTTCAAAATACAATAACACATTCTTTTCCAACTAGGAACATCTCTTGTTGTTTTAATATCATCAGTATCATCAGGTATTTTTTCTAAAAATATAATTCGTGATTCTTTTAAAACTGTATAGTTTGAAATTCCGTTTCTTTTTATTTTATAGCCTCTATCAACTAATTCCTTTATCGTTATTTCCTCTAAGCCTCCACCAATAGTATGCCAAAACTTTAAAGAAGTTTTAAATTTTGAAACATATCCATCTCTTGCTTTTTTTGGCAAAGTTAAAAGTAAAAACTTAGTGTATGACTCCCAAGTGTGCCCTTTTGGTAAAGTTATATTTTTATATCCTAAGGCTTTACTTTTTCCATAGATATTACCAAAGTTAACGCCACAAACTCTTCCTAAAAGTCTTGCCCAAGTTGAAGGATCAATTACTCGATATAAATTTAAACTTTCTACCGCGTATTCATTAAATGGTGAAGCTACTCGCATTTGACTTGGATTTACACCAGCCATATAAAACATATCATAAAGTTTATTATAAGAATAAGAATTTTTATATATGGCATGCCAAACATCACTAGTGGTCCAATCATATAAAGGTGAAGCTGCCCAAACATTTTTAAATTGATTTGTGATATAACATCTTTTTTTATAACCATATTTTTTATTCAAAAATCCATTATATCTTTGCAAAGACTCTTCAGCTCTAATTCCTAACAAACAAACAGTTGGCTTATCACCATGAGATATACGATACCATCTTCCAAATTGTTTTGCTAAATCTTCTTGATGCATTTTATATTTATATGTAGTAATTTTATTGTTTTCTAAATTAATAACATAGTCTTTATCAGGCAGTTCTCTTACCCAATCTTTTTCTTTTTCGTCATCCCAAGGATACCAAAAAATATCTTCATTGCTTAATGAAGTTCTTGTTGCCATAGGAAGACATACCCAATATAGTTCAGCTTCTTCTTTGTATTTCTCCATTGTCTTTTCAACATATTCAGTAGTGTAACAATATTGTGCTTCAAAATCTTGGTGAAAAATTCCAATTTTTCTATCAGGATAATACTTTCTTTTAAAGTCCATTACTAAATCAAGTAATACACCACTATCCTTACCACCTGAAAAAGAAACGTATATATTATCGAATTCTTTGAAAATGAATCTTAATCTACACTGTAAAGCATCATAAACATTCATTTCTAAATATTTTTTGTACATTTTACCACCTTCCAGTAATTGACATTTTTCTACATTTCTATTTTACCATATTTTTCCAATTTGTAAATAGTTTAAAAAAATGCAAGTATATTAATACCTGCACTTATTTTACAATTTCACCAAATATATCATAAAAATCTATATCAACTATTCTACACAAATATTTTTTTGATATCTCTAGTTTTTCATCACTTTTTATAATTATTTCACCATCTATATCATCAGGAGCATACATATAACCTCTTGCATAATATAAACCAGCTTCTTCATCGTATGATTCAATAATACAATCATATGTATTATTTAAATATCTTTTATTTTGGTCTAGGGAAATCCATTTTTGCATTTCCATTATTTCATTTAATCTATCTTCTTTAACTTGTTTAGGCACTTGAGGACGCATATAGTATGCTTTTGTATTTTCTTCTTTTGAATATGCAAAAGCTCCTAAATGGTCAAATTTATTTCTCTTGATAAATCTTTTCAAAATTTCAAAATCTTTCTCACTCTCATGAGGGAAACCTAGCATTACTGTCGTTCTAATAACGGCTTCTGGTATTTCTTCTTTAATCTTATCAAGCAAAGAATTTAAGAACTCTTCGTCTCCTCTTCTTCCCATCCATTTTAATACTTTACTTGAAGCATGTTGAATAGGGATATCAAAATAAGGTAATACTTTATCATTGTTTTTGATTGTTGAAATTAATTCATCAGTAATTTCATCAGGATACAAATATAATAATCTTATTACATAATCTCCTTCAACTTCTGTCAATTTATTAATAAGTTGAGCTAAATTTGTATTTTTTAAATCTATTCCATACTTTGTTAAATCTTGACTAATCAAACATATTTCTTTTCTATTAGTAGATACTAAATATTTAAATTCACTAATAATATCTTCTTCTTTTCTACTAACAAATGTTCCTCTAATCAACGGTATAGCACAATAAGCACAACAGTTATTACATCCTTCACTTATCTTTAAATATGCAAGGTGTTTGGGTGTTGATATAATTCTATTTTCAAAAGATAAGCATTTATTTTGATAATTCGTATCTCCCATAAGTCCCATTATTAAATCACCAAAATGATAGTAGTCTCTAATTGGGATATACAAATCAACTTCAGGAATCGCTTCTTTTAATTCATCTAAGTATCTTTGAACTAAACATCCTGTAGCCACAACCTTAGCTCCGTTTTCTTGTTTATATTTCAAACAATCTAAGATAGTAGAAATAGCTTCATTTTTAGCACTTTCGATAAATCCACATGTATTTATGATAATTACATCAGCTTCACTTAAATCTGTTATAATCTCAACATCCATTTTATCGAAAAGACCTAATATCATCTCACTATCAACTAAGTTTTTTTCACATCCTAAAGATACTAACCCTAATTTCATTTTCTTTGTTTTCATTATATATACTCCTATTTTTAAAATAAACTTATTTGCCTAAATTCTTGGGGAAACTCATGCAAATATGAAAATAAATAATCATTGCCTAATATGATATTCCTTTTTTTACATTCACTAACTAATAATTGATATAACCTCTTGCTATTTTTAGAGTTTACTTCATAGCTATTTCCATATTCTTTTATATATCTTTCTTTTAAAGAAGGAAAACTTTCGTCTAACTTCTTATAAAAATATTCTCTATTACCTTCTCTTAAAGTAAGTCCAAAACCAAAAAATATTATACCATATACCTTACACTCTTCAATATAGTCAAGTAGTTGCAATAGATTTTCTTCAGTATCATTAATATATGGTAAGAAAGGACAAAGCCAAACAATAGTCTTAATACCTTCTCTTTGTAACTTCTTTAACATCTTAACTCTTTCAGAAGTTACACTAACATTGGGTTCAACTATTTTACAAAGTTTATCCGAAGCTGTTGTTAAAGTCACTTCAACAACCACTTTTGATTTTTCGTTTATTTTCTTAAGCAAATCTAAATCTCTAAGCAATAGTGTTGATTTCGTTTGAATCGCTATTCCTGCTTTATATTTTTCAATTACTTCTAAGCATTTTCTAGTGTATTCTAATTCTTTTTCTAAGTGACAATAAGGGTCACCCATAGCACCTGTTGAAATCATTATTTTCCTATTTCTTTTCAGAAGCAATTCTTTTTCTAACATCATCGGAGCATCTTTTTTCACTTCAACATCAGTAAAGTCATCTCCAATGTGGTAGCACACACTTCTTGAATCACAGTATATGCATCCATGTGTACAGCCACGATAAATGTTCATTCCGTTATCCTTAGATAAAATAGTTTGATATTCTTTATAATGCATATAAATTTCCTCTTGAATAATTTTAACATATATTTTAAAAAATATAAAGGCTATTTTAGTTCTAATTTTATAGAATCCTAAAATAGCCATCTTTAAAAAGGTTTATTAATTTTTTTAATCTAAATCAATATAATTATATCCTTCAAGGAATTTTTTCTTAGCTGTACGAACCTTGCGACTGAAAACAAGTGTTTTAACTAAATCACAAACTCCATCAACTATTAAACAAATACCAGCAACCATAGTTATTGTATCTAGAGTAGTTGAAAACATTACAAATCCTCCTAGAGCTATTGTAACTATTGAAATCAAAAGTAATACTACCCAACCACTTATACGAGCACTTGCGCAGTAGAGACTATCTACTAAACTAATACTACCATCAATAACAATATACACGCCAAAGATTATTGGTAAGATATTTTTTATAACATCAGGATACACTAAACAGAATATTCCAAGCAACATGAAAGAAACACCAGATATTAGCAAATGTCCTCCAAGTAAAAATCCATAAGCAATTGAAGCTATAATTATTACTGAACTAATACATATCAATATGATTCCTCCAACTGTGCATAAAGCATCTGTTGAATCACTAGGAAATACCATAAATAAAACACCTAATGCTATTAATAAAATAGAAGAAATAATTGTCTCTAATTTAAACTTTTGAAATAACTTTTTAATTTGCTCCATTTTTTTCACTCCTTAACTTATATTATTATTCTACTATAATTATATTTTATATTCAACAACAAACCCATAAATTTTGTTCATTTATGTACATTTTTAAAGATTTGTCGCAAATTGAGTAATACTATTTTTCACAATAAAAACTAAGTATACTTATATTACTGTCACACTTATCAACAAAATTTAAGAATCTATCAGTTTCAATCATTTTTTTTAATTTTGTTGAGAAAGCTAAAAAATAGAACAAAATAAAATGAATATAAATTAATGCTCCTAAAAGTAGCATTGCTACTAAGTTGCTGCTTGATTTTGTTTGTGAAGTAACTTTTCCATCACTATAATAAGTATCTACTCTATATGTTGTAGAAGAATATAGAGGTGATATCTTATAAAGTACATATACAAAAATATTACAATTAATGCATAAGAAAAGAACAAATATAGTAAAGATATAATCTCTAGAACCATTAAGAATTATTTCTTTTAATTCTGGGCTATAATAAGTAAGATAATTACAAGCCAATATATAAACTTAATTATACCTGATAAGAAATTAATAATTTTTCTTAAAACGACAACTCTTCTATCTTCAGTTGCAAAAAGCATGGTCCTTTTGCAAATAGAGGAGAAAAGTATTGTTTGAAAAATGTTAGAAAACCAATATGATTCATAAGGTATTCATAATTAGCATAAATTGCTTCATCACGTTTTGAACTAATAAAAAAGTCAACTAATTCTAATAGGTTTGCACCTAATATAACTATTATTAAAATTTTATCATCATCATATACACATTTACCAAAAAGTTCATACTTTTCGCTAAGCCAAGAAACCTGTTTTTTTTACACAAAGATAATATGCACCTATCGCTATAAGTGCTAATAAAAAATCGTAATTAGTTTTTTTGGAAAGGGTTTTGCTTTGTTAAATTTTATACTCATTGTTATTTCCTTATTTAGAAAAATATTTAGCTATTTTTTGCATTTTATTTTGTTGATCAACTTTAAAAGGACAACGCCTATTACAATGTCCACATTTTAGACATGCACCAGCTTTCACTTTTAATTTATCATAATGATCATGAGCCATTTTGTCACCAGCAAGTGATAAATCATAATATTTATTAACAATACCAATATCTATGCCAGCTGGACATGGTTGGCAGTGATTACAGTAAACACAATGTCCTAAAGCTTTATCAGGTGTAAAACTAGCAATTACAGAGTAGTCTCTTTCTTCTTGGGTTGAAGATGGATAAGCTAAAAGCTCATCTAAGTCTTTTAGGTTACGTACTCCTGGAACAACACTTAAAACGGCAGGGCGATCAAGACAGTACTTAATACATTGATTTTTAGTTAAAGCTTTACGGAATGGAGAAGTGTTATCTTGTAAAAGTTGACCGCCATGGAATGGTTTCATTACTGATATACCAACACCATCTTTCTCACAACGACGGAATAATTCCGCACGTTCATTAGTAGTACCAATACCATATTCATCACCACACTCTAAGTCATATGCTGGGTTTATAGAAAACATCATCATATCCATTATACCAGTATCAAGAAGCTTATGGGCAACACTTGGAGTATGAGAAGAAAAACCAATATGTTTTACTATTCCTTTTTCTTTTAAACTTTTTACATAATCTAAAATCTTATTTCTTTTAATATCTTCAATGTCACTTTCTTCATCTACGCAATGAAGAAAACCGAAATCAACATAGTCAGTATTTAATGCTTTAAGTTCCCATTCAAAAGTATCTTTTATTGTTTTTAAATCACGAGACCATCCATATTCTCCATTTTCTTTATATATAGCCCCAAAGTGTAATTGGAAATATACCTTTTCACGATTTTTGGCAATTGCTCGTCCGAATGGTTCATAAACACTTTTTCCACCAGCACATAAATCAAAAAAATTAATTCCATTTTCTATAGCTTTTTCAATTACTGCTTGTATTTCTTCTGGTTTAGTATTTTGTATTCCTCCCATACCTAAACCTAAAACACCTATTCTTTCATTCCCATGAGGAAGTTTTCTGTATTCCATATTATTTTTCAAACTCCTTTCTAACGATATTTTTCTTTTAAAATGATTTTTACTACATTTATTAAAAAAAACACCACCAGTTTTATTTGACAGTGATTCCATTTATTTTTCTAGATAATGGCGTCCCACAGCAGATTCGAACTGCTGGCAGCCCGCTTAGGAGGCGGGTCCTCTATCCTGCTGAGGTAGTGGGACATATGTTTATTATAACATAAATAATTAATAATTGAAATAGCTAAATACATATTTTATTTTTTTTAGAATAATATTAATTGAGGCGAATTATGGTAGATTTATTATTTAGTTTTATTGATAAATATGGACTTATAGCTATTCTTTTAGCAATAGCCATTGAATATGCATGTTTTCCAATTCCTAGTGAAGTTGTTTTACCACTATGTGGAGCTTTAGCCTTCACGAAACAATATGATTTTTTCTTAATCCTTTTTTTAAGCCTTTTTGCATCTTTAGTTGGATCATCACTATGTTATATTATTGGTAGAACAGGGGGAGTAAAAGTTATAAATTGGTTAAAAAAAAGATATCCAAAAAGTGAAAAAGGATTAAATGAAGCCGAAATATGGTATACTAAGTATTCTTTAATTTCAGTTAGTGTAGGAAGAATTATTCCTCTTTGTAGAACATATATATCTTTTATTTCTGGAAGTGCTAAACAAAATTATCTGAAGTTTATCTTTTTTTCTAGTTTAGGAATAATTACTTGGAATGCTATTTTAATTACCTTAGGTTATAAGTTTTATGAAAACTTAGATTATATTAGTAAAATATATAATGATTACAAAAAGATAATTATTATTATTGTTATAATTATATTAATCATTTCAATAATAGTTTTCTTTATTAAAAAAAGAAGAAAAAAAGCTAATTATAATTGACATTTAAAAACTAATTATATAAAATATATCGTATTTTAAAAAAAGGTGAATTATGAAAAAACATTACAAGATTTATTTAATTATTTTTGTCATATTAATAATTACAGGTTTAAGTTTCTTTGTTATAAGGTATAATCAAAAAACGTTTGTTGGAGAAAGAATTAAAAATCCTGATTCTTATCTATTAGATATCAGAAAAATGAATGGTAGCGATAACCATTCCATGGATTTAAAAAAAGGTGCTTCATTAAAAATCTCATTTGAAACATATAAAGGATCACTAAATCTAAAAATTGTTAATCAAAAAAATGAAATAGTATATGAAGGAAATGGAAAAGTAGCTACTAACTTTACTATTGATTTACCTAGTGATGATTCTTATACTTTCTTTGTTAAAGCCAAATGGGCTAAAGGTTACATTAATATCTCTGTTAAATAAAAGACTCATATCTAATTGAATTAGCTCAACTTGATATGAGTCTTATTTTACATTAATGATAAATTATCAAATGAAGGTTTTAATTCTCCTTTTTCTATTCTTTTAACAATTTCAATAACTTTATCATTTACTGGAGTCTTAACATTAAATTCTTTACCTTTTCTTGAAACAACTCCATTTATTGCTTCTATTTCACATTTCTTTCCCTTTTCAATATCTTGTAACATGCTTGCTTTTATCAAAGCATGTTTTTTTATAGCCATTGGTAAAATAATGAATACAAACTTTTTCTTTAGCCAACAGTTATAATCCATTAGTTTGGCAACATCTTTTCCTTGAATTGGTTCAAGTTTAATATTTTGCGCTTTACATACATCTATACATTCTTTAATTAGAGCTTGAGCATACTTCCTTGATTTTTTATTTTTAGCAACTTCACCAAAAGTAGCTCCAAGTACAGTACTCATTCCACTAAAAGCTGAGTTGACAAGTAGTTTTGACCATCTTGTACCAATAAAATTATCGTCTATCTCTGTAGGTCCCATTAATTCTAACACTTCTTTTACAACTTGTAATTTATCTTTATTCTTATCAGTAAAACTACCTAAAGAAAAAGTTAAATTATTAGGATCAGATGTCAATTCACTAACTCCAGGTTCTTTCAAAGTTGCTCCCCAAGCAACTGTACATCCTAACACTTTTTCTTCTGTTAGAATATCTTGTAATAAATACTCTGGTAGTCCATTTTGCAAAGTAACAACTACACCTTCACTAGTCAAATAATCTTTTAAGAACTTTGCAACATTTTCATTATCTTGTTGCTTAGTCATTAAAAATATAATATCATATTTGTCTTTCATTTCTTCTATATATAAAGCATTAACTTTAACATTAAAATTGACCGTTCCAGTAACAGTTGCTCCCTTTTCTTTTAATGCTTTTATATGATTTCTATTTCTATTAATCAAGTCCACTTTCACATTAGCCTTACTAATATACGCCCCTAGAATTGTACCCAATGAACCAGCACCATAAATTGCAATTTTCAAGTCATTAATTGTGTTCATAAAAATAACCTCCACATATTTATTATAACACATAATTAAAGTAAAAAAAAGAAGGTAATTTTTTTGCTCACATCCTAAACTCTATCAATTAAATATTACAATACTTAATTATCCATTTTAATGTGCAATTTATATATGGTTAATAAATCTTCAATTAAAAACAATTCAATTGTTTTATTTTAAAACATATAATTAATGCCACCTTATTACATTTCGGATCTTTAATTTTGCACTACTGTATATTTAAGAAGAACAATATAAATCTAATCTATTTATATCATATCTATGGATTTTTTCAGTTATACCTCGTGATAACCTTACTTTTATATTTCTCCATATTTAAACATAATCTAACTATCCAAACAAATTTGTCTATTATGATAAACATACATCGTAGAATTATCTCTTACGAGTCTTGATTAGTCTTTTACAATGTATAATTATTTTTCTAATTCAAATCTAACAATGATAACTCCATTATATCCATCTTCACTTGTCACCTTAGCTACAAATGAATTTGTCTTATTTCCGTCAACGATTTTTCCGTTAAATATCCATTCCTTAACTATATATCCATCATCTGGGGTAGCAACAAAAGTCATTGTTCGGCTGCCTTTTTTACCTCCTGATAATATAGCTACTCTCGAACTATTACTACACCCTAGTTCGCAAACACGACTATTTTCATCGCGACATCTATAAATTCTACTTGTAGAGATTGTATCATGGATTTTAATTTCTCCGTTACCACCTTCAACATCGTAATGAAAATAATATCCATAATCTGTACACCCTATAGCTCCAATGAGGCTAAAGAGAATCACACCCAATGTTAAAAATAATTTAATTGTTTTGTTTTTAAACATATGATTACTACCTCCTTATTACATTGTAAAATATAATCCAAAAACTCCTCATAGTATTACCTAAAGAGAGTTGTATCATTATTTTTTTAAAATCCTCAGGTAATTATAAAAACTATCAAGGTTGTTTGATTTCACTTATATTTTATCAAATATAAGCTATTATTTCAATAAAATTACAAAAATCAATTCATATAGCAAACAAATAATGAAATCATAATTATTTTATAACTATAAGTGATTCACTATCAATACTAAAGAATAAATAGTAAACAAAAAAGACAATACTTAGTAGAAATTATTTCAATTCCTATTAAAAGTATTGTCTTATTTTTCACATGAATTCTTGATGAACTCATCTAAATTATCATTTATTTTTTGCTTTCTACAACCATTGCTTTTAATTCAGCTTTTCTAGCTTTAAGATCTTTTTCCATTTGATCTAAAGTTTCTTTACTAATAGATTCTTCGAATTTTTCAAACAAAGCTTTCTTATTAGTGTTGATATAATTTTCAGCATTAGTCAATTTCTCTTCAAGTTTTAATTCTTGAGGGAATTGTTTTTCTAATTCTTCTAATGAATTATAAATAGTTTCTAATGATTTAATTAAAGTATCGAAACTTGCTTTAATAGTAGCATCAACAGTCTCAACAACCTTATCAGCTGCTTCTAATGCTTTTTTACTAACAGTAATTTGAGCTTCAAAAATAATTGAATTTGATCCGTCAGAAACACTAAATTGAATCTTCTTACTTGCTAAATCTTGTTTTGCTTTTTGATATGCTTCCATAGCTTTTACATAACTTGATTCAGGATTAGTAAATGTATAAACTTCAAATTCTTTTAAACTATTAATAGCATCACTGAAACTTGTTAATAATGATTTATAACTTTCTAAGAATTGTGTATAACCATTTTCTAATGCAGTAGCAATTTCTTGTTTGTAATAAATCTTGAATTCATATGCTTTTAATGTTTCATAATATTCTTCTAATTTAACACTAATAAATTGTGCTTTTTCTTTTGTAGCATCTTTTACTTTAGTTAATAGTTCTTGCATAGTCATTGCTTTAACTTCTTCTCTAGTTAAAGTTGGATCATATGCCATTACTATTTCTTCAAGAAATTCTCTACCTTTAGAATTTTCAATTTCTAATTTAAGACTTAATTTTAATTCTTCAATAGTAGCTTCAATTTCGCCTTGAACTTTGCTTTCAATTTGTTTAGCAAGTTCTACAGTGTTAGATGTAACAGATATTTCAATTCCTTGACTATCAGCTTTAACACTACCTTTGAAAGTGTAGCCTAATTCTTCAGTTAAAGTAACTATTTTTTCTGTAGCTGCTTCAATCTTTAAACCTTCTATTTTTTCATCTTGAAGTAATAATTTTCCATCTTCATTAGTGCCATTAACAGCAACAACAACGCCTTTTTCATTAACAACTAATTCAACGCTTGGGTTAGTTTCAATAGTAACGTATGATAATTGTGATTCAGTCTTATTACCGCAACCTACAAGTATAAAACCTAGTAATAAAACCATTAAGGCACCTTGCAATCTTAATACTTTTTTCATGTTTGAATAACCTCCTAATTAATTATCACTAATATTATAATATGATTATTTCCATCTGTCAAGAAACATTATTGCGTTTTTTGTCGTTTTAATTTAAACAACTATTTTAACTTTAACGCCTTCTTTAGTAGTAACATTAACTAAAACAAAGTGTCCATTTTTCTTAATAAACTTCTTTAATTCATTATATGAACTTCTTATTATTTCATCATAGCGAATTTCCTCTTCATTTAAATCAACAAGTTTCAAAAACAACTTGCTTTTTATAAATGATAAGGGAAAATATAAAACTACTTTTCTTTCTCTTTTTATTACTATTTTCATATTACTCCACTATTATTGAAACTTTTTCTCCATCATCTGTTTCTACTGAAGCAATTTCTCCAATTACACCTTGTTCAATCATTTTATATATTTCATTAAAATCAATTGATGATAGAGCAGTATTACCAGAAACTTGCGGAATAGCAACACCAGCTTCTATACAGGCTTTTATAACAAGAATTGGAATATTAACGACTACTTTATTTCCGTCACCAAGAACTCTAATTTTTAAAAACATTTTAGATATATCCTTACGTTTTTCTTCTGTAAGACATTCTACTTTGTTTTCAACTTTTTTTCCTAACAACTCATCAACAGTTGTATCAAAAATTTCTGCTATTAGTGGAAGAGTAAGTATATCAGGAAGATTAATATCATTTTCCCATTTGCTTACAGCTTGAGGACTTATATTAAGCCTATTAGCTAACTCTTCTTGTGTTATTCCTTTTTTCTTTCTTAAAGACATTATTCTTTGTCCAAATGTTTCATTCATATTTATTTCCTCCTTAATTTAAACACAATAAATTATAAGTCATTTATATATGTTTTTTAATAACTTATCAGTTTAACTTGTATACTGTTAGTTGTTTTTTCACTCAACCAATGGTTTATATTAATTAATCTTTTCTTTTTTGGGGTTTTTCAAATTAAAATCACCAGGTAAGATATCAACATCTGCCACATCATCAACTTCTAACATTATAAGAGCAATTATCACCCCAACAAACGCTACACTAAATGATGCAATCATCATATTTTTAAATAGTTCATTTGATTTGTTTGTTTCCATATTCATACATAAACATAAAACAAACGCCATATTAATAATTGAATAATATCCTAAAGTTGACATAAATGTAGTTTTAGTAAAAATTATTATTAATATATAGGCAATAATTGAAATTATCGCAAATATTAATGCAAACCCATTTATATGTTTTTCAATAAAAGGAATTTGTATTAATCCATAAAATATCCATATATATAAAAGACATGCTAGTGATAATAAAATCATAACTAAAAGGGAATTAGTATATCCAGTATATAAATACCATGCTTTTATTAATAACCCTAGTGAAACAGAATTTATTAATAGACATGCTATACTAACTTTTTCTTTAAATATTAAGGCTATGACACCACTCACTACTAAAATAGCTACCCCTGAAATAAAAAACTTCCATGGTGAGATATTATCTATACCATTAAGGCAATAAGTCAATATTGATGATAACAAGAAAAATGAAAAACTTATTATACTAACTAAAGTTATTTTTTTCATATGTTCTTCCTCCTTGCTTTATTATATCATATTTTATGATTGTTTAATAGTGATTAAAAATTATCCAATACAATTAAAAAACTCTCTATAGTTTTAACTATAAAGAGTAAATGCATAAAACTCACTAAATAAAAGCGAATTTAATATAATATTTAGTTATTATTTGTTTTTGGATAATGCTAGTAAAATTTCATCATATGAGTATTTATATCCATTATAAATTATACAATCATTAACAGTTTTACCAGTATCATGTGACCAATTAGTAGTTAGATTATTTGATATATCACTATTAGATGAACGTAGTAAATATTCTCTGTATAAAGAAAAATCAAGTCCACTTCCTGAAATTTTGTCAAAGCTAATATCATACTTCCCGCAGTATAACTTTTCACTAAATATTTGTCCAAAATACTCACCTGTCCAAGAAGTAACATTAATTATAAAATTACCACTAGACACTTCATCAGAATTAAAAGCTTCTTCAATTGATTTTTTTATAATATTATGAATTTCTTTACATTTGTTTTTATCAGTAAACTGTCCATAAGCAATCTCAATATTTAAAGTAATATTACTATCTTCTACTAGATTATAAACATTAGTTTCTACTAATTCATCTATAGCAAGTTTAAAATATTTTTTTGCTTTTTCTAAATTATAATTATAATAATCATACTTAGAATAATCTATTTGGCTATCATTATTTATACTTTCAAAATTTTTAAATAATTCTTTGTCAAGGCATAAATTTAACCCCCTAATAAAATATTCATTAGATAGGATTGCCTTAACATCCCAGTATTCGTTTTTTGGAGTTTGTTTTTTTTATTCCATTTTCTCCAAAGAAATATTCCCATGTGGCAAATGATGTAGAATTTAGATTCAAACTATAACTTTTAGTAAGTGGGATGCCTATTAAATTTGTTCTATATAAATACTTATCTAATAAGTTTAATACTTTTTCTTTCTCTTCTTCACTTGTAATTGTAAAATGTAATTCAGTTGCATTAATAGGTACTTGGTCATATATTTTCTTTTTATAGTCTTCATTTAATTTTGAAATTTCCGAAACTTTATCTAAATCATATATTTTATCAAGATATTCCTTAGAAATATTGTTTATATTATTTTTTATAGTATCATCACTTAAATTTATAATTACTAATTCTTTTAATTCATTAAAATCATTAATACTTTCAGATCTTAAAAACTCAATTAATTCATTAGTCTTTTCGCCTGTATTATTACAACCCGTAATAAATAAAAATAAAATTAATATAAAGCAAGATAATAATTTTTTAATCATACATTTTCCTCCTATAATATTTAATGGAAAAATTTTTCCCTTACTTTATTATATCATATTTTATGATTATTAATAGTAATAAAAAAAATGCTTCAATTGAAGCACATTTCATAAAAAAATTGTCCTGGATGGGACTAAAATAAAAAATGGCGTCCTGGAAGGGATTCGAACCCCCGACCGACGGCTTAGAAGGCCGTTGCTCTATCCAGCTGAGCTACCAGGACATATCTAAATGCTCATATATTATATCAGTTTTTTTTCACTAAATCAAGTTTATTTTGAAAAATTATTAAAAAAAGTAATTCCAAATGGAATCACTCTTTGTTGTTATAATTCTTTTTCTAATGAGCAGAAGCTTTGAGCTATCTTAAATCCTGCTCCCATATAAATATATCTAGCATAATTAGTTAATCCAGTGTAAAAAGTCATGAACTTGGCGCCATTATTTTTTGAGTAAAGAGCAAGACTAGAGAATAAAGCTTTTCCTAAACCTTTGCCTCTAAGGGAATTTGAAATTGCTATTCCATCAAAGTGACCACGACCACTTTCTTCATTCCACATTGCTCCAGTCCAACCCATTACTTTTCCATTTTGACTTACTACTAAAAATGGATATGGTTTTTCTAATGCTAAATTTTCTTTTATTACTTTTTCAAAATCATATATATTGATGTCTTTATAGAAGTCCTCAATACCAAAATGTTTTTCTTTATCATATAGTTCTATTTTTATTCCTTCTTTTTCACATTTAGCTAAAATTTCTTTTATGCTAGGTGATATCTCATAATCTGATAGTGCTAAATGAAAAGCATCGCAATATCCAAATGTTTTATATCCGTGATGTAATAAAAATAGATATATTTCACTATTAATACTAACCCCTGGTGCACAAGGGTGATCGTGTTTATCTGTTTTAGGAATATACCATTCATAGCATGATGGTAAAAAGCCTGTAGCAATTAGTTTCTTTTTATTTAAATCTTTAGCTAATTTTTCTGTTAATCTTAAAAGTTCTCGTCCGATTCCTTGATTTCGATATTTATCTTTAACAACCAAAGCATTTAAATAAGCATTATCTTTATTTCTAGTACTGTCAATTAATATGCTAAATCCCACTAAAACTTCATTATCTTTTGCTAGTATTACATTATCAAATTTAAAATCAGGATTTGTTAGCATCTTTTTTTCATATTGTAATAAAGTATACGGTTTATAAAATCCATCTATATTAACAACTTCATTCCATAATTCATTCATGCTTTTCAAATCTTCTTTTTTTGCACTTATATATATCATTATTTTCCTCCATACTACTATATTATATCATTTTATATAAAAAAACAAACATAAAAAGTAAGCGTTTTATATTTTAATTTTATTGACATTTTCTTGAAAAAGGTATAAAATTATAGTATAATTTTTTAGAGAGGAAAAACAATGAAAAAGATATTTAATTCTTATTTTTATTATTACTTTTATTATCCAAGGACATAGTGTTTTAACAAACATCTTCTTGGACTTTTTGTCTTGCTTTACAAAAAGTTTAAAGTAATCTCAATAAAGAATTATTGTTATTTGTTATTACACTATTACATTATAATATTGTAATAACTAACAAAATAAAAAAATAAATCATGTGGTTATTACTAAATAGTAGTAACCTTTTTAATTTTTAAGGAGGACATTATGAAAACATTAAAAAAATCTTTTATTTCATTATTTATTATTTTAACTATTCTTTTACTTTGTAGCTGTAAAAATTCTAACAAAATTAGAGTTGGTATTTTGCAATATACAACAATTAATGCCTTAGACAATGCCAAAGAAGGAATTATTGAAGGTTTAAAAGAAAATGGTTTTATTGAAGGAGAGAATATTGTAATTTCTGTTTTAAATCCCGAAGCCGATCCTAATAGCCTAGATATTATGGCAAAGGACTTAGTCAGAAAATCTGATATAGTTATTGGAATTGCTACCCCAGCCGCTGTAGCCTTACAAACTGCTGCTAAAAATGAAGGCAAGAATATCCCTATTGTCTTTACAGCTGTTACTGATCCAGTTGATGCAAAACTTGTTAAAGATATAAACGCACCAGAAGCAAATATTACAGGAACTAGTGATATGAATCCTGTCAATGAGCAAATTGAAATCATTAAAAGAATAATTCCAAATATTAAAAAAATGGGAATTTTATATACTGTAAATGAAACAAACTCAAAAGTTCAGGCTGATATAGCAGCTGCTAAAGCAAAAGAATTAGGAATAGATGTTAGTTTTGGTCAAGTGACTGGTATAAATGATATCACTCAAATAACTAGAAATATTATTACAAATGGTGCTGAAGCTCTTTATATACCTACTGATAATAACTTGGCTAAGAATATGCCAGCTTTAGTTGAAGTTGCTAACTCTTTGAATGTCATAACAATTGTTGGTGAAGCTGGTATGTGTAGTAATGGAGGTTTAATTACTTTAGGTATTAATTATAAAGAATTAGGTAAGATGACTGGAGACATGGCCGCAAGCATCTTGAAAGGTTCTAAAATTAGCAGTTTGGCTGTTAAAGCTCTATCTATTGAACAATGTGATTTTACTATCAACATGACTACAGCAAAAGCTTTAAAAATTGAAATCCCAAAAGATATCCTAGATGTATCTAAACTAATAGAAACAGGTGAATGATATGTTAGAAACGATAAAATATATAATAATTGATGCTTTGTGCATGGGGCTTCCATATGCCCTACTTGCACTTGGTATTTTTGTAAGTTACAGAATCTTAGACTTTTCAGATTTGACTTGCGAAGGAAGTTTCACATTAGGAGGAGCAGTATGTGTAAGTGGCATTATTCTAGGAATAAATCCTTGGCTTACATCTATCTTAGGAGGTGTTAGCGGATTTGCTTGCGGAATCTTTACTGGTCTTTTACATACAAAATTAAAAATTCCTGCTCTACTTTCAGGAATAATTACTATGACAGCTTTATTTTCAATTAATCTTTTAGTTATGGGAATAACAAAAAACAGTTCTTCTTTTGCACAAGCATTTGATACTGTTGCATACGTTGGTGATAATAAAACAATCTTTAGTTTATCAATTTTTAAAAATAGAAACATGAATGCCATTTTTATTAGTGCAGTTATTGTTTTTATAATGGTAGCTTTTATATATTGGTTTTTTGGAACAGAATTTGGAATGTCAATTAGAGCCACAGGAATGAACCAACAAATGGCTCGTTCTCAAGGAATCAATACAACAATAATGATAATAATTGGGTTGGGTGTTGGTAACTTCCTAATAGGTGTTAGTGGAGCATTAACAGCTCAATACACAATGAGTGCTAAAAGCGATATGGGGACTGGAGCATTAGTTATTGGTTTAGCATCTATTATTTTAGGTGAATCAATTTTTGGAAAGCGAAGTTTTAAAAATTGGATTATATCAGTTTTACTAGGCTCAATAATTTATTACTTAATTATCGGAATTGCTATTAATTTAGGTTTACCTACTTTCTTATTGAAACTTTTATATGCCGTTTTAATTATAATTATTTTAGTTATTCCATTTATTAAAAAACTTCTAAAAAAACGTGAGGTGAAAGCATGTTAAAATTAGAAAACATTACTAAAACTTTTGATTTAACAGAAAATAAAGCTGATATTAGAGTAGCTTTAGATAACATTTCACTTGAAATAGATGATGGCGAATTTGTAACTATTATTGGTGGAAATGGTAGTGGAAAGTCAACATTAATGAATATCATATCAGGAGCATTTTCTGCTGATAGTGGAAAAGTAATCATTGATAATGAAAATGTAAATAACTTAAAAGAACACAAAAGAGCAAAATTCTTAGGACGAGTATTTCAAGATCCAAATATGGGAACTGCTGGAAACATGTCAATACTTGAAAATATGGAATTAGCCTATAAAAGAAATACTCAAAAAACTTTAAAGTGGGGTTTTAAAAAGGAACATTATAATTGTTTCAAAGAATCATTATCTAAACTTAATTTAGGACTTGAAACGCGACTTGAGCAAAAAGTAAAATTGTTAAGTGGTGGTCAAAGGCAAGCTTTAACTTTGCTAATGGCAACTATTAAAAAACCAAAAATATTATTGCTTGATGAACACACTGCTGCCCTTGATCCTAAAACTGCTAGAAAAGTTCTAACACTAACTAACGATATAATCACCACTGAAAAAATCACCACAATCATGATAACTCACAATATGCGTGATGCTATAAAATATGGTACTAGATTAATTATGATGTATGATGGAAAAATAATTTTTGATGTTAAAGGTGAAGAAAAATCAAAATTAACTGGCGAAGAACTTTTAGACAAATTTGATGAACAAGAAAAAGATATTATATAAAAAACAAAGTATTAATTGTACTTAAGTACTCTTAATACTTTTTTTATCATATTTTTCTTACTTTCAGATATATTTTACTGAAGGGAGGAAGAAAAATGTTTGTCATTTTAGATCCTGGTCATGGTGGAGCAGATCCTGGTGGTGGTAGTAATAAATATTGGAAAGAAAAAAATCTCGCTTTAAAAATCTCTAAATATCAAAATATGAGACTTAACAGTCTTAATATACCATCAGTTTTAACAAGAGATAATGATACTTACCTATCACCTAAAGAAAGAGTTAATATCGTTAATAATTATGCTAATGGAAAAGACTCCATTTTAATATCTAATCATATTAATAATGGTGGCGGAAAGGGAGCTGAAGTAATATACTCTATTCGTGATACGCCTGTTTTAGGAAACTACATCGCTGATGAAATTAAAAAAACAGGGCAAAATATTAGAAACGTTTATACAAGAAAAAACAGCTTAGGAAAAGATTATTACTTCATTTTAAGAGACACACCTTATTCTAATAGCAATATTGTTGAATATGGATTTGCTGATAATCCTGTTGATCAAGATATTCTATTATACAACTGGCCAATCTTAGCCGAAAGTGTAGTTAGAGCTATTGCAACTTATTATAATGTAGCTTATTTCCCACCTAATTTTACTGTTTATATAGTAAGAGAAGATGATTCGTTATATAAGATTGCTAAAAACTATAACACTACAATTGATAAAATTATGAAAGATAATAATTTGAAAAATGCTAATCTTCAAATTGGTCAAGAGATATTCATTTATCAATAAGTAAATAATGAAAAAAATATCATACCTAATGCTTGTAGTATTAGTTGTACTCATATTTTATTGTGTTTGTTATAACCCTAGTATCTTTTTTAATTCTATTATAGATACTTTATACATTTGGTTAATGAAGGTTTTTCCTTCATTATTTACTTTTTATCTAATATCTAGTTTATTAATTAACTTTAAAATATTAGATAAATTATCATTTTTCTTTAAACCCATTAAAAAAATACTTAGATTAAAATTCCAAACAAATGAAGCCTTTAATTTATTCATTTTAAGTATGTTTAGTGGTAATCCATCAACAGTTTTGTTTATTAATCAAAATCAAGATTATATAACGTCCTTTGATGCATTAACATTACTAAAATGCGCATCATTTGTTTCTCCAATTTTTATAATTTCTTTTTTTAGTTTTGACTTAAAACTTGCTTACATTTTGATATTTTCACATTTCTTTTCTAATATTATTTATTGTATGTTTCTAACAAAAAATAATAAATATTTAATAAATAAGAGTAATGTTAAAGAAAATGATTCTTTTACTAATATAAGTAACTTTCTAAATTCTATTAAAGAATGTATGAATATATTATTAATGATTGCTTCTATGATGTGTCTTTGTAATATTATAAAATATAGTATTACTACTTTATTAAACGCTATAGGATTAAAAAGTAATCTATTTAAGATTTTTTTATCTTTCTTTGAAATATCAACCGGTTTAAATGATTTGATATCGTTAAACTTAAACAAATTACCCTTTTTATTACTTTCTTCATTTTTATTAGGTTTTGGTGGATTATGTATTCACCTGCAAGTTAAAAATGTAATAAATAGTAATTTAAAGTTTTCTTCTTTCTTTTTTGCTAGATTAATTCATGGAAGTATTAGTACATTAATAACTTTTATTATCTTAATATTATAAAAATTTTAAAGATCGCAATCACTATATTCTAAAACTAAACGTTCACTTATTATTTCTAGGTTACTATTTCTAGTTCTTATGGCATCGATAAATTCTTTTTCTAATTTATCATCCTTTAATATTATTTTATATGTTAAGCGAAACATACTTTCCATATTAATCATTTTCACTTTAATAAGTTCACATTTAGATCTATATTTATTAAAGACATCACTAAATTCATTAATATAGTCAACATCTTCAAGTATAGTTATTTTATAAATTCTTTCTTTATTACTTGTTTTTCTTTCCCAAATATTTACCTTATTAAGAAAAAGCACTTCCGCATATCAAAGTAAATAAAGTTCCATATAAGATATATCCCATAATAAAGGTAAGTCCTGTTGCCATGGCAATAAAAATTATACAAATCTCTTTGGCTTTACTAGGAGCAGAACGAAACCTTACTAGCCCAAAGGCTCCTGCGTCTAAGCCTAATACTTTATCATCTGTTTCTGCTTTTGCGGTTAGCATTAAAACAGGAGTATTATTCAAGCTTTCCTCATCTTCTTAACAACTGTTAATCCATCAACTTTTGGCATCATAATATCTAAAATAATAGCATCATATATACCATATTCCATTAGTTCTAAGGCTTCTAAACCATTATAGGCAGTATCAACTTCATATTTATCTCTAAGCCTTTTTTTATTGCCTTTGATAATTCTTTCTCATCTTCAACTAATAAAAGTTTCATCTAAACCACTTCTATTATATTTTAACTTAATAAATTAAATTTTACTTAAATTGATTTAATTCTTTATTGTAAAAATAACCTATTCCATTAAGTTTTTTCTCTAATTCATCTTTATCAATTTTTAAATCTTCACACAACTCGTCTAAATCTTTATAATCATCTCTTAGTTTTGTATTAATATAACTTAATAAAATAATAGGATTACTGCTATTCATTTTCTTTTTCCTCGCTAACGAATTGATATATGCATATTTCACTACTTGCATAAGTATAGTTCTTTATTGTTTTAATATTATTTTCTTCTTTAGGAATATAATTTCCTCTAACATATTGACATACCATTATTCCTTTATCATTGATTAATTTGTTTTCAATTATAAAATCAATAATTTCTGCGATTATGTTTAGTCTATATGGTGGATCTAAAAATATAATATCAAATTTCATACCATCATTTTTAAATTTATTTAGGGCTACTTTGTAATCTAATTGATATAATTTAGTATTTTCTTCTTCTTTAAGTAATTTAATATTGCTTTCAATAACTTTGCTAGCACGATAGTCTTTTTCAACTATATAAGCCATCTTACATCCTCTACTTAAAGATTCCAAGCTTAAAGCCCCACTACCTCCAAATAAATCTAAAACTATATCTTGTTCAAAGTATGGACCAATAGTATTAAATACTGATTCTTTCATCCTATCCATCATTGGTCTTGTGTTCATTCCTTCTAATGTGTTAAGCACTCTACTTTTGTGTTTTCCAGCAATTATTCTCATTTTTTTATCTCCTAAAAAAATTTTTTATTTTTTATGTATAAAAAATACATATTCAAATCATAATATAATTGCAAGTAAAAATCTTGCAAGAAGAATCCCCTATTCTTCTATCATACTTCTCCTCTCCCTTTCACATATATATCAATTTAAAAATAGAGTTATTGAAAAATAACTCTGTTTTTATTTCTAATCATTATTTAAATAAAATAAGAATCATCATCTTCATCATCACTTAATACTTTTTCAACGTAGTAACAATCATTCTTTTCATCATAACATACTGTGTATTCAGTATCAATTATTTTAAAATTAGGATAATTAAGTCCCTTTTCTTCACATGTACGATAATGCATAATAATAATATTTCCAATATGAGTTGGACCACCGAGTTCTATTGGTTTCAAATACGTAATTACCCAACCAACTTGATTATCTATCATATAATCGCTTTTTTTAATTTTCTTTCCAGAAAAATCATAAGCATATTCTTTATTACCCATTTCGGCTTCCCAAATCTTTAAAGCATCTTTTTTATCAAACATTGTTCTTTTTCTCTTTCTTTAATTTCTTTTTTAGTTTCTTTAGGGGAACATATATCTGTAAATGACCCTTTAAGTTTTCTATTTCAACACTTCCACTAGGTCCTTTTTCACCATCTATACACCAAGTAATATCATCTGAAACTTCGATTTTAAACTTACTTTCTCTTAATAGTATCGCACTTTTTCTCCATCTACCACCTAAAAGACCATGGACAAATGTTTTTATGATATTAAATCTTCCTTTTGATTTATCATCTTTTACAAGTATAATATCAAATAATCCATCATTTAAGTGACCATATTTGTTAAATGATATTCCACCCACACTTTTTGAGTTCATAACTAATAATAATGGTGATGTCATTTCAATTTTTTTAGTATCACTTATATATTTCACTTTACTAACAGGCGTATTAAAGAACTCATCAACGCCATCTTTTATGTATGCTAATCTACCTAAAATCTTTTTGGCCTCATGTTTAGTTTTACATGATGTACCAGTACATGCACCTATTGTAGCTACATATGTGAAATAAGAATCATTAATTTTACCAACATCATGATAAAAAACTCCGCCATTAACAATGCATTTTAAAGCCCCTTTAATGTTACGAGGTATACTTAAATTTCTAGCTATATCGTTAGCAGTTCCAGAAGGAATGTATCCTAAAACTGGTCTAACACTTTCACTAGAAATTCCGCAAGTGATGTTATTAAAAGTACCATCACCGCCAGAAAAAATTATGGCATCATATATTAGGCAACTTTCTTTCACCTTGGCCATCACATCATTTGCAGACTGAGATTCATACACATCAACAACATCAAACTTTTTGTATAAAGTTTTTACAATATAGTCAAGTTTTTTTAAAATCTTACCTCTACCACTTTTTGGGTTGTAAATAAAAATACATTTCATATTTCATCACCACATATATTATACAAAATTTACTTTTTCTTTTCAAGACGTATTTTTTGTTTATTTTTGTCACACCTTTCTTTAAAAGGCTCAAAACCACCTAAATTTTCCTTTATGCTCGTTTTTCATATATTATTCTAATGAGTTTATTAGTCCGCATTCACTTTTGAATAAAGCTAAATTTCAGCAAACCTATTTTTACAAAATAAAAAGAGACTGTGCTTAAAAAAACACAACCTCTTTACTTATTTTTTAGACTTTTCAATGCCTTCATTAATGAACTGATTTTTATATAATTCGTAATATTCACCTTTCAATTTCAAAAGTTCAGCGTGACTTCCTTTTTCAATAACCTCACCATTTTTAACAACCAAAATTATATCAGCATTTTGGATTGTTGAAAGACGATGGGCAACTATGAAACTTGTTCTACCCTTAAGAAGTTTTTGAGTTACTTCTTGCACAACTTCTTCAGTCTTAGTATCAATTGATGAAGTCGCTTCATCTAAAATTAAAATCTTAGGATCAGCAATTATTGCTCTAGCAAATGATATTAATTGCTTTTGCCCAGTAGAAAGTTTTGAACCACCTTCACCAACAATAGTATCATATCCATTTGGAAGCTTTTCAATAAATTCATGAGCATTTACTGCCTTACTTGCTCTTATTACATCATCCATTGTAGCATCTAAATTTCCATATCTGATATTATCTTTAATGCTTTCGTTAAATAAATGTGGACTTTGTAAAACATAACCTAAGTTACTATGTAGCCAAGATATTGAACGTTCTTTGTAATTTCTACCATCTATTAATATTTCACCTTCAGTTGGCTCATAAAAACGACAAATCAAATTAACAATTGTACTTTTACCTGCTCCAGTAGGACCTACTATAGCAACAGATGTACCTTTATCAATCTTTAAATTGAACTTTTTCAAAACATCTTCTTTACCAGTATATGAGAAAGAGACATCCCTAAATTCAATATCACCCTCAAGTTTTTCCCAATTTTCTTTCTTAGGATTTTCAAAAGTACCATATTTTTCTATAACTTCTTTACTATCTTGAATCTCAGGAACCATTTCAATCAATGACATAACTCTTTCAGCAGAAGCTTGAGCTTGTTGGAAATCAGCCAAAATTCTTGCTATTTGCATTATCGGATCAAAAAACTGGGTAGTACAATTAATAAATAAATATAAAGTTGATACTCCAATTAAAGCTTCTACTCTACCAATTATCATTCCACCACCAACACGTAGTATAATTGCTACTGCCACATAACTAATAACCAGTAATATTGGGAAAAATAATGCTGAATATGTAATAGCTCTTATTGAGCTTTTTTTCATTTTCCCACATAACTCATCAAATTCATCATTCCTTGTATTTTCTAAAACTAATGTTTTAGTTGTCTTACTTCCTAATATACCTTCGTTATAACTTCCAGTGATTTTTGAATTAATTTTTCTAACACTTCTATAATTAGCTAAAATCTTCTTTCTAAAATAGATACTAACAATAACTAAAATTGGTATTAAAGCTACAATTATTAGTGCAAGTCTCCATTCAACAACAAACATAACTATTAGCATTCCTATCATTGTAAAACTACCCCATAGCATATCAACCAATCCCCAAGAGATGATATCTGCTAATCTTCTTGAATCGGAAGTTAATCTTGCCATTATCCAACCTGCTGGAGTTTTATCAAAATATGAAAATGGTAGTTTTTGCAAATTATTAAAGGCTTCGCTTCTAATTTCGTATCCGACTCTTGCCTCAACTACACCAGCCATCTTTATAAATCCCCATACAGTAACTCCATAGCCAATAGCTATCGCTATATAACCAATAACAAATATTTTTACTGTTGAGAAATCTTTTTTAGTAAAGAATTGATCAATAGCATACTTATTTAATAACGGATAAACAATATCCATACACGCTAAACCAACAACAAATATAATCATTAAGATTAAATGTTTTTTTCTTTTTAAAACAACTTTAAAAATCTTTTTCCAAATACCGGCGCTGAACTTCTCAGAACTATAATCTTGTTCTTCAAAACTATTCATCATTTTCACCTCCTCTAGTAGAATCAAATTCCTTTTCTAGAGCTCCTTGTATATCCCATAAAGTCTTATACAAACCTTCCTTATTAGCTAATTCTTGATGAGTACCAATTTCTGATATTACACCTTTTTCTAATACAATAATCTTATCAGCTTCTTTTGCGGTAGTTATACGATGAGTAATGATAATCGTTGTCAAGTTATCTTTTCTTTCTTTTAAAGCATTTCTAATTTTTAAATCTGTCTTTGTATCAACCGCACTTAATGAATCATCAAATATCATAATTGGTTTTTTCAAAATTAGCATACGAGCAATAGCTATACGTTGTTTTTGACCACCACTTAGTGTAACACCCTTTTCACCAACTAAAGTATTGTAACCATCACTAAATTCTAATATATCACTATGAATAGAAGCAATTTTAGTTGCTTCATATACTTCTTCATCTGATAAAGTAGGATCAGCAACACGAATATTTTCAATTATCGTTTTAGCATATAGGAATGGGTCTTGTAATATTATTCCAACATTTTTACGTAGATACTTTTTAGAAATATCTTTAAGATTTACACCATCAAGTAATACTTCACCACTGTTATATTCTAATAGTCTAGTTAAGATTGCGGCTATAGTACTCTTACCACTACCAGTCTTACCAACTAAAGCAACAGTTTCTCCTTTTTTAATATTAAAACTAATATTATTTAATAGATTTTCTTCGCTATCATTAAATTTAAAAGATACATTTTTAAATTCAATGTTACCATTAATTTCAGGCTCTAATACGCCATCACTTTGTTCATATTCATCTTCAATATCTAATACTTCATAAATTCTATTACTAGCAACAGTTGCTTTACCAAAATCACCAATGATTCTACCCAAGCCACGAATAGGATATACAAGCATTCCTATATACATCATACAAGCTATAATATCAGCAGTATTAACAATTCCTTTTCTAGCTAACAAAATGGCGATTGTTGTAGTTAGAGCATATTGAAGCATTGTCAAGAAGTCTCCAAGTCCCCAATATAATCCCATAGCATTACTAAGCTTTTCATTTTTCTTGCGATATTTCATATTTCTCTTATCAAATTTTTCAATTTCATAAGCTTCATTATCAAATGCTTTTACAACTCGTACTCCATTAATGTTTTCTTGTAAAGCTGTAGTCATACTAGCTTCAACATCTTCAATTTCTTCAAATTTTTTAGTAACATACTTAAAGTATACTAATGAAGAAACAACACTTATTGGAACAACAATTAACGTTACAAGCATTATTCTCTTTTCAATCATATACATTTGATATGCACCTGATGCAAATGAGGCAATTATATATAATATTTCTGGTAACTGTGAAGTTAAGAAAGATTTAATTGTATCAATATCAGATGTACATCTTTGTATTAAGTCTCCAGTATCTAAGTTGTTTTGACGAGTATATGATAAGTTTTGAATATGAGAATATAATCTAGTTCTCATATCAAAGGCAATACTCTCGGCCATTTTTCCTTTAACATAACCATTAACAAACATCATTATTCCTCTTAATAATTGGCATAAAACAAGTGTAACACCAACTATAGTAATACATGTTAATTTATTGTCGTATTTTGAAAAAAAGTCTAAGAAAAAAGAAGGTAGTGTACTCACTCCTTCTACAGAATTATCTTCTAATACTACATTAATAACGTATCTAATGAATTGAGGAATATAAGAATATGTTAAAGGATTCAATACAGTAAAAATTGCGATGATAATGAACAAAAGCGTATAAGGCTTTGCCCATCTCATTAATTTTTTAATCCCTTTCATTTTCTTTTTTTCTCCTTAAATTAAATTATTCCAACGATAAAGATGTGCAATTAGCAAAGAAGTCACTTAATAGTAGCCAATAATTTGAACCATAATATTCTTTAAAATCTTCAACATTGCTTATTCTATAACTTTTACTATTACCACTAGCATCATCTTTAACAAAATATATCATATTAGGAACTTCTATAGAAAGTTCGTTTATTGAATTTTCACGAATGAACTCTAAATCTTCATTTGACATTTTATTTAAAGGCATGTAATAAATCTTGTCAACATTAAATTTTTTTGCTAATTGATCGGCGTAATAAACAAAATAATCAGCATCAGTTTGTTTATTGCTACCTATATATAAATAAAAAGTTTCGCCGCTTTCAATTTTTTGTTTTAATTCTTTTCCTTTTACAGTAACAAATACATTATCTCTTTTTAAGTATTCATATTCCTTAGCAACTTTTGCTCCACTTCCGCCCCACGGAATATTTACTAAAATTATTATCAATATAGCTACAACCGCAATAATCATCATTACTAAGCCTAACTTTTTATCTGCGCTTGTTTCTTGCTCTCTTACTTTGTTCATGCTTTCACCTCTTAGATAATTAACTAATTAATAAAATAAATGGCGCCCCTAATAGGACTCGAACCTATGACCCCATGATTAACAGTCATGTGCTCTAACCAACTGAGCTACGGAGGCACTAACATTATTTTATCACAATTAGCTATTAATTGCAATTTTTATTTAAAAATATTTATTTTTTATTCTTCTTTTATATTTTACGATAAAGATCCCTTTTTATAACTACTTTTTAAAAAAAGATGGACATATTTGTCCATCAGCTTTATTATTTGCTTTCATATATAGCATTCAAAAGAATACCATGTAAATCCTCTCCATAATCCCAAAACATAACTCCACCTAAATCATTACTTTTCACATAATCAAGTTTAGCCTTAATTGACTCCTTATCATCATATGAAATTGCAACTTTATTAGAACTATCATAAATATATGGAGCTTTACTCTTTTCATCAAAATATCTTATAACTTTACTATCACTTGCATAACTCTTTTCAAGATATAGACTAAAAATATTAGTAAATGTTATTGTTTTATTACTTTGGTTTATATCAGTGCTACCTAAAATGTTTTCGCCTTTTTCGTTTAAGTAAAAGGCTCTTCCGTAAAATGCTATACCAACTATTAACTTTTTCTTTGATATACCACCTTCGTTATAAGTTTTTACAGTTTGTTCTACACTACCAAATGGTGTATAATCCCCATTAAAAGGAGCGGCATGATGTGTCACTTTAGCACTTGAAGCTAAATCATAAGTCATAAGATGAACATAATCTAATACGTTATCAAGTTTATTTAATTCATATCTAGTATAACCAAATATTCCACCAGGCAAAGCAGCACTAACTATATAATCACTATTTTTAGCTTTTACTTCTTTTCTTATCTCTTCCATTAACAAAGTATAATTTGGTTTATCAACACTTGTATCTCGACCTGTCTCATAGCCTGGATATTCCCAATCAATATCAACACCGTCAAAATGATATTTCTCTATAGTCTCAGCTATAGATTTAGCTAGTTTTTTACGGCCTTCTATAGTAAAGGCAGCATCGCTAAATTCTTTACCCATAGTTCCATATCCTCCAATACAAAGTAGAACACGTATGCCATACTTTCTTAATTTAAAGACATTGTTTAAATTAGTTAATTCAGCAATTGATACTTCACCATTTGTTGTGACTCTTGCAAAGCCATAGTTTGCAACATCTATAGTATTAATTGTTAAATTATCAATAATAATATTAGAAGTATTAGTATAAACATAAGCAAATGTTGGTTTTATATCGTCTAATGATTTAAATTCAATTTTATCAACAATCATCTCAATCTCATAAGTTATTGTTGAAGAAAGACGAGTAAATTTTCCCACTAAACTAACAACAGTTTCTTCTCTAGCAGGATTTACTCTACCACTAGTTGAATCAATAATATACTTGTTTGAACTCACCCATTCTACACTAACTTCACCAAATGTTGTTTTATATTTTTTTTGTAAATTTAAATCATTAAAAACATTCTTAGTAAAATTACTTGATATTATTTCATAAACATAAATAGGTATTTCTCTAACAATTAAACTACTAGTTATTGCCTCATTAAAATCGAAAGCCTCAATTCCTACTGCCCAAATATATTCATTTGAAACATTTTCTTCTTTTTCTACTAACTCTCCATATTTAACTTGTTTTATTTTTTCATTTCCATTACTATCTATAAACTTAACTTCAATTACTTCATCACTTTTTTCAATTTTTTCCCACTTAGCTTTAAGCATAAAATCACATTTATCATTAGGAGTAATATAAGTGATTTTATTTGAGTTCATATCAAACCATCCTAAAAATTTATATCCATTTCTAATAGGAATAGGTAATTTGTAATTAACTCTTAAATTTTTATATGTAGTTAAATAGCTAGTTTCTAATATTTTTCCGCCATTCAAATCATAATCAATATTGTAATATTCATTATTATCATTATAATAATCATTTAAAGTTCTTATAGCTTCACTAGATAACAAATCCATACCATTTTTATTTGGATGAATACTATCACCTAAACAACTTAATCCTTTATCACTAGTTAATACTTTATCAAAACTAATAATTTCACAATTTTTCTTATTGGCTACAGTTTCAATAATTTCACTAAATGCTTCTCTTAAACCAGGAGCATATTTATCAGTATTTGTTTCATATGCTAATGTGCACAAAAACAGCTTACTTTCTGGATAAATCTTTTGAATAGAATCAACCATTTTAATATATGCATCTTTAAACAAAGTTGTAGTTCTTCTATTAACAACATCATTAATTCCAAAATATACTATGATTATGTCAGGACAAATATCATTAGTAGATAATAGTTTAATTCTATCTTCATCAACTCCTTGATTCTTACCACCATAAACTGCAGTTCCACCATAAGAATTGTTAACCAATAGTTTTGCATTAGTTCTAAGTATTGTTTTATACCACCAAGTATCTTCAACATTCTTTACACTAGCAGATGCCGTAGGATAATATGATGCAAACCCATCTGGTATATAGCCATCGAATGTTGTTATGCTATCACCATAAAATGATATATAAGCATTTTCTAATTTTGCTTCTATCCATTTTGCATATAGAGTTATTTCTCCTTTTTCAGTGCTACTAATTCTTGAAATTCGTTCTCCTGAAAAATCGCTTTGAATATAAAAGCCTCTAAAGAAATAACCTTGTTTTTTTGGTGCTACTAAATCAATACCTTCTGTTTCTGGATATCTTTCAGGATAATCACACTCAAAAATTCCTCCATTCAAAACATAATTTATTTTTGAATAGTCATATATCTTTTCCCATCTTGCTATTAGAGTCTTGTTACCAACTGCTCTTGAATTAATTTCATAAATTATTCGGCCTAAATCTGAATCATACCAACCCAAAAATTCATAACCTTCTCTTGTTGGGAGTGGCAATTCACATCCTTTACCTTCTGGATATGTTCTTACAACTTCTTCATTAAATTTTCCACCTTCTAAAATATAATCAATTGTTCTTATCTCATATAGATATTCCCATTTGGCATATAAAGTAATTGATCTATTCATTTCAGAAGTTATCATTTTAATTGGTTCACCAGAAAAATTAGGTGTTTCATACCAATCAACAAAGAAATAGTCATCTCTTTCAGGATATGGAAGTCTATATGTCTCACCAATTACATATTCATACTTTACTTCATCTAAGAAATAACCACCATTTAGTTCATATATTATTTGTGGATTAATAAACTTTGCATATAATACTAAATCGCTATTTTTGTTTTTTGTTGAAAAAATTCTTTCACCAGAAAAATCTTCACTTTCATACCAACCAGAAAATTCAAAACTTTCATTAGTTAATTCAGGAAAAACATATTCCTCTCCTTCTATATAGCTGCTTCTTAGATTTTCTAATGCCTTTCCTCCATTTAACACATATGTTATCTTATAAGTTGCACTATCTAACTTTTTCCATTTCGCAGATAGATGAATTTCTTTTACATCGACATTAAACAAAATTTCAACTATTATTTCTCCTGCTTCATTTTCCCAACCCAAAAATACATAACCTTCACTTGTTGGGACTGGTAAAGTATATTTATCATTATTTTCATCTAGATAAATTTCTTCATTTTTTAAATTATTCATATTATAATTTAAAATAACCTTACAATTAATACTATTTTCATTTTCACCACAAGCAAAAAGAAACACTACAAATAATATTAATATCACAAAAATTGATTTTTTCTTCACATAATTCATCTACAAATTCATCTTATAATTTGAAATTATAAAGATTTCCTCCTCTTTTTTCATAATTATATTATAACTTAATTTTTATCTTTGGTCAATATTGTTAAAATTCCACATTAATCCATTATAATATAAACCTTAATTATTTTATACTACAAAATCAAATATTTTTCTACTAAATAAAAAATCAATTAACCATTTATGATAACTAACGTAATGTTTATTTTTACTATATACTCCTTATCTTTTCTTAATAACTAAATAGTGTGATATTTCGCAAATTTTGAAAAAAATAAAAAATGCGAAATATATTTATGAATATTATATGCTTATTAATTAATAATTTTAATAAATCATTGTCAAATAATCTTAAAAAATATCTGCCAAGAATTCTTATGTTAGTCACAAGACTTCTTGACAGAGCATATTTTTTATTCCTCAGTAATATCAATTAATTCATACTCTCTACTGCCAACACCTAATGATGATGCGCTTTCAATTGTATGAACACCATTTCTGCTTTCTACTCTTTCAATAAAATGATTTTTTCCTGGATCATTACTATTATATACTAAATCTAGACAAGCTTGATCAATTGCAACAGGATCAGTAGATATTAAGATTCCCATATCTTTCATACATGGATCTTCAGCAACAGCACAACAATCACAATCAACAGACATGTTTTTCATAACATTAATATACACTATTTTTTTATCAAAGTATTCAACTACTGAACTAGCTGCATCAGCCATAGCTTCTAAAAAGTGGTCATGATTAGCAGTCCATATATCTTCTACAACACCACATCCATGAATATAAGCTTTTCCATATGATGAAGCAATTCCAATAGACAATTGTTTTAAAGCTCCGCCATATCCACCCATAGGGTGACCCTTAAAATGTGAAAGAACTAACATTGAGTTGTATTTTGATAAATCTTTCCCAACAAAATTTTCTTTAATTATCTTTCCATTTGGTATTTTTAAAACCAAATCTGGACCTGAAGCATCTAATAAATCAACACGAAAATTACTTAACCAACCATGTTTTTCTAAAGTTTTATAATGTTCACTTGTTGTATTTCTACCACCATCATATGCTGTATTGCATTCAACAACTATTCCATTTACTTTATTAATTATTTTTTTAAATAATTTTGGACCTAAAAAATTCTGGTTACCTAGTTCACCTGAATGAAGTTTTACTGCTACTTCACCATCTAGACTAACACCTAATTTGTTATATAATTTAACAATTTCATCGCCAGTGATTTTTCTTGAGAAATAAACTTTTGATTTCATAGTTCCTCCTTTTCTCTTATACTATACTTGATAATTTACAATTTTTCAATGTTATTTCGTTTATAATTTTATTTAAAGTTGACAACAAGTAAAAATTACCTGAATTTCAGAGTATGTTGCACAAAACAATCTGTAAAAGAAAGGTATAAATGCTTTACAATTGTTTTCCACTAAATAAAAGTTACTCATCATTCAGTGTGTCTGTTTTATGATATACATATATATCAATTATATTTATTTGTATGAAAAGGCATTAAATCGTTATGGTTTGATGCACATATTTATTATTTTATAATTTTCCAACATCTAGTTTTATTTGAAACAACTCTTTTTATTAGTTTATTTTCTACTAGATATTTAATATTCCTTCTTACTGTTTCTTCTGATTTATTTATTTATTTATTTTGAAATTGATGCATATGTAATATCTAGATTTTTTGCTATAATGTCATAGATTTGTTGTTGTGTTTTATTAAATTTTACACCCACATTTTCTTGTGAATATTAGTACCTTACTATATAATCCATTTAGTAAAATTGTGTATACACATATTTTTGCTAAATGGATATTTAAATTGATTAATAAATATATATTTTATCCTAATCATATTTTCTTCACTCATAAATTTCCTGTCTACTTATTTTAACATTACTATCGGCTGTTTACTTATTAAAATAAGCAAAAATACCACTAATCTTAAATTTGACTAATGGTATTTTTTATTATTCACATTCAACTATCTTTTCATCATAATTGGAATTTCTAGTATACCTATATTCATCACCTGAACAACCATTTAATATAATTTCATCATCAGTATATTTCTTAACTAGCCATTCAAAATTATATTCTTTTTCTTGATCTTCATAATTAGTAATAAAATTACACCATGAATTGCACCATAAATCTTTATTTTCAATTTCACCACTATAATTTCTAATTCTGAAATTTTGTATTCCCCCACGCATACCTAAATCAAATGGTTCATTAAAGGATGCACAACAATAGATATTATCGTTATCTCTTCGAATCGTAAAAGCATAATCCTTTTTTGGAGTAGTTATAAAAAATTCTAATTTTTCATCATCCACTTCAAGAATGCTGCGCGATCTCCATATAATTAATGCTTTTCTTATTCCAATTTCACTTACTTTTGGATTTTCGATTCTTTGTGATGTTGTATCAAATTTTTCAATTCTATTAATTTTTCTAATAATTATTGAGTCGTATATTTCTCCAACATATTGTTTAATATTTTCATCGTTAGAATAAACTTTATCTTCAAATTTATATGCATATTTTGTAATTTTCAAATCATCATCTCTTTCAACAATAGCTATTAATGATTTGTTATTTTCAAAACCTTTATATAACTTAACACCAAATAGATGTTTACTTGATGCATAAAAATATAATGTATACTTATTTGTAACAACAATTTCAGAATTTTTTGACTTATAAACTCCACATACAAAACTATCATACTTTACATCAAAAGTATCAATACCATCTATTAATAAAGAATCAGTAGTTACTTTAAATACTTTACTTATTAGAACAATTTTTTCAAGTTCAGGATATACTTGATCTAACTCCCATTTAGATACAGTTTGGCGAGTAACGCCAATTCTTTCTCCAAAACCTTCTTGTGATAATCCTGCTTCATTTCTAATTTCTTGTATTCTATTACCTAATGTCATATGAGTCTCCTTATTCTAAAATTCACGATAAAATTATAACATCTTAATGCTTATGAAGTCTACCAAGTCAAAGTGGAACTTTGTCACTCTCTAGTTGACATAATTATACCATAAATGGTTTTATATATCTACACCATTATCTCTTACAAGTTCTAAATAATTGCATGTTAATTTTAAAAATTTTGTATAAAATAAAAAAATTGCTCCAAATACGGAACAAAATCTTTAAATAGGCCATAAAGCCTCTATATTTAAACTACAAGTCAAACGACTTATAAATTTCAAGAATGGTGACCTTTACGGGATTCGAACCCGTGAGTGTATGCGTGAAAGGCATATGAGTTAAACCGCTTCTCCAAAAGGCCAGAAAAATGGCGCCCCCAATAGGACTCGAACCTATGACCCCATGATTAACAGTCATGTGCTCTAACCAACTGAGCTACGGAGGCAAAACTTTTATTAAAAAAGGTTATAATTTAATAGAAAGGAGTTTGGCAATTTCCTACTTTTGCAGGCTAGAAAACCAACTATCATCAGCGTTAAAGTGCTTAACTTCTGTGTTCG
>MSHB01000008.1 GCA_001940985.1 Mollicutes bacterium Phil14
AATATAGTATTAACTACTATTAATAAACATTGCCATGATTGTGAAGCTGCTAAATATTATATAAAAGATTGCCTAATGGTTCAATAAAAGCAACAAATTCTAGATTAAAATTCATAATAAAAAATAAATAATTATCTAAATTTTTATGTAGCAAAAAAGTCAGTCCATAAGACCGACTTTTTTATCTTTTTGTATGACCCCCAGTTATTTTATAACGCCAAATAAAAAAGCACAATACGTGCTTTTTTTACATAACTAATATATATGACTTATGTGGAGGGCAAACTAGATATGCATTGTTACCAACAAATTTATATTCTAACTTTTCTTTAAAATAATCAACTAATGGCAAATCTTTTTTACCTAAAATATCATATGGTATTTTTACCAAAGTACTTTTACTATCGGTACTGAAAACTGTCAATACAACTTCTTCTTTTCCAATTCTAGCAAAAGATATTGTATAGCCATCACTAGATAAAAACTTTATTCCTCCATTTGACAAAGCATCAGAGTTTTTCTTTAAATAAGTTAAATCTGAATACAATTTAAAAAACTTTCCACTTTCAAAATCTTTATTCCATGGCATTGGATATCTACAACCTTCGTTTGTTGAAGTTATACCATCTATTTCTGCTTCATCACCATAATAAATACTAGGGGCTCCAATCATAGTAAACATACATATTACTGCTCCACGATATTCCTCCCAAATAACAAAATCGCAATTATGTAATCTTGCTACATCATGACTATCAAGTAAATTAAATTGATTTTCCATAATAGTAAACGGAAGTTTACAAAGATGTGCTTTAAATCTGTTTTCTAATTCCTTTGCAGTCATTTTGATTTTTTTATTTAATATAGGATTTCTTTTATTAAATAAATCGACTTCTCCAACAAACTCTCTAACTGGTCTAGCAAAGCCAAAATAATTCATTGATGAATCCCACTCATCACCTTTTAAAAATTCTCCACAATCAGACCAATCTTCAGCCAAGATATATGCTTCTTTGTTAATAGATTTTATAACATTACGAATTTGTGGCCAAATGACATGATGCAATTGACTATAATTATTTCTTGCAGTATTATCACCAACATCAAAGCGGTACCCATCAATTGAATATGGAGCACTTAACCATTTTCTTACAAATGATTCCTTTCCATTATACATTATTTCTCTTAATTTCAGAGATTCATAATTTAAAGCAGGTAATGTTTTTACTCCAACCCAAGCTCTATAATTATTATTTTCATCAAAATCGTAATATTCTCTTTCTAATGAATTTTTATTATTATATGCACCTACGCTCTTTGGAAAAAAAGTTCCATCTTTATTGAACCATTTATGGGCAATACCAGTATGATTGATTGATACATCCAAAATTATTTTTATACCATTTTCATGTAATTTCTTTGTTAAATTTTCTAAAGCTTCATTTCCACCAAAATGTGGATCTACTTGAAAATAATCTATACAATCATATTTATGCACAGTAGCAGCATAAAAAATAGGATTCAAATATAATGCCGTAACTCCAAGTTTTTTTAGATACGGTATTTTTTTCTCTATACCTTCTAAATCTCCACCATAAAAATCTAAACAAAATGATTTTTGATAATCAAGAGGAGTCATATTCCAATCCTTTATTTGCATAGTTTTATGACCATCAAAAGTATATTCTCCATCTTTCACATCATTTTCTTTATTACCATTACAAAATCTTTCAGGAAAAATCTGATAAAAGACGGTCCCCTTCACCCAACTTGGTGAATCATAATTAGTAAGTATTTTAAAGTCATAAACTTCATTTGGTATATAATCTACTATTTCTAATTGGTTGTAATAATATATCTTCTTATCAGTTACTAAATAAAAATGATAATGGCAAACATCTTCATAAACAGTAAATTCGCAATAGTAATATTGTAATCCGTTTACTTTGTTTTCTTTTTTCATTTCAAACAAAGTTTCAAGGCCATTAAATTTTGTCCTTAACAATATATGCTTTAATTCTTTATTTTCAATAACACGTATTCTTACTCTAATAGTTTCACCTTTTTTAGGATTGGGATTACTTACAAAATTATTTGTTCCATCAGTGTATACACTTTCCAACCATTTTTTCATTTTTATTTTCCTCCGTTTGCTGATTCAAATATTTGATACCTATTACTAAAAACTTTTTTTAATATCTTTTTCTCTAATGAGATTCTCTTTTCATAATATTTTGCTAAATCAGCAATTGTTGAAACATCATTTTTTTTACCATATTTAGTTCCTTTTATATAATTTATTACTGAATTTAACCATACTTTATCACCATTCTCATTAATTCTTTCATTAGAAATTTTCTCTAATGCCTTCATAATATTACCTGGTTCAAAATAGTATATAAAATAATCAAATTTGAAATCCTTAACTAAACCATCATAAAAATTAATAATGTCATTATCATTTAAATCAGAAAATAACAAAACTTCATCAACTATATTTTGTAACATCGCACATTCAAAAAGTTTTTTATTGCCATAGTATGAAGTATATCTTTTTTTAATAACATCTAAAAATTTTCTAATTTCTAGCCTACCACCATAAATTTCGTATTTTTCAAAATCACTAAACATTTCCGGAGTTTGCAAATCTATTTTAGTATAAGAAACAATATATTTATATTTTTTTCCATCACGTTCAATAATTGTATTTTTTCTTATATCATTAGCACTACTTTGATATTTGCAAAGCAAAGAATTATATTCTTTATCATCTAAATATGCACACCAAGCTAGTTCAATAGGAGATAAATCACCTTCATAATACGCTGTATAACTTTTGTTTTCCGATGCTAATTTTTTTAGAAATGTACTCTTTCCGCTTCCTGGTATTCCTTCAACAAAAATATTCATTCTTTCACTCACCCCTATCTTCAATTATTATTTCTCCTTCAATTTTTTCAAATAATCTCTCTAAATCTTCTTCTTTTAAAAATCCATTTGCTCCACCAGAAGAACCAATCTTATATGAAGCAAAAGCAGTTGCATATTTTATAGATTTTAAAACATCTTTAGTTTTTAAATAATAATGAACAAAACACGAAAACAATGCATCTCCTGCTCCACAAGTATTAACTACCTTGCGAGTATAAATACTAGAAACAGAATATATTTTTTTCTTTTGACTAGTATTATCTAATAATAATGCTCCTTCTTTACCGCAACCAATTACTATAATATCATTTTTATATCTATCAAATAGCTTTTTCATAAAACTAATTCGATCACCTTTTATTCCCTCATCAGACAAAAACAAAACATTAGCATTTTCCATAAACTTTTTATTATACTCATCATTTATATCTGACAATACATGAACATCGGTAAAAATAGTCTTATTTAATTCTCTAGCTATTTTTATTATTTCTTTGTTATAATTAATATTACAAACAACAACTCCAAGAGAAGATTTTACTTCTTCCATAATTAAATTTGATGGATACACTTTTTCTTGTATATCCTTCAAATCACAATATATTTTTCTTCTTCCACTTTCATCATATAAAATAACTGATGAGCAAGTAAAGTCAAGATCATTTAAAATAAACTCAGTGTTAATTTCGAGTTCTTTTAATTCTCTTTCAATCATTTTTCCAATCGAATCTTTTCCCAAAAAGGTTGCTGGAACGACTTCATCATTTAAATTGTGCAAAGCTTTAGTAATATTATAGCCCACACCAGAAATATTGATAGATGTTTGGTTAAAAGAATATTCGATTGGACTATAGTCAATTGGAAATTTTTTCACATAAATATTGTTCTCTAAATTAAATAAACCCGATACAAAAATTTTCATCTCACACCTCGTCACTTTTATTATATTATATTTTAAAATTTAATTCAACTAAATATTTGCATTAAAATTATATATTATAATAACTTCTAATAATTAGCTCAAAAAAAGGGATAGTCAAATTGACGCTCCCATTAATCATTTGGTTTTTTAAAAGGTTCAACAACTGTAACTCCTACATTATCAATTGTATACTTTGATTTATTTGTAATTGTTTCATTAGTATTAGGATCAATCCCACTTACAACAAGATTATAAGTTAAAGAAATTAATTTACCATTTTCAACTTTTACACATATATTTTCCATTTTCATATGTATGTTTTTCTTTGCCACTTACTTCTTCTGTATCATTACATGTTGCTTCATGCCAATGATATTCTTCATCATATTTGTATTCTTCTGAATAACTATGTCCTTTTGCTTTTATTGCTTCTTGTGCTACTAATATAGTACCACATACTGAACATTTCTTTCCTTCAGTTAAGCCTTCTTCTGTACATGTCGCTTCACTTACTACTACCCATTCTCCATATACATGTTCATGAGTTTCTTCGTTTTCTTTGCATCCTATTAATGCTACACTTAATAATAAACATACTAATGCCATTAGTACATTTCTTTCATAATAATACACCTCGTTTTTTTAGCAGATATATTATACTTCTGCTATTTCAATATTGCAAAAATTATTAAAATATTATAATAGTTTATATGCTTATTTCTTTCCTTGAAAATTTCATTTTTTGCAGTCACATTACAACGCTAAACAATTCAATAAGAGATTAGTACTTTTTATATTAACTTCCTGATGACTCATATCTTTTTGAAAGTTCTCGCAAACAGAAAATAGATATTACAAAGAATACTATTGCAACAATAGCAATTATTCCAGATAACAAATAAGGCGATATAGTCATTTTTCCTAACGCTATCTCAACAGGATATGATATTATTAACATAAAAGGCAAAATAAGTGTTAAAATAGCTCTTAAAAATGCTGGATAAATTTTACGTGGATATCTAGTGTAAGCAATAAAATTATATTTTCACCATATGTTAATTGTCAATAAAAAATATCAATTAATAGAATTAAAAAGGAATATAAATAGGAAAAAATTGTTTGTTATTTTTTTGCTTTTATATGAAAAAAAGGAAATTTAAAACTAAACTTCCTTTTTTTATATCTAATCATTATACTTATAAACCAAATCGTGTAATCTTGCAAGATAATTCCATTTCGCTCCATCAAAATTACAGCTTGAAACAAGTTCAACTATATTGCCAGTTCCGATATCTTCTATAACTGTACAATTTTCACTTTTACCATTGCCACTTGATATGAAAGAACCAAATGAAACAGACTCTCTTATAGTATCAAGTTTTTTGGTTTCTTCACTATACTTCTTTCTAAACTCAGAAATCGTATATTCCTCATATTCAGTTGAACCAGTTTTCTTTGCATCTTCATCTAAATAAATAACACATTTAGTTGTATATGTAATTCCTTGATTATCCTCGCCAAGAACATAGATAACATAACTAGGATTTTCATCATGTGGGTTATAATAAACTTCCAATCCTTTTTCATTGAATAATGTAATATTTTTTACACTATATTCAAGTTTTCCATAAAGTGTAGTTGCATTTTTAATTATGCCATCATTTTTACCAACGAATCCACCAATAATCACTGAATCTTTAATATATATATTATCACCTTGAGAAAGATTAATAGTTATCGGTCTTTCAGAGAAACTATCTTCAATAGTACCACTATTATATCCTGCAAATGAACCTATATAACAATTTAGACTTCTAGCAAGATACACATATATTGATCCTCCCATACCACTTTGATCAACATTTCTCATTGTACCTGTGTTTGTGGCAACAGCAGCACCAACAACGAACTCTTTACTACTATCGATACTTATAGTTCCACTAGTACAAGCCATAAATCCATCAACTAATCCATTATTTGTACCAATACTTCCAGATACTGATAATCTTTGTAATGCAGATACCTGAACATTAAATCTAGTAAAGTTAAGACTATCAATAATTCTACCACTTTCAGTAACTTCGCTACAAAAAGCACCTAAAGATGTTGCATCAGTTGAACCAGTTATAGAAGAGTATCCAACAAAGCAAAGATTATAAATTGTTCCACTAACTTTAGAGAACAATCCAAAGTTTTCTTTAGTTCCACTCTTCATAGAAATTTGTACTTTATAACCATTACCATTGAAAGTTCCAGAGAAACCATTTTTTGCACCACTACCTAAAGAAATCCAATTTACTGAACTATCATCTTCAAAGATAGATCGACCATGAATGATATTATTCATCAATACATAATTTTCTTCTGGTGCTAAGTTAATATCTTGTAGTTGCTTTATAGTATAAATAGGTTTTGCATATCTTGCATAAAGTGTCATTTCTTTTTCAATTACAGTTACTGGATAACCATTTTCATCTTCATAATGGCTGAATACTAAATCATCAACATTAGGTTTTGCTTTTTCTAATTCATCAGTAAGCATACCATAAGTAATATCATAAATTGTTTTTTCTGTCTTACCATTTGCAAATTTACCATCTTTAGCATTTATTGTAACTTTAAATGTAGTAGGATCAGGCAAATACACTGCATAGTACTCGGTTTTTGTTGTGTAACTCATAGAGGCAAGTTCTTCTTGAGTTATTATATTATTGCCATCTGTAGTCCAGCCAACAAATATCATTCCTTTGCAAGAAGGAATTTTATTAAATGATATTTTTTCACCATAAGTACCAAAATCTGTTATTTCTACACTTCCATCTGGGAAAGTCATTATACCATAAACATTGCTACCTTCATTGATATTCCTATACATTTCAGAACGAAATGTTAATTTTACTTTTTCAGTTGTATCATGAACATATACACCGTAGAACACCATATCTTCTGTAAATGTTATTTCTTCACCAGGTTTAACAGAAATTGATTGTTTTCCATTTTCTGGTTTACTTTCCCAGTGATCAAAACGATAGTAATTATCGCTATAATAATCAACAAAAGGTGCTAACATTTTCGTTCCATAATTTTCATAATAATTTGCCACATGTCTTAAACCACTCATAAATCCATTGCAAATAACGCCTTCTATCTTTTCTCCGTTTAACTCAAAACATTCTCCATCAGATACAAAAGCAATATTAACAACTTTAGGTGTGGCTTTTTTAAAGACTATTTCTACTACTGCATTATTATCAAATGGTATATTTGCTAAATAACCATCGTTATAGAATGAACTAATATATTCAATTCCTCCTACTGTCCACTTTAAGTAATCTGGAACAAATGTCTTTGACAAACTATCAACTGCAAAATCGCTTCCTGTAATATAATAGCTTTGGCCATATAAACCTTCTACTACTAACTCTGTTTTATTTTTGTCTCCACCAAAATAAACATTTCCCGTTCCATCTGTTTCTTCAGTTTCAACTTTTCCTTTAAATGTTAAAGTTATAGTAGCAGGATTAAGTAAGTAATATGCATAATAAGTAGCATCACTATTACCTATCTTAAGTTCACTTTCATCAACTCTATCTTCTAAAGAATAAGGAACAGTAGTCCAACAAACAAATATAAATTCACCTTTTTCATCAGTATAGTTTTTAGGGACTATGCCAGAAATATCATCACCATATGCTCCAACTTTTTTAATAGTTTTTTCACCATTAGCAAATGTTGAACCCATAGCATCAAAAATTATCGTATGTGGTTTATCCTTTTCAAGAAATTGGGCCTTAAATACTAGATATGTTTTTACATTTCCATTAAGGTCTTTTTCTGAACCGATGACATAAGAATCTATATCTACACCCCAATTTTGGAAAGTATATTCATAAATTCCATTTATATCACCCCTAGTAGGATTCATAATTTTTTCTTTTTCGATAATTTCTTTAAGAGTCTTTCCGAAATAATCGCCTTCGATTATTCTATAATAATATTCATAGCCGTACTCCCCAATACTAATAAATGCAATTGTAGGTAAAATTGTCTTTTCTACAAATATTGGTTCATAAGCTTCATCAGCTATAAAAGCCAAACTAACTCCATAAGGAAGTTCCTCACCGTTTTTGTTTTTCCAACCATAAAAGGCATAATATTTTTTATTCTCATTATCAAAATAATCATTAAGTTTAGGTAAAGAATAGAATGTAGCCTCATCGCTTGAACCGAAAGTCCAAGTTTTTCCTCTTGCTACATACACTTTATCACCATTAGGTCTTATTTCATAATGTGTACCATCTACAAAACTTTGAAGTGGGTTTTTAACTATGAATTCCGCAGTAAGTTCTTCTAATGAATAAGAAGCAGAAAGTTCTATTGTAATATCATTTTCAGGCATATGAGTTGGAAGTGCTATATTATCCCAAGAAACAGAATATGATTTTACAACACTATCAATCATAGAAATTGGATAACCAGCAAGTTTACTTATAACAGTCTTATCATCAAAATTAATTTTTAATAAATCTAAATTTATTAATTCACCTTGTTTTATTCCATATGAACCAATACTCTTGCCGTTTGCATAAATATTAATATAATATACAGGAAGTTCACTTAAACCTTTTCTTTCGTATAAAACATAATAAATTCTATCTTTTGTTACATCTGGCATTGATGTAATATCAAAATATCGGCTTCTTTCTTCACTCTCTGGGTTTATATCTCTGTAACCAGTAATAACATAAGTATTACCATTTTCAACAAATTCTGTACCTATTGAAAAATCAACTGGAGGAATAGGACGAATTGCTTTTCCTTCATAATCAAATGGTTTGTATTCTTGTTTGATACGCTTAACAGTTTCTGTTTCTAAAACATAAGTTTCTGTAAATATATTACTATCTGTATATGAAGCTACAAATTCAGCACCATCTTTTATACCAACAAAATTATTCACATATAAATCTGAATCAACATCAACATAAAATATTGGATAATATCCCGCTTTAATACTTATTCCTTTAAAAGCATCAGCATTTGGATCTACATTATAATAATTATTTTTAAACTGTAGTCCGTTTGAACAAACAAACATATCAAATTTCTTTCCAGAAATATCTGGAGCATTAATCTTATCAGTAAGACCTATAAAAGCTCTAAGAATAGGAACATATATCATATTAATTGTAGCTAAATGATTATTTTTAGAAATAACATCTGCACTTTCATATTCTGGATAATAGAAATCAGCTGTATAAGTGCATTGTTTCCATTTTAATCTATAATAGCATGTATTAACAACCATATATCCTTTAAATATCTCAGTCGCATTTTCATAAGTAACTTTTGGGAAAGTACCATCAAAATTCTCATCTACTTTATCTTCTAAAAATGGATAATATTTTTCCCAAAGATCATTTAAATCTAAATAATATCCAGGACGAACAGGAAGATTTTTCATTGTTAATTCTGGTGGAGTTACTTGTTCTCCCTCTTTAAATGTTAAAAATGCTAATACCTCTGAATATGTGGAACCACCACCTGCATAGTATTCATTTCTAAATTCACTATTTTGTGTAGCATAATCTCTACCATCAGGATTGCGATATTCCACATAGAATATTCTTTCTATAGCATTTGCATAAACACCATAACCAGGTACAAGTTTTGCTTTAACCGCAAACTTCAATGACTTAAATGGATATTTTTTACTTATAAGTGTTGCTCTTCCACTAATAGTAACGAAGTCTTTATAATTATCTGTTTGATAATCAGGTGCGTCATAAAATTCAAATTCATAATTAAGAATTGTTCCATATTGATTTCTTGAAGCATTATCAACGACTTCTTCACCTGTAACTATATCAAGGTAAATCATTTGCACTGTACTTAATCTAACGCCACCATGACGCGAAGTTATAACAAACGGATCATCAGTTGTATTTGTCTTTTCTTGGAATCTAAGAGGGATTAATCTATCACCAACGCCATATAGGCTTATTTTTTTATCAAAGATATCGGTATTTAAATCATATACTAAAAATTTCGCTCCTAGTTTTGCATTTACAAATAATCCAACCTCTAAATACATTCCACCATAAAGATGAGTTTCAGCACTCTTATTTACAGCATCGTAGAAATAACGGAAATTAACTAATCCACTAAGTTCTATATACGGACCAAAGCGGAAAGAAACATAAACTGCAGCAACATTATTTAAGCGAAGTACAGAAAGAGATAATTTAACCTCTAATCCACATCTAAATCCAACTTGTCCCTTTAATGTTATAGCCAATTCTATTTCATTTGCTAAAGTAGCACGTGAGAATCTAAACTCATTAAACATTTCTGGTTTTCCATTTGCCCCGCAAGCACTCAAACCATTAGTCAAAGTTGTTGACTCAACATAATGATGAGAAAATTCTACATATAATCCAGCTCTTGCTCCAAGAGAGCCTACAACATTAAAATCAATTTGAAGGGATACAACTGGAACTGGAAGAGGAATTTGACCAAGTGGAATACTAAAAATATCAACATATTCTAGTTCTGAATCTCCATCCCATAATGGACTACCTGTTATTGCCTCTGCAAATTTATTTTGACCATCTTTGCCAATATCTACTATATACTCAACTTCATCAGTAATATCAATGATTCCTTTTATATCTTCTTTTCCATCTGCAAATTCTACTGAAGCTGATAGTGATATTGAAAAGTCATTTGTAAGATCAACCTTAATATCAGTATAAAACCATAATAATGGATTAAGAGTAATAAGTCCAGATTTACAAATCGTATAACGATAGTCTACTGTAGTTTTATTTTTAATAACAACATTAACACCAACTTTAAAATTCTTTACTTGAATTTGGCCACCTAATTCAATTTCAAATGCCAAGACTGAACCAGTAATATCTATTTTAACTTTTGGCTTATTGAAATCAAATTTAGCAATCGCTAGAGCAAGGGCTTTTCTTTCTTCCTCAGTAGATAGCTTATTAGCATATTCTAAAACTGTAGGTGATTGAGCAATAGCTTCTCTAACAGCAGTTTTTAACATTACTATTCCTTCATTATTTTCTACATTTTCAGCTACTGTTTCTGGTGAAAGAGTAATATAACCTTCAAGCATAGCTTGTTTTTCATCATAAATATCTAAATCTAAATAGACATCATCAACATTTGGAGTAATAACATCAATTATAGTAAATTCATCTATTTTTAATTCTGTACCAACTGTGTACTGCATTTTTTCTTTTTTAACAGCGATTACTTTACAAATATAATCATCTTCTTTTTCTAAAGCACTATCGCCTATTGTCACAATTGATCCGATTTCAATATTTTCCTTTGTTCTTAAGAAAATCCTATTAACATCTTTCTCAAGTCCAAGATCCATATAAACATATACTTTTTCATCCCATTTTGCAAGTTCTGATGATACAATATGAACAGTATCTCTTTTATTAATTACTTCTTTCTTTTCTCTACGAGTAGTTATTGTTACTTCATCAGCACTTTCAGTATCATTATAATCAACATTAATAAATTTAGTTGTTGAAGAGGTAGCTCTTACAGAATAAGTAGCACCTTCAGAAAGTTTTTTACTTGGTTCAATTGCAAATATATCATTACCAAGTGGACGACAAATAACTTCAATCTTCTCACCATTAGAAGATATGAAAGATATATAATCAGAAACATTATCATTATGCAAAACTGTTCCATTAGTTTTAACTTTAATAGTTGGTGAAACAGAAGAATTTTTTACACTAGTAAGTTTACGAAGTGTATCAGATGTTTCAGCAAATTTAGCATAAATCGTAATTGTTGTTTCGATGATATCATTTTTACTAACTATTTTTTCGTATGAAGGATCATAATACCAACCACTAAACGAAAAACCATCTTTATATGTAATAGGAAGTTCTCCTATTTTTTCTCCTTCGTAATAAGTTCTTGAGTCTACTTCAGTACCTCCTGAAGCGTCAAATGCTAAACCAACACTATATCTTGCATAAAGTGTTTTGTCTTTTTCAGCAATTATTGTTTTAGGACAAATATTTTCAAATTTTGCATCAAAATACCAATCCAAAAAAACTCTTCCATCCTTAACAGCAAGAGGAAGATTTAACTCTTCTCCTTTTTTCAAAGTAACTGGAGCTATCTCGTTTCCGCCATTTGTTTCAAAAGTGATTGTAACATTTTGATTACTGCCACATCCAACAAATACAAATAGCAAGAACATTAAAACCATCGTTACCATCATAATAAACGGCTTTCTAATTCTTCTTTTCATACAAACCTCAACTTTCATTTAATTATATAATTTAAGGATATTCTTTATTTAAAAATAAAGCGCAAAAAAATAATCTTTGCGCTTTTTTTATCAATGTGTTTCATAGGCGGTACCTCCCGTCGCGAGTTTTTAATAATATGTATTATAATTTTTGATTATACCATAAATAGTATCCTTTTTCAAGTTTGTATATTTTTTATTTATAAAAAAGTACTATAACAAACAATTTTATGATATAATTATCCCATACAACAAGGAGGAGTTTATGAAAAAAAGCGGAAAAATAAAAGATTTGATTTACATTTTTTCTTTTATAGTGTTATTAATATTTTCTTTCTCTTGTAAAGAAAAAAAGTATACTATAACATTTATGAGTGATGATATTGTTTTTAAAACTATTGAAGTTTCTAAAAATGAATATTTTAAACTTGATTTTGCTCCTGAAAAAGAGGGATATACTTTTGATGGTTGGTATATTGATGAAAACACTTATAAAATTGAGTTTACAAATGAATATATAAATGATAATAAATTAGAAAACAATTTAAAAGTTTACGCAAAATTCACAATAATCAATGAAGTTAATATTAATATAATTCCAACCTTTGATAATATAGCTGTTATTGAAAGTCCTAAAAGTAGTAAAGTCAATAGTTTTATTACAATAAGTATACACGATATGCTTTTAGGATATAAATTTGATGGTTTATATATTGGAGATGTTCTTCTAAGTACCCAAAGATATTTCTTATATAATATTGGAGAAAATGATGTTACCATTACAGCTAAGTTTTCTATAGATGAAAACATGAAAAACTTTCTTTTTTCATCAACTACCACAAGTTGTGTTATTAATAGTGTTATTGATAAAAGCATTAATGATTTAACAATTCCAGATTATGTAACAGAGATTGCTGATAATGCTTTTAAAGATTGCATTAATTTAAAAGAAATATATGTTCCTAAATCTGTAATAGCAATAGGAGAAGGAGCATTTTCTGGTTGTACTAACTTAGAAAAAATAACTATTCCGTTTGTTGGAAAAAAAGCTAGTTTTGATGAAAGTGATCTTATATATCCATTTGGATATATTTTTGGTACTGAATATAATGAAAATTGTATACAAACTAAACAAGCATATTTTCATAGTAAAAATATTGATAAATCTCCAGTAAATTTTGAATATTCAAACAAATATTATTATATTCCTAAAACATTAACTACTGTCACAGTCTTAGGTGGTAGAATTAACTTTAATGCTTTCAAAAATTGCGAATCAATTACCGATGTAACTCTTGGAGAAAATATCACTTATCTTGGAGAAGAAGCTTTTAGTAATTGCAAAAATTTAATTAACGTTATTATAAAGCAAGGGTTAAGAAAAATTGGTACTTCTGCTTTTTCAAATTGTGTAAAGTTAAAGCATATATCAATTCCAAATAGTATAAATAAACTTGGCTATAATGTTTTTAGCAGATGCTCTAGTTTAGAAGAAATTACTATACCAGATAGTGTTAATGATATTGGAGATGGACTATTTGGCAACTGTAAAATGCTAAAACACATTTATTTAAGCGTAAACATTAAAGAAATTAATAGACAAATGTTCTTAAATTGCACTAGTTTAGAAACTTTTACTATTCCAAATCACATAGTTAAAATTAATGATAATGCTTTTGAAGGTTGTATAAATCTAAAAGAAATTATACTTTTGAATGGCATAGAGAAAATTGGAAACAGTGTTTTCTATAAATGCCAAAATTTATCTAGTATAAATATTCCTGATTCAGTAACTGAATTAGGCGATAAGGTTTTTGCCAATTGCTTTAATTTAAAAAATGTTAAATTATCTGAAAACATTAAAAGTTTAAATTATAATACTTTCTTTTATTGCACTAGTTTAACAGATATTACCCTTCCAAAAAATCTAATAAGCATAGATAATGAAGTGTTTGTATATACTAATATTTCAAATATAATAATTCCTACTACTTTAACTTTTATTGGAGAAAAAGCATTTTATGGTAACTCTAGTAAATTAATAATCTTTTATGAAGGTGATAAAGCAAAAAGTAATGATATATATATCACCCCTAATAATGAAAATTTATCAAATGCAGATTGGTACTACTATAGTGAAATTAATATTAATGATTCTCTAAATTATTGGTGCTATGATGAAAGTAGAAAAATAAAAATATGGAACAAATAAAAATAGAGGCTCTGCCTCTATTTTTTCATTTTATACAAGTACTCACCATATAAAAGTTTTACTATATGAATAAATATATCGACTCTTTTGATTTGATTATTAGTAAAAATTCCTATAGCTCCTTGTTTTAATCTAATATTTTGATCATGAAAAGTTTCTCCCATGATATCAGCTAATTCTTTGCCTTCATCAAAAATACCTTTTTTAACAAAGTCAGGTAATTCTATTCTTGTCCCTCCAGCATAATAAACATTTTCTTCTTCGTCTATTAAAACGCCCCAATTGACAAGAAACAATCTATCATCGTGAAAATTAACACCTGCTTCAAGTCCAATTCTTAATCCATCTTTGGGAAGAGCTTTTGCTCTATTTAGAGCTCCTTTAATTGTCTCTTCGTCACTTTTTGGTTGTGAAGATACCAAACTATCTACTTTCAAAGAAATAACTTGATAATCGTTAAAAACTTCTTTACATGCTTTTACCTTAGCTTCATTAGTTGAAGCTACATAAACTTTTTTAATCACAGTTTTGCATTTTCTCCAATCTTGCTTTATCAAAAGTTTCAATAATTGCCAATACCATTTGTTTAACAGATTCTAAATCTCTAACATCAATAATTGTAGCTGTAGAATGAATATATCTACCTGGCATACCAACTGTTGTAGCTAGAGTCCCTTTTCCGGCGTATTGAGCACTTCCAGCATCTGTTCCACCATTTGATTTAAAATATTGATATTTGATTCCTCTAGCATCAGCTATCTCTTCAAAATATTTTGTAATTTCAGGGTTCATAATACAGCCTGGATCATAATATCTAACTAAGAATCCTTCACCTAAAGCTCCAATAGCGCCTTTGCTTCCACTAGGCAAGAAATCTCCTACTGGAGAAACATCAACAGTAATAAACAAATCTGGTTGAATCATTTGTGTTGCTGTTTTTGCACCACGTAATCCTACTTCTTCTTGCACTGTTCCGCCACAATAAATAGTGTTAGGATGTTTCATATTTTTTGCTTCTTTTAATACTTCTAAAGCTATACCACAACCGATTCTATCATCCCATGCTTTTGATACAACTTTGTAACCATCTTCCATGACATAATAATCATTAACAAAAGTAATTTGTTGACCAATTTTAACTCCCCAACTTAATGCTTCTTCTTTACTACTAGCACCAATATCAAGAAGCATATCTTCTATATTTAGCGCATTTTCTTTACTAATATGTGGTGGTATTGCACCAACAACGCCTCTAATAGTTTTATCATCGCTAACAGTTATTTCCATATTTTGGCTAATCATTACTTCTGGGTTTATTCCACCAATAGGAATCATTTTGATAAAGCCTTTATCAGTTATGCCAACAACCATTGCACCAACTTCATCCATGTGCCCGCAGATCATAACTTTAGGTTCATCTTCTTTTCCTTTTAAAACTCCAATAACGCTTCCTAATCTATCACAGATTACTTCATCAGCATATTTAGATATTTCTTCTTTCATGAACTTTCTTATTTGTTTTTCGTGACCAGATATACCTCTAAAATTGGCTAATTTTTCAAAAGTTGCCATTCTTTCACGTGTATTCATTATTTAATCCTCACTTTCACATAATATATTTGTTGACCTAGATTTACAAATCTATCTTCATATTCTGTCGTAATAATATCTTCTTTATCACTATGTAAATCTAAACTTAATTCTTCAAAAATCCATCCAAACTCATTAAATTTCATTAAACTAAATTCAAATAATTTTCTATTATCAGTTTTCATTTCAATAATACCATCAACACCTAATAAATTCTTATAAACATTTAAAAAAGTATCAGCTGTTAGTCTTCTTTTAGCATGACGACTTTTTGGCCATGGATCGCTAAAATTTAAATATACTTTACTAACTTCGCCGCTTGAAAATATATCATTTAGCATGCAAGCATCATTATTAATCATCAATAAATTAGTAATATTTTCTTCTTGTTTTGCCTTTTCAGCTTTTTCAGCAGCTTTGTAAATAACACTATCTGATAATTCACACCCTATATAATTAATATTTGGATTCAATCTTGCATGTTCCAAAAGGAATTTACCTTTACCCATGCCTATTTCTAAATAAATGGGATTCTCATTTTTAAATTGACTATTCCATTTTCCCTTTTTTGAAACTGCATCAAATACAATAATGTCACTGTAATTTTTGATTTTTTCTTCTATATTTTTAATTTTTCTTAATCTCATCTTATTTTACCAAATTATATAAAGCCTCAGCAATTATTGCACATGCCTTCATAGTGTTTTCTATTGATATGCATTCATTTTCTTGATGAGCTAATTCTTCTTCACCAGGGAATAAAATACCAAATGCTACACCTTTTTTCAAGGCTCTACCATAAGTTCCTCCCCCAATAGTTAAAAGTGGAGTTTTTGTATCATTAGTGTATTTTATATATGCTTCATGTAATATTTCAATATCTTTATCTTCTTTATTAACATAATGTGGATTTTTATCTTCTTTCATTTCTAACTTAAGATTATATTGGTTAAGTAGTTTATTCCATACTTTAAAGAAATTATCTTTATCAAAATTAATTGGATATCTAAAATTCAATCCCAATCTAGACTCTTTTCCATTAATACGTAAAACTCCTAAATTACAAGTCAAATCACCCATTTCTTTATCAGTGAAATTTAGATTCATATCTTCTAACCTTGAAGATTTTAAATACTTGTTAATAAATTGAATTAATTCATTGTTAGTGTATTCTGATAAAAACTCACTCGCCTTTATTATTGCATTAATTCCATTTTTAGGTTCCATAGCGTGAGCACTCTTTCCACAAACTTCATATGACTCTTCTACTTTACCTTTAGTGTTTGTTTTCTTTAAGAATTCATTAAATTTTTCTTTCAAATCAAGTTTATAATCGAATTTAACATTATCACAAACAATGTTATATCTGCTACCACCTGTAGCAAATGGCAAGTTTTCATCGATATTTTTTCCAACAATATCAAAACTCATTATACCCTTTTCTCCATAAATAATAGGGAAATCAGCATCAGGAGAAAAACCAAAATCAGGCATTTCGCAAACTTCGAAATAGCGTTTAATTCCACGCCAATCAGTTTCTTCATCAGTACCAAAAATTAATCTAATTCTCTTATTAGGCATAATATTTAAATCTTTTAACATCTTAAGAGCATACAAAGAGCAAATTGCTGGTCCTTTATCATCGTTAGTTCCACGACCATAAATTTTATCTCCTTCAATTTGAGCAGAAAATGGTGGATATTTCCAAACTCCATCAGCAGGTACCACATCAACATGACACAATACTCCAATAATTTCTTCACCTTCACCATATTCAATATGTCCAGCTACATGATCAACATCAAGAACTTTGAATCCAAATTCGCGGCCAAGATTTAATACAAAATCTAGACTTTCTCTAACATCTTTTCCAAAAGGTGCTTCTTTATCAGTTGGATTTTCCTCTAAAACACTAGGTATTCTAACTAACTTTTGAATATTGGAAACAAATTCTTCCTTATACTTATTAATAATATCTAAAAAATTCATAATAATCACTCCTTGTATTATTATACCACTTTTTGCCTTTCTTTACAAAAGGTTTCTGTAAAGTTTTTAAGTTTTATATTCTTATAGTTTAATTTGTTAAATATAAAAAAGGATACTTATTAAGTATCCTTAATTATCTTATCAAGAAATTCTTTTATGCTATTTCTATATTTTTCTTTGTCATAAAAATAACTTAAACCATGATCAGCTTCTTCAACAAGTAATAATTTTTTATTAGAAAAGTCCTTACCGCCATATGCTTTAATAATGTCTTTTCCCATATCACAAGGAACAAAATTATCATTTGTTCCATGGATTAGTAATAACGGAGTATGAGATTTTTTTACTTTTTCTAAACCATTAAACTTTTCTAAATTAAAGTGACCAAATATCAGAGCTCCTAAAAATGCAAAGATATAACTAATTTTAGGAAGTTTTAACTTTTTAATAACTTCCTTAACTATTGCTTTTGGAGATGAAAATGGGCAATCAGCACAAATCAAAACAACATTCTTGGGGATATCTAAACTGCTTGCATATAGAACAATTGAAGCTCCCATTGATATTCCACATAATATTATTTTTGTGTTTTCTTTAAATCGCTTAACACAATATTCTATCCATAACAAGCAATCATATTGTTCTTTTATACCAAAAGTAATTGTTTTTCCTTGACTATTTCCATGGGCTCTTTCATCTATCAACAAGAAATTATAACCCATTTTAAACATTTCACTACCAGCTCCACACATATCAAGATATGAATAACTACGATAGCCATGAAAGCCAATAACTAAAGGAGCATTATCACTAACATGAAAATATTTACCACTTAACCAAAGACCATCATATGATTTTATATAAATTTCTTCATATTCTTTTTTCTTAAATTCATTTAACAAGTCTTCAATCTCACTAACGTATTTTTTATAATTTCCAGAAAGAATAATATTTTCATAGTTTTTCTTTTTAGGATTAGAATAAGACATTATCCTATAACATATATAAGATAAAATCAATAAAATTACTAAAATTATTACTATTAAAATTATAAATTTAATCACTATTATTTTCTCTTAACAGATAAAGTAACATCTTCACCATTCAAATTCCATGTTTTTGTAAAGCCATCTAATTCTTCAAAAACAACTTCATCAGCAAGAACGTCAGCTTTTACTTCTTCAAGATTCTTCTTAACTATATCTTCAACTTTCTTATTATTAGTAACTGATAAAGTAATATGATTTACTACCTCAAATCCTGCATCTTTTCTCATAGTTTGAACTTTACTTATCAATTCTCTAACCATACCTTCTTCAAGCAATTCACTTGTTAAGTTTGTATCTAAAACAACTGTTACACCACGATCACTAGCAGTTTCGTAACCTTCTTTTTGTTTTACTTCAATTAATAAATCTTCTTTTGTTAATTCAATAGTTTGACCATTTATTTCTAATACTATTTGGTTGTTTTCTTCTAAATCTTTCATTGCTTTAGCACCATCTAATTTTTGTAAAATACCTTGTACTTGACCAAGAATTTTCCCTAGTCTTGGGCCTAAAGTTTTAAAGTTAGGCTTGAATGTATATGAAGTAAAATTAGATACATCTTTAGTGAAAACAACTTCTTTTACATTTAATTCATTTTCAATAATAGATTTAAAATATTCTGGTAAATCATTTCCATTAACATAAATTTTACTAATTGGTTGACGATTCTTAATGTTAGCACTATTACGAGCATTTCTTCCTAAAGTAACAACTTCTAATACTTCTTCCATTCTAGATTCTAATTCTTTATCAATTAGTTTTTCATCGCATTTAGGGAATTCACATAAATGAATACTTTCAGTTGCATTCTTATCAATACTTCTAACAAGATTTTGATAGATTTCTTCAGTAATAAATGGTAACATTGGGGCAGCAACTTTAGAGAAAGTAACTAAAGCAGTATATAAAGTCATATATGCATTAATTTTATCTTGAGGCATTCCACTAGCCCAGAATCTTTCTCTTGAGCATCTTACATACCAATTTGATAATTCATCAACGAATTCTTGCAATACTCTAGCAGTTTCAGGAATTTTATAATTAGATAAATTATCATCTACAGTTTTAATCAAAGTATTAAGTTTAGAAATTAACCACTTATCCATAACAGATAATTTGTCATATTCTAATTTATATTTAGTTGCATCAAATTCATCAATATTAGCATACAAAACAAAGAAAGCATATGTGTTCCAAAGCGTTCCCATAACTTTTCTTTGACCTTCTGTAACTGCTGCACTATGGAAACGATTAGGAAGCCATGGTGCACTATTAGAATAGAAATACCATCTAATTGCATCGGCACCATATGTTTCAAGTGCTTCAAATGGATCAACGGCATTGCCTTTAGATTTACTCATCTTTTGTCCATTTTCATCTTGAACATGACCTAAAACTATAACATTTTTATATGGTGCTTTATTGAAGATCAATGTTGAAATAGCAAGCAATGAATAGAACCAACCTCTCGTTTGGTCAACTGCTTCACTAATAAAGTCGGCAGGAAATTTTTCTTCAAATTTCTCTTTATTTTCAAACGGATAATGCCATTGAGCAAAAGGCATTGAACCTGAATCATACCAGCAATCTATTACTTCTTTAACACGATGCATTTCTTTACCGCACTTAGGACACTTGATAGTAACTTTATCTATATAAGGACGATGTAATTCTATATTATCTGGGCAATTATTGCTCATACTCTTTAACTCTTCAATTGAGCCTATTGCATGACGATGCCCACATTCACATTCCCAAATTGGAAGAGGTGTACCCCAATAGCGGTCACGAGAAATACCCCAATCTTGTATATTATTTAGCCAGTCACCAAATCTACCTTTACCAATTGTTTCAGGTATCCAATTAATAGTATTATTATTTCTAATTAAATCTTCTTTAACAGATGTCATTTTAATAAACCAAGCTTCACGAGCATAGTAAATTAAAGGTGTATCACAACGCCAACAGAATGGATATGAGTGTTCAAAAGCTAATGTTTTGAATAATAAGCCTTTTTCTTTTAAAGCTATAATTACTTCTTTATCTGCATCTTTACAGAACATTCCACTCCAAGGTGTTTCTTCTGTCATTTGACCTTTACTATTAACAAGTTGTAAAAATGGTAAATCATATTTACGGCCTACTTGAGCATCATCTTCACCAAAAGCAGGTGCAATATGAACTATACCTGTACCATCTGTTAATGTAACATAATCAGCACAAGTCACATAATAACATTTCTTATCTAATTTCTTAAAATTGAATAAAGGTTCATATTCTTTATACTCTAAATCAATTCCTTTAAATTCATTAACGATTTTATATTCTTTATCTTTTAAAACACTTTCTAATAGTGCTTTAGCTAATATATAAAACTCGCCTTCACATTCTACTCTTACATAATCTTCTTCTGCGTTTACACAAAGGGCAAGATTAGATGGTAATGTCCAAGGAGTTGTAGTCCAAGCTAAATAATATGTATTTTCAAAATCTTTTGATTTGAATTTAGCAATTAATGATTTTTCTTTTACGTCTTTATATCCTTGAGCAACTTCATGACTAGAAAGTGGTGTACCACATCTTGGGCAATATGGAACTATTTTGAAACCTTTGTATAATAAGCCTCTATCAAAAATTTGTTTTAAACTCCACCATACAGATTCAATATAGTTATTATCATATGTAACATATGGATCATTCATATCAGCCCAGAATCCAACAGTTCCACTGAAGTCCTCCCACATGCCTTTATACTTCCATACACTTTCCTTACATTCTTTAATGAATGGTTCTAGGCCATATTGCTCTATTTGTTCTTTGCCATCTAGGCCAAGTTTCTTTTCAACTTCAAGTTCAACTGGCAAACCGTGAGTGTCCCAACCAGCTTTTCTTAATACGTCATAACCCTTCATTGTGCGATATCTTGGAATCATATCTTTGATTACGCGTGTTAAAACATGCCCAATATGAGGTTTTCCGTTTGCTGTAGGTGGACCATCATAAAAAGTATAACTCTTGTTTCCTTTGCTCTTTTCTACGCTTTTTTCAAAAATTTTATTTTCTTCCCAAAATTTCTTAATTTGTTTTTCTCGCTCAACAAATTTTAAATCACTTTCAACTTTCTTATAAGTGCTACATTTTTTGCAATCGCACATAATATTTCCTCCTAATTTTCTTAAAAATAAAAAATCTCTGCCCCGTAAAATTTAAAGGACAAAGATAACTCTGCAAACCACCTATTAAACATACCAACATATGTTCTTTCTTTAACGGAAAAGACCCGGCTAAAGCTTACTATTTTCAGCCCGCTACTCAGAAGTGATTTTCAATAGTTATTACTCATGCTAAACTTTCACCACCATTAGCTCGCTAAAAACTTTTATAACTATCTACTCTCTTCGTCAAGGTATTTACATTACTTTATTTTTTACAAAATAATTATACTATATTTTATTAATTTGTCAAGACAGAAAACTTTATAGAAAATTTTCAAAAATGTATAATTTTTCAAAAATATCAAATATTAATTATGTAATCAAACTAAGGAGGAAAAAAATGAATTTAAGTATAAGAAAAGCTGTTATTGCAAATCTAAATAATTCTACTTATGATGATGTGAGAAAAACTATTACTGATGCTGTTAGTACTCAAGAAGAAAAAGTATTACCTGGTCTTGGAGTAATCTTTGAACTGTATTGGAATAATTGTTCTGAAGAAGAAAAAGGACAAGTAATTGGGAAAATAACAAAAGTAGTTAATTAATGTATAATAAAAGACCTAAAATTTAGGTCTTTATTTTTAATTATTTTTTATTTTTTCTAAAACTTTATCTTTTGTAAAACCAAAGTAATCCATAACTTTATTAGCGCTAGCACTTTCACCAAAAGTATTAATATTAATTAGCATATCATCTTCATTTAAATATTTATAAAAATGTGTTGCATCACTTGCTTCAATAGCAATACGTTTTATGCCAACTGGTAATAACTTTTCTTTATATTCTTTACTTTGTTTTTCAAATAAAAAGAAACTTGGAACACTAATAACTCTAGTACCTTTTAATTCTTTAGCAACTTCAATTGCAAGTGATACTTCACTACCACTAGCTAAAATAATTCTTTCTAAATCTTCAGTTTCTTTATGAATTATATATGCGCCATAAGCAAGTAAGTTTTCACCTTTATCTTCACGAATAGTTGGCACATTTTGTCTAGTCAAAACAAATACTGTTGGATTATTAAATGATTTTAGATATACATCATATGCTTCTTTTACTTCAACAGCATCACATGGTCTAATAACATTCAAATTTGGAACACTTCTTAGCATAGTTAATTGTTCAATAGGTTGATGTGTTGGTCCATCCTCACCTACTGCTATTGAATCATGTGTAAACATATATAAAACAGGCAATTCCATGATTGCTGATAATCTAATTGCTGGTTTCATATAATCTGAGAATACAAAGAAACCACCACAGAAACCTCTTAAACCTCTGTGTAAAGTAATACCATTACAAATAGCAGCCATTGCATGTTCTCTTACACCAAAATTAATGTTTCTTCCCAATCTGTTTGTTTCATCAAAATTACCATCTAATCCTTTAACTTTTGTTGAAGAAACCAAATCAGCGCTACCACCAATTAAGCGATAATCAATTTTAGAAACACTTTCTAAAATTTCTCCATTACTAACACGTGTAGCCTTATTATAATCGCTTGTAAATGTTGGTAAATCTTTTCTAATATCAAGATCAAATTCATCTGAAAATTGTTTCAAGAATTGCAAATATTCGTTTGGATAAGCTTCTTGATATTTTTCTAAAGCTTTCATCTCTTTTAGATATTGCTTTTTATTTAATTTGTTTCTATTATCATATATATTATATACTTCATCTTTTACAGTAAATGCTTCTCCACCTATTTCACTACGGAATTTTTTCACTTCTTCACTAGGCAAAGGATTACCATGTACTTTATTTGATCCTTCTAAACTACTTCCATGCCCAATCTTAGTTTTTATTTCAATAAAACTTGGTTTATCACTCTTTTGAGCTTTCTTTATAGTTTTATACAATACATCGATATCTTCACCATCACTAACAAACAAGTATTCAAATCCCATAGAACTATATTTTTCTTTAACTTTTTCAGTGTTCGCTAAACTAACCTTACCATCTAATTGTATATCATTAGAATCATATAAAATTATTAATTTAGAAAGTTTTAAATGACCAGCTAAAGAAATTGCCTCTTGAGTTACACCTTCTTGTAAATCACCATCTCCACATAATACATATGTATAGTGATTAACTATATCATAACCATCTTTATTAAACTTTTCTCTTAAATGACTCTCAGCGATAGCCATACCAACAGCTTCAGGGATTCCTTGGCCTAGTGGACCACTTGATGCATCAATTCCCTTTGTTAAAGTTATTTCAGGATGACCTGGAGTTTTGCTATTCAATTTTCTAAATTGTTTTAAATCTTCAAGTTCTAAAGGAAAGCCAGCCAAATGCAAACTTGCATATAATATACTAGATGCATGCCCAGCAGCTAAAACAAAACGGTCGCGATTATACCACTTTTCATCAAATGGATATATCTTCAATACCTTAGTATACAAAGTATACATAATAGGTGCTATACCTAAAGCTATTCCAGGATGTCCGCTATTTGCTGCGTTTATTTCCTCAAGAGATAAAGTTCTTAATGTTTGTATTGCTAATCTATCGATGTTTTCCATACTATTTCTCCATTAGTTTATAAATGTATTTAGCGCGATCTCCAAATGATGCCTTGACAAGATCACCTACTAATAGCACTCCTGTTGCACCTAATTCTTTTAACCTACTTCCATCAACCTTATTTATATCACTAGTTTTAACTGTTACTCTATTCATTTCAATTGAAACTTCTAAAACATTGTCCTCACCACCGAAAGCATCATAAAATATTTTTCTTTGTTCTAAATCAACATCTTCACAAGCAATATGTTCTTGATATTCTTTATTTTTTACCTTCCTAACCTTTGTACTTTTAATAATTGCCCATATTCCTAGTACAGCAACTGGTATAATACAAAGTGCTAATAAAATTAAAGTAATTGTTTGGTTATCAATTTTTAAAAACATAATTTTCTCCTTAATCTATTATTGTCATATTATATGTAATATTATACCACATTATTATATTATTGAGAAGAAACTATTTAATATTTTTTGTTATAAAAGAATATAATTAATGGGTGAATAATATGAACATAATTTTTAATTTAAAAGAACTTCTTCTTTATCTTTTTATTGGTTTAGTGCAAGGATTAGTAGAACCACTACCAATCTCTTCTAGTGGACATATGGTAATATTTGAATATATTTTTAAAATCACATTTTCTGATTTAAATTTTAAAATTTTTGTTAATCTAGCTTCATTTCTAGCAATAACTTTTTACTATAGAAAATTTATAAAAGAAATAATAAAAGATTTTTTTTCTTATATATTTAATAAAAATAAAAGAAAGGAAACAAAAGAAAAATTCATGTATGTAATATTTGTAATTATTGCTTGTATTCCTTCTGGAATTGTTGGCATACTTTTCAAAGATTATATTGAAAAATATCTTTCTTCCATATTAACAGTAGCTCTTTCGCTTCTTTTCACAAGCATAATTTTATTCATACTTTCAAAACTAACTAAAAATAATAAAAATGAAGAAAAACTTAATGCTAAAAAAAGTATCTCTATAGGTCTAAGTCAAATAATTGGATTAATCCCAGGAATCAGTAGAAGTGGTATCACAACATTTATGGGAGTAAATAAAAAACTTTCTCTTGAAGAAGCCCTAAAGTTTTCTTTTATTATGTATTTACCAACAAGCATTGGTGCTACATTTTTATCTTTAATAAGTGATAATTCTATTATTGAATCTTTCAACTATCTATACATTGTTTCATTTATATCAAGTTTTATTGGAACGTATTTAGGTATATCTTTGTTTTTCAAATCAATCAAAAAGAACAATTTCAAATTCTTTGCCATTTATCTTTTAATAATTTCTACTATAATTTTATTTATTATTTAAAATTAGGGAAAAAACATAATCAAAAAAGCACCTCTTTTCATAACTTATATTGAAAGTGAGGTGCGTTTTACTTATGGCTTGTTGTACAAACAATACTCCTGTTGCTACTAACAACACTACTAAACCTTATATTTATGATGCAGTAGTTAAAATTGATCAACTACAAAAAGAAGCTACAATGCAAAGTCTTTGCGAAGGCTGTGATGCAACATTAATGACTCAAATCTATAATACTAAACCTGTTACATTTTACTTATGCAGTGGAACTGCTTTAACTATAACTATTCCTAATACTACAACTACTACTACAGTTTTCAGAATCGAAGATGTAAGAAAAGATGCTGTTGTTTTAAGATTAATTGATACAACTGGAGAAACTCCTACTTGTACTAACTACACAATTATCTTTGACTTAGGTTGTGCTTGTTGCTTACAATGCTTCCAACCAATTTGTTGTGAAAAATGTAGTGGTGCATGTGCTAATGCATAATACTTATTAAAAACGTATAATTGAGATGGATAATATACCTTCCAGATCTAACTCTTTTGCAGTTTCATCAGAAATTAATACTTTTAATTTTTGATTTTCTACTGCACAAGGTATACCTTCTACTATTTCATCATTGTATTCTATACTACAAAAAACTGGTCGGTTCTTGTTATACATCTCAATTATGTTTTTCATTTTCCTTTCATCAAATTTTAGTTTTAGTTCATCTGAAAAAAGTGATGTTGTTTCCTTTTTTACTTTTGGATTTCTACTATCATAAACTAATTGTTCACTGCTTTTTTCAATCTTTGTATTAGCAGTGTTAATAAACATTAATGGTCCTCTTTCATTTAACATAAAAATATCACCTATGTAAATATATTACTTAGGTGATATTTTTATGATTATTTTTTATTTTTCAAATATAATATCCTTAACCCATCTAAAAGCAAATTCTCATCGTATATAACATCTTCTTCTAAAATATCAATAACAAATCTAGCCTCTCCACCAGTAACAACAACTTTAGCTTCTCCATTTTCTTGTTTCATTTTTTTAATTAATCCATCGATAGTTGAAGACATTCCGTAAACCATACCACTTTGCAAACTAGAAATAGTATCACGTCCAACAACATTTTTTGGTTTTTCGATACCCACTTCTTCTAATTTTGAAGTCTTCTTAAATAAAGCATTAAATGAAGTCTTTATACCTGGAATAATAATTCCTCCAAGCAATTCTTTATTTTTATTAACATAACAGAAAGTTATAGCTGTTCCCATATCAATGACTATTATTGGAGAAGAATACTTTTCAACTGCAGCAACTGCACCAACTAAAATATCTGCTCCAAGTTGCTTTGGATTATCTAGACGAATATTTATGCCACTTTTTATCCCTGGCCCAACAAATATTGCTTTTTTATTTAAATATTTTTCAAATAATCTGGCAAAAATTAAATCAAGTTGAGGAACAACACTGGAAATAATTATTCCTTCAATATCTTCTTTTTTTATACCAAAACTATTAAATATTTGCATTATTTTAATTCCATATTCATCTACTGTTTGATAAACATCAGTTTGAAAGCGAAATGATTGTTTTAAATCATTTTCATCAAAAAGCCCCAAAACTATATTAGTATTACCAATGTCAACACATATTAACATAAATAGACTCCTTTATTACTATATTAATATTATACAACTTCTTTACTTATTTTTCAATAAAATATAACAAAACAAGTTTTAAATAGATACTCTTTAATTAAAATAATAATCTTCAAAATATTTTAATAATATATTCAATTACCAAATATTAAAAGGTACTCACCCTATGGATAAGCACCTTGAAATTTAATTGTGTATATGTCATTGAATTAATGAAGTATCACTTTTATGATAAAAGATTAATGTACCATTTAAGTAAGCTTCTAAATCTTCATTGACTAATACAATAACTCCATTTGGTAATATGAAGCTTCCATTAGATGTTATTTGTGTAATCTCGCTTGAATTAATAGTATATTCAATTAATCCTATTTCAGCAACTCCACCACACAATAAACATGTAGCATATCTTTGACCATTATTAAATGCATCACTAGACACTGCGTGTCCTTGAGTTGTTTCTGCACCACAACTACACTCTACACTATGTATTGTATTATTTACCCATTCGTAGTTTCTATCATAATCATGTGCAGATGTATATGCATTGCAATGAATACAATAATGTTCATCATATACATGCGAGAAAGTTGTTGTGTAATTACAAGTGGTACATCTCGCGGTATGATTAGAACCATTTTGTGTGTATGTATATGTATGGTTATGAGCAGAAATATTGATATTAATATCTCCTGTGATACCAACATTCACATAATTCAGTTTCAAATAATAAACACTATTCAGCATAGGTTTATAAAATTGAATGTTTGTTCCAGTATATGTTTCTAATAATTCCATTTCATCATCATACAATTCAGCTTTAACTATGTTTACTGAAGTAATATTCAATTTATAATATTGATTATATGAAGAATTATCAATTTCTAAAATTGAATCACATTTAGTTTTTACATTCAATACATAAGAAAGATTTGATGTATTATATGAAGTTTCAACCTCATTTTTATCATATTTTATGAAATAAATATCGCTATTATAAAATATGTTTGGTCTAAAATTAACACCATCTTTACTTCTTTCATTATTCCAAGTAAGATCGTTTGATGGTATATAATTATATTTTAATACAGCAGTTGTTGAAGGTTTATGATACCACGAATTTGTTTCTAGATCATATCTCATAAAGTGATAATCCAATGCCCCCATTCTGACACATATTAATCTTTGTGAACTAGTTATACTAGGAATTGTAGATGTTACAGTTATGTTTTTATAACCCATATCTTCTAAATCTTTTTCAACAACATTAGCCAGAGCACGTATAGTACTAACTGTGCTAAAACTTCCAGCTTTTGACATATCTCCAGGTTGATATTGCAAATATCCCCCAGAAGAATAAAACTGTGGTTTTTCCATTCTATTAATTGAATAAGCATAACAGTTATAGCCACCCCACCTTTCATCCCAGGCTCCACCTGATGTAGCCCATTCTCCGTTCGCATTTTTAACTTTACTATTTTGAAGAATATATTGATGCGTCGATGTCAACGATATGCCATTATTACACTTAGAATAATTATTTACAAGTTTTTTAATATTCTCTGCATATAATTGCATCTCGTCATAATTGTAAGAAAACGAATAATTTGCATCATTTGCAACTGTTTTGATAATATTACTAGTTATTTCACCCAAATCAGGAGAATTCTCTATTTTTTTAGGAATATTAATATTATGTCTCTCAACAAAAGTAACACTTTCTTCATAACTAATATTAGTAAAATCATAATTATCATAAGTTATTGCATTAACACAAAGCATATATATATTTAGTGTTCCAAGTGCTAGTATTAATAATAATAATAAATAAGACGATATTTTTTAAAAAGTTTTAATCATTATTTTTCTCCTTCCAATTGCTTTTATGCATATTTATAAAATTATATTATTTATGATAACTCATAATCCTTCCATTAACATATTCATTACTTACAGTAACTGTTTCTCCACTTTTATCAATGAATAAATTTGATACTATTAATTTTGGCTTCCAAATGGTTGGATCATCATAATAATTTATTTTTATAACTGCATACCCTATTATTTTTTCTTCCCTTAATATATAAATATCAACGTATGCATCTTTAGTATGAAATGATTCATTTTCTGTTAAATATTCTGGGCAATAAAAAATAGTATCACCTGAATTAGCTCTATATTCTTTTGTATCATGATAATATTCAAACGAACCTTTTTCTGTTTTGCATAAAAATGTAGCATCTTCTAAAACTAGTTTTATCGGTTGACCAGGAACTGAACTAATACCACTTGGAAAATACTCCATTGGAAAACTAACAATTTCCTCATCTTTTTTTTCTGGGATTTTGCCATTAGAACAGCCTGAAAAAATAATGCTCAAGGTAATCACCCCTAACATCAAAAATAGTTTTACTACTTTACTTTTCATAATAAACACCTCCTATTACCTTTATGAAATTAAAGCAAAAAACTCCCTTTAGTATTACCTAAAGAGAGTATTGTTTATAATATAAATCCTTAGGTAATTTATTTAAACTATCAAGGGTTTCTAACTTCATCTTTATTTTATCAAATATATACTTTTATGTCAATAGATTTTATTAATCATAAAAGAATCAAAATCAATATTTTTTCAAAAATGGTAAATAGAAAGTGAGTAAAATAAAATCCACCATTAATAGTAATGATGGATTTATGTTTTTAATTAATTAAAATAATCTTTTCTTCTTTAATACTACTGCAAGTCCTAACAAGCTTACTACATACCATATTGCTTGATAACTT
>MSHB01000009.1 GCA_001940985.1 Mollicutes bacterium Phil14
ATTTAGATGTAAAATACGCCGTTTTTTTAAATAAATGTGAAAATAATTGCAATATATATAAAAAAGTGGTAAAATAATTTGTTATGAGATGTTCCTTGCCTAACCATCTCAAATAAAAAACAAGGAGTGAAAAAAATGAATAAAGTTAATCTAAAAAGAATTGTTAGGTTGTCAGTTGTTACTTCTATTTATGTTGTACTAACGATAGTTTTTAATTTTTTATCGTATGGAGACATACAGTTTAGAATAGCTGAAATATTAATATTATTGTGCTTTTTTAGAAAAGATTATGCAATATCATTAATCTTAGGTTGTTTAATATCCAATATATTTAGTCCAATGGGAATTATGGATATGATCTTTGGAACAGTTGCTACTACTTTGAGTGTGGTTTGTGTTATGTTTACAAAAAGGTTATGGGTAAATGTAATATATCCAACGTTCTTTAATGGTGTAATAGTGGGTATTGAATTAAATGTGATTCTTGGCTTGCCACTAATACCATCAATTATTAGTGTGGCAATTGGTGAAGGTGTTGTTTTAATAATTGGTTGCATTATTTTTTCTAAATTGAGAAAGAGTACTAGATTTTTAGAATTGCTAGAAGCTAATCAAAATAATAAATAGTCCAATAGGACTTTTTTAATGAAATAAAGAATGAGAGTGAAGTTATGTTATTAATAGCAGAAAACATTAATAAAAGTTATGGTGAAAAAACACTTTTAAAAGATATTTCAATTAATATAGATGAAAAGCAAAAGATTGGTATTATTGGTATCAATGGGTGTGGAAAGAGCACATTTTTAAAAATACTTTCAGGCAGGTTAGAACCTGATAGTGGAAATGTCAGTTTAATAGGTAAAGTTAAAATTAGTTATTTGCCTCAAGATTTAGAAATAAATCAAAATAACACTATTTTAGCTGAAGTGTTGCGAAATGTGACACACGAAGAACATGATATTAAAGAACACGAAGCCAAGGCTATTTTAACTAAACTTGAATTATTCGATTATGAAAAAGTGATTTCTACTCTGTCTGGTGGTGAAAAAAGAAAAGTTGCATTGGCTTGTGCCTTAATTAATCCATGTGATATTTTAATGCTTGATGAGCCAACAAATCACCTAGATAGTGATATGATAGAGTGGTTAGAAAAGTATTTGATTAAATTTAATAAAGCAGTTGTAATGATTACTCATGACAGATATTTTTTAGAAAGAGTAGTAAATAAAATTGTTGAAGTCGATAAAGGCCAAATATATGAATATGTTGCTAACTATTCACGTTACCTTGACTTAAAAGCTGAAAGAGAAGAAGGATTGTTAGCTCAAGAAAAAAGGATTCAAACTTTTTTAAGAAAAGAGTCTGAATGGATTCATCGTGGTGCTAGAGCTAGAGCTACAAAAGAAAAAAAACGTGTTGAAAAATATGAAGAATTAACAAATAGAGAAAAAGTAATTGATAAAAAATTAGTTTTAGAAAGTGAAAAAAGTCGCTTAGGAAAAAAGACAATCGAATTAATAAATGTAGGTAAAAGTTATGATCAATTATTGTTTTCTGATTTTAGTATTAATGTTGATAGAGATGCAAGAATCGGTTTTATTGGAAAAAATGGTAGTGGTAAAACTAGCTTATTTAAAATTATGGTTGGTGCAGAAAAACCTGATTGTGGAGAAGTTATTATTGGGGATACAGTTAGGTTGGGATATTTTTCTCAAGTTAATGAAGCTTTAGATGAAAGCAAAAGAGCAATAGATTATATTAGATCAATTGCCGATGTTGTAAAAACAAAAAGTGGAACTATCAGCGCAAGTCAAATGTTAGAAAACTTCCTATTTGATGAACCATATATTCCTATTTCAAAATTATCTGGTGGAGAAAAAAGAAGATTAGCCCTTTTGGGAGTTTTAATGAAAGCACCTAATATTTTATTGCTAGATGAGCCAACTAATGATTTGGATATAACAACATTAACACTTCTAGAAAACTATTTGGAAGACTTCTCTGGTGCGGTATTAGTTATTAGTCATGATAGATATTTTTTAGATAAAGTTGTTGATAAAGTTTATGTTTTAGAAAAAAACAATGAATGGATTCAATATAGCGGAGGCTATTCAAGTTATTTAGAAACAAGGAAATCTATTTTCGATGAACCTGTGATTAAAGAAAATAAAAGTATAAAACCAAAAGAAAAGAAGGTAAAATTAACTTTTCTTGAACAAAGAGAATTTGAAAACATTGAAGCTGAGACAGAAGAACTATCAGACAGAATTAATAGAATTCAAAAGGAAATAGATGACAATATTACAGACTATTATAAAACAAAGGATTTATACTTGGAAAAAGGAAAACTAGAAAAGGAACTTGAAGAGAAATTTGCTAGATGGGAATACCTAAGCGAAATTGACAAGTTAAGTAAAAAATAATGAATGATGTAAAATTTAGAAAAGCAAAAGAATGCGAAATAAAGAAAATATACGAATTATGTGAAGAAATAAAAAAAGATTATCCATTATGGGATGATGAATATCCTGTATTTGATAACTTTTTAGAAAGTTATGAAGAAGATGGATTATATGTTTTATGCATTAATAGTGAGATAATAGGATCAATATCTCTTGAGACTTCTTCATGGAGAGCAGATAGTATCTCGATATCACGTTTTATGGTTAAAGAAGAGTATCGTAGACATGGCTATGGTAGACTAATGTTTTCTAAAATTGAAAATGTTATAAGAGAAAGAGGATTTGAGTATGCTGATCTTTTTGCAAGAAATGATCATCCTTTTGCTATTAAAATGTATGAGAAGTTGGGCTATCAAAATTTAGGTAAATTTGATACTAAATGGTGTGATAACATAACAGAATATTATTATTTGTTTGTTAAGAAACTGAAATGAAAGCATATAGCAAAGTTGTAATTTATTGATATTTATGATAAAATAAATACATTAAAAGAAAAGGAAAAGTTATGAGTGTATTAGAAATTGAAAATTTAAGTTTTGGTTATCGTGGAGAAACACTGTTAAAAAATGTTAATATGCGTTTGTTACCACATGATCACATGGGACTAGTAGGCACTAATGGATGTGGGAAAACAACATTACTTAATCTAATAGCTCATAGGTTAATCCCTGATGAAGGTAGAGTTAATTGGCTTAGTGATGAAACTTTCACTTATTTAGATCAACATTTAAAAATTCATGATGAAATGACCATTCATGAGTATTTATATCAAGTATATGATAAATTGTTTGCTAGAGAAAAAGAAATGAATGATTTATATAAGTCGCTTGAAGTTGCTGATGAAAGTCAATATGACAAAATTTTAAACAAAGCTTACAATATTCAAAATGAATTAGAAGAAAAAGATTTTTATATGATTAAATCCAAAATATCTAATGTTATTAATGGTTTGGGTATTAATTATGATGAAAATTGGATTTTGAGAAATCTTAGTAGTGGACAAAGAGGAAAAGTATTTTTAGCGAAAATGCTTTTAGAAGAAAAAGATGTTTTGCTTTTGGATGAACCAACTAACTTTTTAGATGTTCAACACATAGAATGGCTATCAAAATTCTTGGTTAATTATAAACATGAATTTATAGTTATATCTCATGATCAAAATTTTTTGAATCAAATATGTAATGTAATTTGTGCAATTGAAAATAAAACTGTTACTCGTTATAAGGGTAATTATGATGACTATTTGAAACTAAAGGATATGAGAGATAAGGAATATATGGCACAATATGAGGCCCAACAAAAGTTTATTAAAAAGACACAAGAGTTTATTGATAAAAATATTGTTCGTGCTTCAACTACTAAACGTGCTCAAAGTAGGCAAAAAGTATTAGATAAAATTGATGTTTTAGAAAAACCTACTACAGTAAAAAAAGTAAAATTTAATTTTCCTTTCTCAAATAGTTTTAATAGTGAAGCAATAGTTACTAATAGGTTAGTCATTGGTTATGAAAAACCAATTTTATCACCAATTGATTTGAAGGTTTATTTTGGCGAAAAAGTTGTAATCACTGGTAAAAATGGTGTCGGTAAAAGTACATTTTTGAAAACTTTACTAGGGATTATTCCTCCAATTAGTGGTAAATTTAAAATACCATTTTATAATAAAATAGTTTATTATTCGCAAGAATATCAAGGTGACTTGAATATTTCTGCAGTTGAATATGTTAAAAATGATTATCCATTGATGGATGATAAAAAGGTAAGAGATTTATTAGGTGTATATGGAATAGTTGGTGAATTAGCGATAAAAAAAATGTCGGCTTTAAGTGGTGGAGAGCTTACAAAAGTTCGTTTCGCTAAGTTAAGCTTAGAAACTTCGAATTTATTGATTCTAGATGAACCAACTAATCACTTAGATAAGTTTGCAAAAGATGCTTTATATAATGCAATGAACGAGTATCCAGGTACAATACTGATTGTTACTCATGAAAAAGAAATAAGTAAAAAATTCAAAATGAGAGAAATTCATTTTAGTTAGGAAGAAAAAATATGGAAATAAGAAATATTGCAATTATTGCTCATGTTGACCATGGCAAAACAACATTGGTAGACCAATTATTAAAAAAATCTGACACTTTATCTTCAAGAGAAAACATTGAAGAAAGAGCAATGGACAGTAATGACTTGGAAAGAGAAAGAGGAATTACTATTTTAGCAAAGAATACTGCTATTAAGTATAAAGGTTATAAGATTAATATCTTAGATACTCCAGGACATGCCGACTTTTCTGGTGAAGTGGAACGTATTATGAAAATGGTTGATGGCGTGATTTTAGTGGTTGATGCCTATGAAGGTGCTATGCCACAAACTAGATTTGTTTTAAAACAAGCTTTAGAAAATAATTTGAAACCAATAGTAGTTATTAATAAAGTTGACAAACCATCAGCTAGACCTGATGAAGTTGTTGATGAAGTTTTGGATTTGTTTATTGAGTTAGGTGCTAATGATGACCAATTAGATTTTAAAGTTGCATATGCTAGTGCTACTCATGGTACTAGTAGTTTAAGCAGTGATATAAACACTCAAGAACCTACAATGGATTATATTTTGGATTTAATTATTTCTGAAATTCCTGCTCCTGAGGCTAGTGTTGATGGATATTTACAATTCCAAGGAGCTTTGCTTGATTATAACGATTATGTTGGAAGAATGGCAATCGGAAGAATTAAGCGTGGTATTATGAAACAAAACGAAATAGTTAGTTGTATGAGAAATGATGGAAGTATTAAACAATTCCGTATACAAAAATTATATAGTTTTTTAGGTTTGCAAAAGAGTGAAGTAGAATCAGCAGAAGCTGGAGATATTGTAGCTGTTGCTGGTCTTGCTGATATTAATGTAGGTGAAACTTTATGTAATGTTGGCCATGAAGAAGCTCTTCCTCCTATTAGAGTAAGCGAACCAACTGTTGAGATGTATTTTAGTACAAATGATTCTCCATTTTCTGGTAAAGAAGGCAAGTTTGTAACTAGTACAAAACTTGAAGAAAGATTATTCAGAGAAGTACAAAAAGATGTAAGTTTAAAAGTTGTTAAAGCGGGTAAAAATGATGAATGGATAGTTTGCGGAAGAGGAGAACTACATTTAGGAATTCTTATTGAAAATATGCGTCGAGAAGGATACGAATTCCAAGTAGCAAAACCTAAACCAATCATTAAGGAAATTGATGGTGTTAAATGTGAACCATTTGAATATGTACAAATAGATTTGCCTAATGAATACGTTGGTCCAACTATTGAATTGATTGGTAAACGTGGAGGAATCTTGGAATCTATGGAAAATGATATTTCTCAAACTAGATTGATTTACACTGTGCCATCACGTGGACTTATTGGTTTATCTACTGATTTTATGACAGCTACTAAAGGCTTTGGTACAATGTGTCATTATTTCTTAGAATATCGTCCAATGGAAAATATTCTTGTTGGAAATAGAAAACTTGGTGTACTAGTAGCTTCAGAAGAAGGTAAAACTTCTGCGTATGGAATTGGACAAATCGAAGACCGTGGTGTTTTATTTGTAGAACCAAATCAAGATGTTTATGAAGGTCAAATAGTTGGTGAATGTAACAAAGAAGAAGATTTAGCAGTTAATGTTACTAAAATGAAACAACAAACTAACCAACGCTCTTCAACAAAAGATACTACTGTAGTATTGAAAAGACCTCGTCCAATGGGACTTGAAGCTTGTATGGAATATATCAATGATGACGAATTAGTCGAAGTAACTCCAAGAAATATTCGCTTACGTAAAAAAATATTAGATACAAATGAAAGAAAGAAATTTGATAGTAAGAGGTACAAAAATGATAAGAACTAAATTTGATTTTAAAAAAATATTTTTGTTTTTGTTTATACTATTAATAACATTTACTTTATCAGCTTGTGGTGTTGATCCACAACCTAATGAAGAAACTGAATTAGAAGATATTACTTTGACCATATATACTTTGAATGATTTTCATGGAACTATTGAGGAAAATGGGAATATGGCAGGTATTTATAAAATTGGAGATTTTCTAATTAAAGAAAAACAAAACAGTCCTGAAACAACATTAATTATATCAGCTGGTGATATGTTTCAAGGAACTGCTGTTTCTTCAATGACTAGAGGAAGAGCTGTAGTAGATGCTATGAATATAATTGGCTTTGATGCAATGACTCTAGGCAATCATGAGTTTGATTGGGGTATAGATGTGGTTTTGAAATATCAAGATGGAAAAGAAGAAAATGGAGAAGCTAACTTTCCATTTTTGGCAGCTAATATAATTGATAAAAAAAGCAATGAACTAATCACAAAACCTTATACAATAGTTAAAAAATCAGGATATAAAATTGGTATTATAGGAATTATTGGTAGCGATCAAACAAAAGATATTCTAGCAAGTTATGTTGAAAACTATGAGTTTACAGATGAAATCACTGCAATTAAAAAATATACTAAAGTTTTAAGAAACGAAGAAAAATGTGATATTGTTATTGTTTCAGCACATTGTGATACACAAGATTATGGAAATAAATTATCTTCATTAAGTGATGATTATAAGATTGATGCAATTATCAATGGTCACACACATCAAGCATATTATGGAGAATTAAATTTTGGTGATAGAGAAGCACCGCTTCCATATGTGCAATCAGGTTGCTATGGACAATATGTTGGTAAAATAGTTTTACAATTAAATGGAAAAGAACGAAAAGTCATAAATGCTAGTGCTAATAATTTAAAAGCAAAAAGCACATGTAAAACCGAAAACATTGATATTAAAAATGCTATTAGTAAATATTCTAAAGAAATGGAAGTTTCAAAAGAAGTTTTAGGCGTTAGTGGTGAAACAGTTTATCAAAATGAAGGCGGAAAGTGGGCTGCTAATGTTATTGCTACATATGAAGATGTGTAGTAGGTATCATAAACTCTGGTGGAATAAGACGTAATGGATTCCCACTTGAAATCGATAAAGATATTACTTATGGAGATATTTTTGAAATTATGCCTTTTGAAAACAAAATTAAAGTTGTTTCTATTAAAGGATATGAGTTAGAAAAACTAGCAAATTATAGTGGCTTATTTATAAGTGATTCATTAAGTAAACGAAATGGAACAGTATATATTAATGATGAACCAATAGATGCTAATGAATATTATCGTGTAGCTACAATTGATTATTTATATGAAAAGACAAATTATCCATTTAAAACAGGATTAAATCCTGTTGATACTGACATATTGTTTAGAGATGCCCTAGCTGAAGCGGTTAAGAAAAAAGTAAGCGAAAAAGGTAAGTTTTATACTAATTAAGAGGTCCAAACTGTAGGTTCTACAATGGACCTTTTTTAATTTAATGTTTTAAAAATACAATATTAATGGTATAATAAACATAAATAATCAAGTAAAATATTAAAAATTTTTATATATTTTTAATATTAATTAGTAATTATGAAAAGTTGAGGCAATAAAAAAATGAAAAAATGTTTTACTATTAACCCATTTAGAACTACAGAAGATTTTAGAGATTATGAAAAGTTGTTAGATGATAATATCTATCAAGCAATCGAAATATTTTTTCCATATAATTTGAGTGAAGAAAATCAAAAAATATATTTTGAAAATGTAAAAAGAATAAAAGAAAAATTTGATATAGAAGTAGTTATGCATCTTCCTCATGGACCAGAAAATAATCTTTGCGATTTTTTAGACTATAATAAAATAATTGACCGAATGGAAAAAGGAATGGATTTTACATCAAATTTTAATACAAGAAAACTTACTTTACATTTAGGTCAAGTTGATAAAACAATTGCAAGAGAAAAGCACATTGAACATATAGTTAAAGTTTTAAAAGAACTTTGTTTGTATGCTAAAAAATATGAAATGAATGTGATGATTGAAAATATGCCTCAAGACAATGAACTTGGTTATTCACCATATGAAATTAAAGAAATAATTGATAAAGTAAATTTAGATAATCTTAAGTTTATTTTAGATACTGGTCATGCTCATGTTAGTTCTTATTCAAATATTGAATATATAGAAGTTTTAAAAGATAAGTTGTATCATATGCACTTTAGTGATAATAATGGTTCAACTGATCAACATAAACGAATTGGACTTGGGAATATTGATTTTGTAGAAATCTTTAAAAAACTTCATGAAATTAATTATGATGAATTACATTGCATGGAAGTTATATTTAAAAAAGCCGATGAATTGAGAGAATTTGCTACCGATATAGAGAAATGTGACATTTTGTCACGAAATATTCAATTCAAATAAAATATTCTTGAAAATTACCACTCATTATAGTATAATATATAAGTATTTTGAGGTGTGTAGTATGAAGAAAGTTGGAATAATAACGGATAGTACAAGTGATTTAACGAAAGAGTTACATAAGCAATATAATATAGAAGTTTTGCCATTATATATCATTCTTGATGGAAAAACTTATACAGATGGAGTAGATATCACGACTGAAGAAATGTATGAGAAGGTTGATGAATGTGGTCAACTTCCAAAGTCTTCAAATGTTCCTCCCGCAATGTTTGAAAAGTATTTTAAGGAATATTTAGAAAAGTATGATCAAATATTCTATATAGGAATTGGTAGTGGTTTTTCTGCTACTTACCAAAACGCGAAAATCGCAGCTGAGTCTTTTGAAGATGGAAAGATATTTGTAGCAGATTCAAAGAATCTGTCTAGTGGAATAGGACTATTACTTTTAAAGGCATGTAAATTCCGTGATGAAGGTTGCGATGGTGGCGAGATATTAAAAAGAGTTGAAGAATTAGTTCCTTATGTAAGAACACAATTTGCAATCAATACTTTAAAATATTTACATATGGGTGGTCGTTGCAGTGGTGTTTCAAGAATATTTGGTACAATGTTAAAATTAAAACCTATTATAAAAGTTGTTGATGGTGCTATGGTTGTAACAAAAAAGCCAATTGGATATAATCGAGCTTTAAATGCACTATTAGAATATGCAAAGGCTGATTTTCCTAAAATGGATTTAGAGCATGTTTTTATCACTCATGCAGTTGCAAAAAGTGATGAAGTTTATCTTAGAAGTGAATTAAACAAGTATATAGATAATAGTATTATTACTGAAACTTGTGCTAGTGGTGTTGTTGCAACTCATTGTGGCCCTAGAACAATAGGTATTTTGTATATCGTAAAGCCTGAATAAAATACTATTGATTGTATAATGAGTTATAATGAAAGCACAGATGTTATGTTTGTGCTTTTTATTCTAATAATAGTAAAATAGGAGTTGAAAAGAATGAAAGTAGAATTGCTAGCTCCAGCTGGTTCAATAGAAGCAGCATATGCGGCTTTTGCTAATGGAAGTGATGCTATTTATTTGGCTGGTCCATCTTTTGGAGCCCGTGCTTATGCAAATAATTTCTCATACGATGATATTATAGAAATTATTAAATATGCTCACATTATCAATAAAAAAGTTTATATAACAGTTAATACTTTAATATTTGAAAATGAAATAAATCAAGTTATTGAATTTTTAGATTTCATTTATAAAAATGATTGTGATGCAGTAATTGTTCAAGATTTGGGTTTGGCCGAGATAATAAAAAGGCGTTATCCTGATTTAGCAATTCATGCTTCAACACAAATGAATATTCATACATTTGATGATGCTAAAAAGTTGAAGGAATTGGGATACAAAAGAATTGTTATGGCCCGAGAAACTCCTTTAGATGTTATTAAAGATATAAAAGAAAAAATAGATATTGAAATTGAAGTTTTTGTTCATGGAGCTTTGTGCGTATCATACTCTGGTAATTGTTATTTTAGTTCTTTTATTGGAAAAAGAAGTGGAAATAGAGGAAGATGCGCTCAACCATGTAGAAAAGAGTATAGTGTGCTTTCTTTTAGTAAACAACAAAAATCAGATTGGAAATATTACTTGAGTCCAAAAGATTTGTGTACATTAGAATATATTAATAAACTTAATGAGTATAAAGTTGATAGTTTAAAAATTGAAGGAAGAATGAAAAGGCCAGAATATGTTGCACAAGTTGTTAAAAGTTATTTTCATGCAATAAATGGCGAAGCTGAAAAAGAAAAAGAAATTAAAGATTTAAAAAAGATTTTTAATAGAGATTTTACTAAAGGGTTTACTTTTGGTGAAAAAAACAACAATTTTATTAATTTGAAATATCAAAATCATCAAGGGATTTTAATAGGAAAAGTTGTGAAAACTAATAAAGAAAGGATAACAATAAAGTTATTAGAAACATTAAATATTGGTGATTCTATTCGAATTGTTGGGACAAAATGTGACGCAATTACTGTAAATAATATGTATGTGAAAGAAAAGTTAGTAAAAGTTGCTAGTCCTAATACATTAGTTACAATTTTGGCTCATGAAAAAAATTTAGATAACGCTAATGTATTTTTAACAACTTCAATTAAACAATTAGAGTCACTACACTTATCATATGATTTTAAAAATAATAGACCAAAAGTTTTTATAGATGGTATATGTTATCTTAAAGATGATTATATGATACTAGAAATATATGATGGAAAAAATAAAATTTCATTAATGAGTAATGAGAAAACTATCCCTTCTGAAATTGATTTTTCCCAAAGATTGTATGAACAAATTAATAAAACAAAAGAATCAAATTATGAGTTTAAAAGTTTAGAAGTAAAAGTTTATAATAAAATTATTCCGATAAAAGAAGTTAATCACTTGCGAAGAGAGGCCTTCAGTAAACTTGATGAAGTAAGAGCAATTAATTATCATAATAGAAGAATAGTTGATTTTGACTTTGACAAATTATCTCTTGATAAAACTGAAAGTGGAATAATCGCAAAAGTTTCTAAGGAAGAACAACTTGAAGCAGCGCTTTTATCAAATGTGAAAACTATATATGTGGATAATTATAATTTATATAAAAAATATTCAGATAATACCGATAAAGAAATAATATATGTTTTGCCGAGAATTAATCCGAACTTAAGTTGCAACAAAGCTATTGCTTCAACTATTAGTAAGGTAGATGGTAATAATACATCAGTATATATGAATGTGACTAATAGTTACTCTGCCTATAAATTATTCTCATTAGGAGCAAAAGTAGTTGGATTGTCAGTTGAACTTAGTGAAAAAAACATTATTGAATTAATTGATAACTTTAAAGAAAAATTTTCAAAAACTTTAAATTTTGAGATTATGGTATACGGTCGTTATGAATTAATGATAAGTAAATATTGTCCATTGCAAAAAGAATATAATTGTGAGCATAAAAATTGCAATATGTGCACGAAAAATGATTACTATTTAGTTGATAGAATCGGTTATATATTTCCGATAACTAAAGGTGATGGTTGTTATACAAAAATATTAAATTCTAGGAGAGTACACTTGTTGAAATATTTACCAAGGTTAAAAGAAATTGGTATAAAAAGATTTGTGTTAGATTTTTCTATAGAAGATTTTAATGAAACAAAGGAGATAATTCAATTGTATAATCTTGCTTTTAATGGTATTATAAAGGATAATGAAATTGATGATGTGACATATGGTCATTTTAATGAAGGTGTATTATGAAAAATTGGTTAAAATTAGATAATGCAGCAAAGATATTTCCTAGTGTTACTAATGCTAAAAGACATAATTTATTTAGACTATCTTTTGAACTAACTGAAGAAATAGATCCAGTTGTTTTACAAGAAGCATTAGATGTTACTATTAAGAGATTTGCATATTTTAATGTTAAACTTAAACGTGGAATATTTTGGTATTATTTAGAAGAAAATAAAGTAAAACCACTCGTATATGAAGAAAAGCCTTTTGTCTTAGAGCCTTTTAGCCAATTAGATAATAGAGGATTCTTATTTAGAGTTTTATATTATAATAAAAGAATATCACTAGAAGTATTCCATGTTTTAACTGATGGATTTGGTGGAAGTCAGTTTTTAAAGACGCTGGTTTATAATTACTTACTTTTAAAAGGGAAAAAGATTGATAGTGAAGGTATTATTCTAAGTGATTTAGAAACACTGACTGTTGAAAAAAATGATAGCTTTTTAGAAAACTATTATACTGAAGTTAATAAAAATAGAAAAGAGGTAAAAGCTTGTCATATAAAAGGTGAAATCTATGATGATGATTGGTTAAGCGTTATGACAGCTAAGGTAAAAGAAGAGGATATGAAACGATTATGCAATAAGTATGATTGTTCTGTTACACAACTATTGACAACAATTATTATGAAAGTTGCACTTTCAAATAAAAGAATGTTTGATAACCTTAAACGACCATTCCAAGTTTTTATACCAGCAGATTTAAGAAAACACTTTCCTTCTAAGTCGTTGAGAAACTTTTCTATTTGCATACGAAGTAAAATAAGTCTAAAACAAGATTTGAGTTTTGAAGAAATTTTAAAAATTGTAAAAAGTGAAGTGCAAGAAGAACTAAAAAAAGAGAATTTACTTACAATAATTGCTAGTAATGTAAAATGGGAAAAAATGTTGTTACTAAGAATAACACCACTTTTCTTAAAAGAAATAGCCCTAAAAATTGGTTATGAAAATTCAGGAAGTGCTCCTAATAGTTTTTGTTTATCTAATCTAGGAAAAATAGATATTCCTAGTGAAATGAAACAATATGTTGAAAAGATAACATTTGCTAATGGTTCTAGTTCACAAGCACCGATAAATATGGGAGTTACTAAATATGATAATAAATATTTTCTTACTTTTTCAAGTACTTTAGTTGATAGAGCTATTCAACGAGATTTCTTTAGATTTTTATCATCTGAAGGCGTTGATATTACTTTAGAAACTAATGAGTTGGAGGTATGATATGAAAAGATGTCCAAGTTGTAAAATTAATATAAATACGGATCGCAAAACTTGTCCATTATGCTATGATATCTTAGAAGATGTTGATGACAAGCAATTAGAAAAACCAATATATCCATTATATGTAAGAAAAAAAGGTAAAGAAAACTTATTTTTAAAAAGTGTTATTTTTGTTTGCATAATAACTACCCTTTTGACTTTGATAATTAATTTGGTTACTAGAAAAAGTGGTGAAAGATTATGGTTTCCATATGTAGCGGCTTCTATGCTATATGTGTTCATTTTAATAAGAAACTGTATTCTTTCTAAGCATAATACGGCATTTAAAATATTAGTTCAAATGTTGTCTATTTCAATATTGGTATATATAATTGATTATTTCTCTGGTTATACAGGCTGGTCAATAAATTATGTTATACCAATACTTTCTGTGGCTTCAAGTTTTACGATAGTGATAGTATTACTTGCTAAGAAAGTGAAATATAGTGAGTATATATTTTGCTTAATATCTTCAGTAATAATTGGCATTATTCCATTTTTGCTTTGGATATTCAAAATTGTGCCAGTCTTATGGCCATCGCTTTTTGCAGCGTGTTTCTCATTAATGGTTTTTTTAGGAATAATAATATTTGCTGATAAAGCAACAAAAGAGGAATTTAAAAAAAGATTTCATATATAGAGGTAGGAATATGGCAAAAAAACAAACAAAGAGAAGTAAAAAAAAGACCCCAAAAAAACAAAATATTTTTGTTAAAGTTCTATTTGCGATAATTATTCTTTTAATTATTGGTGCTGGTGTATATGGGTATGTAGTGTATAACCCACTTGTTCAAGAAAAAATTGAAGAAATAAATGAAGTTGAGGATTATTTTTTAAATAACTTCTTTAAAGAAAAGAATATTACTACTGATATTTCTTTTCCTAAAACAATTGAAGGATACGAAGACATTGCTATAAGTTTTTCTAGTGGCAATGCTACGGTAATTGCAGATAGTGGTAAAGTTACTTTTCCAACATATTCTGATGGTGATAAGATTGTTGAAATAACTATAAATTATAAAGTTATAAGTAATGATTCTTTATTTGGATTTGCTTGGGATATCTTAGGTAAGACAAAAGAAACAAAAATAAAACTTACTGTAAAATGCTTAGAAGCAAGTGCAAAAGAAAAAATTAATATTATTGAAAGTGGTATATTTGTTCCTGAATATACTAGCTGTAATATTGGTTTGTTACAAAAGGATAATATATTCTCAAGTGTTGATATTATTTGGGAAACAAGTGATAATAACATAATTACAGCAACTGGAGAAAAAAGAGGTCTAGGTGAAGCTAAATTAAAAGCAACTTTGAAATGCGATGATTTAGAGAAAACTTTGGAATACTCTATAGTTGTTGGAGATGAGATGCCACAAATAATAGCAATGGATATCTCCTTTGATAACTATTCAAAACGTAGTTATGCAGAAGAATATGAAAAAGATGGAATTAAATATATTAATGCAATATTTAAAGAAGATGAAACGTCTTTAGATACTGATAGCGATTCATTAAGTGAAAATGTTGATAAAGTTGTAAGATTTAAAGCCACTAGTAGTAGTAGTGCATATTTTATGACTACAACTCCTATTACTTCTCCAAAAGAAATTTCTTTTGTTTATAGATTACCAAATAGTGATAATTCTAAAGTTAATAAAAATAGTTATCTTAAAGTTTATTATTCAATTGATAATAATGAGGTTTGGAATCTGTTATCAGAAGATAAAATATTTTCTGAAACTGTTACTTATAAAAAGTCTTTGGATGCTTTGCAAAATGTGACTTTTAAAGTTGAGTTTACTACAGAGTATTCAGAATTAACATTGGATATAGATGAATTTAAAATAACTAGATTAGTTAATGAAGAAGATATAGAAGAAAGTTTGAAAAAAGCTTTCCAAACTAAATTTACTTCATCAAGAGTATTACCATTAACAACTATTTATGGTGGTGTTATTAATTGGACTTCAATGAATCAAGAATCATTAACTAATAGTGGGATTGTAACAAGATTAAATGAGACAAAAAATGTTTTACTAAAAGCAGAAATATTAGGCTTTACTTCAAAAATAGAAATTAATTTTGATACAATTATCCCTGGAAGAGCTTCAGTACTACCTGTAGAAGTATATTTTATAGATTTAGGAAAATATGGCTTAAGCGATTGTGGAGAATCTATATATATTAAATATGGTTCAATTGATATTTTGATTGATGCTGGTGATGAAATAAAAACTTCTCATAAAGCAATAAAAGAAATCATAGATAATTATAGTGAAGATAAAATATTTGAATATTTAATTGCAACTCATCCAGATTCTGATCACATTGGTGGTATGCCATTTATTTTTGAAAATTATGAGATACAAAATGTCATTCAATTTTCTGGTGAACATACAAGCAATTTATATAAAAAATATGTTAATGCCTATGAAAATGAAGGTTGTTTATCTATTTGTACAGCACTTGATTCTTATAACAATGACAATGGTTGTAAGCGAATAATTCAATTAGGAAATGATGTTTATATTGAAATAATAAATACTAATAATTATCAAGGAAAAGAAACTAATACTCGTAGTGTAGTGTGCGTTTTGAATGCTTATGGTGTTAGAACATTGCTTACTGGAGATGCTGACAATGGAAGCAATAGCAATCTTGAAAATGACTACAAGGATAGTGTTGGTAATATAGATATATTGAAAGCTGTTCATCATGGAACAAGCAATGGAACAACTATTCCATTCTTACAAGCTGTTGATCCAGAAGTAGTTATAATTTGCAATGGTAATTATTTAGGCAATAAACATGGCCATCCAACTCCAAATGCGATTAATAGAATATATGAATATGATAACAATATAACAATATATACTATTGCTGGTGGAGATAGTAGTGAATGTAAAGAGACATCATCTGGTTCATATAAGTGTGAAGTGAACGATGGAATGGTTGATAGAAATGGAACAATAAAATTAACTATTGATGAAACAGGATATTCAATTAATAGCGAATACTATGGAGATAATCCGTTAGAACTATCAAGCACAAATTATTGGAAAACTAATCCAATGAGAAAATATAGTTATCAAGTAAAATAAAAAATATTGAAAAAAAATAGATATTAATTGTTATATTAGTGAGAGGCGAAAAATCCAAATCTAACTCTAATTTTCTTATTTGCTTTAAGTTCTTTATATATATGTTGTGATGATTAAAAATAGCCCTAATATCGTCTCTCCCTTTCAAATATTATTAATTGCAGCTATTATTAAATAGCTGCTTTTAATTTGTTTTATATTTAAACAATATTAGTTGTTTTTTCTATCTATTGACAAATTACTATTAAAATACTAAAATATTATATATAGGACCATCGCCAAGTGGTAAGGCAACGGACTCTGACCCCGTTATTCGTAGGTTCGAATCCTACTGGTCCTGCCATCAAGACACACGCAAAAGGAGCGTATAAAACTCCGACGCGTGTGTCTTTTTCTATGCAAAACAGGGGTAAATTGCCGTTTTTATGGTAGTTTACCCTTTTTGTTGTTTCTTCGCTCATCGCCGTGGGGATTTGTTCTTCACTCGCTTTGGAAAATCTCAAACCTTTAACAATTGCACAAAAAGGATTTTTGCACGATAAGGAGCGTATGATTTCTTCTATCTTAATCAACGAAAAAATGACCGACCGCACTCTTATGAACGCAGTCGGTCGTTTGACCTTTATTTCTCTGTACTCTCTTTTTCCGATCGAAGCAGACCGGTTTTACTTTTTCGCTTTTTAAGCTGACCATACCGGAGAATCACATATTCACGTCCATGACGACTGCGCACAGCATACTGTCCGGGGACGGGTCGCCTCTGACGGCGCCGATGTAGTCATTGCCGAGGAAGTCGCTGAAATCACCTCCGATATTCAGCTCCGGAAGTCGTCCGACCAATCTGCCGTTTTCCATCAGATAAGCCATCTGTACTGGAGAGGCAAAATGACCGCCGGGTGTGATATCGCCGCCTGAAGTCATGACGATATAGATCGCTTTGCCCGGTACAAGCGCACTAAGTGTCGGTGCGGTCGGCTCTGCATAAAAACGGTTGAAGCCAAGGGTCGGCACGCCGTCATAAGAGGCTGCCGCCGTGCCGGTGTTTGGCAGGTTCAGCTTTTCTGCTGATTTTTTCGTTGTCAGAAGACCGACAAGCGTTCCCCTGTCGATCAGCGTGGGGCGCAGATCAGGTGCTACGCATCCCTCGGTATCAAAGAAGCATACGCCGGGGTTTGTTGCGGGATTCATATCGTTTTTAAGTGAAAGCCTGTCCGAGAAAACCTTTTTGCCGAGTTTTCCGCTGAGCAACGAAGCACCGGAAGCGTACATTTCGGCAATAAAATGCTGAAGAGTGCCGCCGAACAGATCGCTGATATCCATAACTACGGGATAGCGTCCGGGAGCGATATCAGCAGATGTATAAAATGCGTTATACTCTTTTTTGAATTGAGAGAGTAGCGCATCCGGGTCAAAGTCAGCGCCTTTATAGACGAACGAGGTATCAAACAGATTTCCCGATCCACGATTCTGTGCAAGCAACTGAATGTCCACATTACTGCCGGAACTTGTCAGGTGACGTCCGAGGGAGTTCCGGTATTCAGTCTTTCTGTAATTCAGGCTGATCTTATTTGAAAAGGCGAAACGAGGACAGGCATCGCCGAGACGGTCAAGGAAACTCTGCATTGTGGGTATCAGCTCTGATACCGGGATGATCTCTTTTTCGTTGAGATCTTCCTGTTCCAGTGCGCCGCCGAGTTTGCAGGGATATGGAATGCCAAGTGCCAGAGCCTCTCTGGCTTTGTCTGTCAGTGCGTTCTCGTCGGGTATTCCGAGACACCCGGCAACACCGATGCATCCGTTTTCATATACGCGGACAGTGCCGGTTGTTTCTTCCTTCTCACGGAAGCTGTCGATTTTGCCTCCGGTGACATTGAGCGTAACTGAGCGATGTGTTTCGGTCAAAAACTCTTTTTCCATGATTCTCACCTCACTGTACATTCATAGACGAAACGCGGACGTACGGACCGCCGAAACCGACGGGCAGATTCATCTGTTCCATCTTGCCGCAGCCGCCGGTCACAAACGAAAGCAGGTGCACATCCCGCGTCAGACCGTCGATCAGACCGAGCGTTTCAAACACAGAGCCTGTCAGCACGCTGATCTGTACCGGACGCCCCAGCTTGCCGTCAACGATCTCGTATGCAAAGCTGGGTGCTATGGTGAAGATGCTCATGCCGCTTCCGTGGTTGATGGTTTTGATAAAATACCCATTTTTGATCGGGGCGATCAGCTGATCAAAATCAAGATCACCACCCTCAATATATGTGGTCGTCATGCGCACGATCGGCTCGAATGTGCAGTCGGTCGCACGTGCATTTCCAGTAAGCGCCTCATCGAGTGCAACAGCAGTCTGGGCACTGTGCAGGCGTCCTGCCAGTATGCCGTTTTTGATAAGATAATTCTTGCGTGCGCGTGTTCCCTCGTCATCATACGGAACATATCCGCAGCCGGGGACGGAACCACAGTCAACAATAGATAAAATGGACGAGCCGACGGTTTTGCCGAGCTGCCACTCATCACGCATTGATTTGTCCGAGAGCATGAAGTCGGATTCTGACTTGTGTCCGAACGATTCATGCGCAAAGACTCCGGCTGCTTCCGGCGAAAGGACGACCGGATATTTTCCGGGGGTGACCGGTACGGAATTGCGCATGAAATATGCCTCCTCCGCAACGGCGGCACGAAGCTCGTCATTCAGCCCCTTAAGCTCGTCGAAGCGGGTCACGCCCTTCTGCCATGTCCCCGTGAACTTCTTTTCACCTTCCGTCATGCTGCACGTGAAGGACAGTCCGCAGGTCTGATAATCATATGTGATATCCGCTCCGAGACTGGACTGAAAGCGGAACAGGCTGTTGCGGTCAAGATATAAGCCTTTGTGCGTGGTGACGCAGGAATCCTCCGAGAGTAGGGGCAGATATGACAGCAGAAGTGCCTGTTTCTCCCCGGCGGGAATGTCACGCACGGAGCAGTCGGCAAAGCGGAGCGCCGTGTCCCGGTTGCGCTCGAAGCGGCGGACAACGGGATCATCAAGGATCTGCGCATTGGGTGTGGCAGCCGCATAAAGACCGTCAAGCGTCTTCTGCAGATGCGCAAGGTCGGTCACGGATGCATAATACCACATCCTGCCATCATAGACCCGCAGAAATGCGCGGCATTCGACGCTGGTCTTCATTTCCTGCAAAATACCGTCTGTATAAGAAATAACGGTCCGGCTGCGGTCCTCGGTGCGGATGTCAGCATAAAAATCGTTTTTGAATTCAATCATAAAAGAAAACCTCCTTCTCTTTGATCAACTATTATACCACGTGAATATTAATAATTAAACACGTTTTTGTACAGAAACATATGAACAATATCTTATCTTTGAAAACCGTAGGGTTATCCTACGCCTCAACAAACTTGTCCTTTGCCTTCGCTCTATATTTCAATATTTCAATGTTTTTATTATACCATAATCCTCCACTTTTTTCAATAATTTTCCGCACTTGTCCAAATGTTTTTTTGTTTGGGGTTCAAATCCCCGTGGACGCCTGCACCTTTTTAGGCTTAAAAAGACGCTCCTTTTTGTTCGTCATTGACAATTAAGCGAATTAAAAAGTCTTTTTTAGACTTTGAAAAATAAGCTACTTCAAAATAGTCAATAGTTTTATTATTGATTTAAAGTTGAAATAGCTCTTTTTTTATGAAAAGTGTAGACATGTAGGAATTTTAACTATTTATAAATTTTGAAAATGAGCTGATTTAAATATTAATAATGTTAATACTTGTCTAATTTAAAATAAATAAAAAAACAGAAAACGCTTGCAAAAAAAATAATGATATGATAAAATATAGTTGAAGGTATAATCTTTTTGGAGGTAAAATGAAAAATAATATAATAATTAATGAAAATGATAATATTGCAGTTGTGTATGAAAAAATTCAATGCGATTTTGTATGCCTTTATCCTAATGGATGGAAAGTTGAAAACAAGCTTGTTTTACCTTCTACGGTTCATTTTGAAGATAGTTTTATTAATGATAAATCTAGAGAGTCATTTGATAAATTAGTTGATTATAATACTGATTATAAAAAGGTATTTATAATAAAAGGAGTTAAAAATGATATATTAATTCATGCAAATGGTCAAAAAAAAGAATTGATACATCCAGAAGATGAAGTTAATGGTGTTCATATAATGAAATTTGAGGACTTTGAAAAGTATTTAAAATATAAAGACGATTTTACTGAAAGAAAAGTATATAAGATTTAAATTTTAATTATTATATTTATTAATTGAAATAAAAATATACTTGATTTAAGATAGGTAGTATTAGTTCTATATCTAGATGAAAAAAAGAAGCTGGAGTGTTTGATTAAGTGCTTTAGCTTTTTATTTTGATTTGCTTTTAAAAATGCGTGGTAATCTACAAGTATGTTGATATAATATTAATATTACCAAAAAATATGAAATTAAAATAAAGAATTAATTATACAAATAATATTTTATAATTTTAAAGGCATCAAACAGAAGTTGATATTATCAATTTTACCTCCATTGTTTTAAAATAACATTTTAACTATAATAAAAGTGTAAATTAATTTACACTATAAAAATTGATTAGCGGAAAGCGTAAGGAGAAATTTATGAACATAGGTAATAGAATAAAAGAACTGAGAATTAAAAACAAGGTTACTCAAGAAGGACTTGCAAATGCATTACATATTTCAACACAAGCAGTATCAAAGTGGGAAAATGGAGGTTCTCCAGATTTGGAATTAGTTCCTGAAATAGCAGTATATTTTAATGTTACAACTGATTATTTGTTTGATTTGAAACAAAATGAAATAGTTGATATAGATGATAAAATATATGCATATATACAAAGTTTTTCAATTGAAGATAGAATGAATGTATTATATGATTTAGCATTTAAAATGTCTATTGCTGTAAGAGGGGATAAAATTGAAGATCTAGATAAATTTCAAAAAGAAATATCAGATAATGACTTGTATTCAAATGTAATAGGAACAGAAGGTATTGCAATTACATCACTTGCCAAAAATAATAAGATATTTGTATGCCTTCCTAAAGACGATAAATCAGATTATTCTAGAATGTTAAAAAGTAAAAATCAACAAAGAATATTTTGTGAATACTTAAGTGATGAAATGTTTTATAATGTAATATTATTTCTGTATTCAAGAAATAGTGGAGATTTTACTGAACAGTTATTAATTGATAATTTTAATATTACATATGAACAAGCAGAATCAATTTTACAAAAAATGAAAGATTTTCATATAGTTAATTGCGCAGAAGTTTCTATTAATGATAAAATTGTTAAACTTTATTCAGTATTACAAAATCCGCAAATAGTTTGCTTAATAGCAATGCTAGATATGATAGTCAATAAACCTAACAATTATTGTTATTACTTTGGAGGACTAACAAATTATTTTAAAAAGTAAAATTTATAAACCTAAATAGGATATATGTTGTTTTTTAAAACTATAAAATACACTTCAGTTAAAAAATGGTAATTAAATGTTTTACAAGATATAGAAAATATGATATAATATCTTTGTCAATTGGAGAGACACTCATTAAAAAAATGTTATTGACTACATTGTTTATCATAATAAAGGAGGAGACACTCATTGGAAAAAACAGAAGGTAAGAAAACCGTTATTGTCATTGATGAGCAAGGTAATAAATTGGAATCTACGTACCCTAAAAGGGCAAGAGGTCTTATTAAAAACGGTAGGGCACGAGTTGTAGATGAAAGTACTATATGCCTTGTGAACCTACCGAAAAATATAATTTTGGAGGAAAATAAAATGAATAATAACTACATAAATTTACAAGAAAATAATGAAGTGAGAATTGATTTATCATACATCATGAACAAAATTGATGAAATCATAAGAATGAATTGGGATTTAATAAATAATCAAGACTTTGCTAATATGTCTGTTGTTCCTGAAACTAAAAATCCTGTTCAATGTATTTGCGAAACTAATAACAAAATGATTGATTTTTTACAAGATATTTACAAAACACTTCAATCTAGAAATTAGTTAATGGTATAAATGCTAATAAACGTAGACACAAAAAAACGTGTCTGCGTTTTTTTAGTATTACGGGCATGTTAACAATCTAACTGATAAAAGTACACCCACGGGTATTTATCACCAAGTGTAGTGAATCACAACTCGAAGACAGTGAAGTTTAATTGAAGGGCATGATACGATTTGTAAAGAAGGAATGTTTTCACAAGGTGAATGACAACTATTATCAATTGCTAGAGTAGTTGCTTCAGACCTATCTATACTTTTATTAGATGAAATAACAGCAAATCTCGATGCAGAGACTGAAGCTCGTGTTCTTGAAGCACTTAGAAGAGCTTCTAATGGCCGTACTGTGCTTTCAATTTCTCATAGAATATATGAAAATCTTGGTGGAAGAACTGTAGAAATTACACATTAGTAATATTATAATAATTAGATTAAGAGTTTGAATTCAAACTTTACATTTTTAATTGATAATGATAGAATAAAGATATACTTCTTATGGTATAAATAATAATTCTATTTTGAGGTCAATTATGAAAAAAATGATTATTAATACTTTTATTATTATTTGTGTTTTATTCTTACTTAGTTGCACTAAAAAATATGAAGGAGCAGCTGTTAATAAGTTAACTTATATTACTGTTAATTATAACGGTGGCTATACAAATAAAAGAGTGTTAGACTTTAAAGAAAATAAATATTATTCAATAGGATATTTACCAGTTGATGATAAAGAACCTGATTTAGAATTAAAAAATACATTTTCTGAAAGTGAAGGAAAAGACTTTATCCAACAATGCTATTCAAATGGATTATTTGATATTAAAGCTATGTATAGTCAAAGTGGAATAATTGATGGGGGAGGATGGGAGTTAATTATTGAATTTGGTGATGGTACAATAAAGAAATCAAAGGGATCAAACGCTTCTCCCCAAAAAACATTTAATAAATGTGCAATAGCATTTTATAATTTGTGTGGTGAAGAGGTTATGGGAACATTACCAAAGTATTATGTATATCCTCCGCAAATTTCATATGCATTTCATTATAATGAAAATGGAACTTCTATAAGTGATAATTCATTAACAAATGTTGTATTGGCTAATTATAAATGGAACAAGAAAGAAGTATTAGAAAAAGACTTATATTTGATAAATGAAGAAAATAAAAAAAATAATAAATTTATTCATGATATTGAATATAAACTAATATTATATACAGGAAATTATGATTATAATAAGAAATTTAATAGAATAGTTCTTAAAGAATATGATTATAATAGTGATTTAACAAATGAAAAAACTGTGTTTATTGGTAGCTTTTTTGAAATTAAAAAACAAATCGAACTTGATATAAAATTAAATAAAATTTATACATATGAGTTATTTTATAAAGATGGTAATTATATTCAGTACACATTTTCAACATTTATTAATTAATAAAATATTAGAAAGATATTATCTAAATATTTATTTAATATCTTTTTTATTTATTCATAGTAAAACAATGCTATAAATATATTATTGAATGAACTTGAAAAAAAGAGTATAATATAACTAAGAATAAAAGATTTATTATTAGAGGTGATAGTATGAAGTATGCATTAACTAATTGCATTATTTTAAATGGGAAAAAAGATATGGAACCCTTAAAGGGATATTCAATTATTGTTGATGATGGTAAAATAGTTGAAATAACAAATAAAAAAATAGAAAATATTAAAGTGATAAATCTTGAAAATAGATATGTTTTACCAGGACTTATAAATATGCATGTTCATCTACCAGGTTCTGGAATGCCTAAAGATACTAGTAGACAAAATAAAGAAAGTGTTGATAAATTATTATCACACAAATTGACAAGATATATTGTTTATAAAATGTGTGCAAATTTTGCTAAAACTGAACTTTTGAGTGGTGTTACAACAATTAGAACTGTTGGTGGTCTTGCAAATATTGACTCTACTATCAGAGACAATATAAATAAAGGAAAATTACTAGGACCAAGAATTTTGGCTTCAAATATGGCTTTATCTGTTCCTGGTGGTCATATGGCTGGTGTTTTGGCATATGAAGCTCTTGACAGTGCAAGTGCTATTGACTATATCAATAAGATTAGCGAAACTAAGCCTGATTTAATTAAAATCATGATTACTGGTGGTGTTTTAGATGCTAAAAAGAAAGGTGAACCAGGAGAAGTAAAAATGAGTGCAGAAATTATTAATGCTGCATGCAAAAGGGCTCATGAACTAGGATATAAAGTTGCTGCTCATGTGGAATCTACTTTAGGAGTAAAATTAGCATTGGAAAACGGAGTTGATACTATTGAACATGGCGCAAAACTTGACAAAGAAATAGTTGATTTATTTAAGAAACATAATGCTTCTTTGATTACAACTATTTCACCATCTATTCCACTTGCTAAATTTGATAAGAGTGTTTCAAAAGCTACAGATTTAACACAATATAATGGTAATGTTGTTTTTGAAGGAATTGTTTCTGCGTCAAAGACATGCCTTGAAAATGATATAAAAGTTGGATTAGGTACTGATACTGCTTGTCCATTTGTTACTCATTATGATACTTGGAGAGAATTAGCTTATTTTACTAAATATGTAAAAAATGATAATAGAGAGGCTATTTATCACGCAACTCTTGAAAATGCTATCATTGCTGGAATAGAAAAAGAAACAGGTAGTATTGATGTTTCAAAATCATGTGACTTAATAGTAGTTGAAAAAAATCCATTAGACGATATTACTGCGCTTAGAAAACCAAGTATGGTTATATATAAAGGAAAGATTATAAAAAAACCTAAACTTAAAAAAATTAAATATGTAGAAGAAGAACTAGATAAGCAATTATAATGATAAAAAAAAATACATATTTTTTGCATAATAATGGCCTTTGTGTTATCATAATAATATAAAGGTTTTTAATTTTGAAAGGAATAAAATATGATGAAAATAGCTTTTTTTGATGTTAAACAATATGATAAAACTGGATTTGATTTTTATTCAGATTTAAACAATATAAAAATCAAATATTATGAACCACGATTAACAGCAGATACAGTTGGATTAGCTCAAGGGTTTGATGCCGTTTGTGTTTTTGTAAATGATGAAGTTGATGATTATGTTGTTAATAAATTATATGAATATGGAGTGAAAGTGATATTATTAAGATGTGCTGGTTTTAATAATGTTGATACTAAAGCTTGTTTTGGTAAAATACATGTTTATCGAGTTCCAGCTTATTCACCATATTCAGTAGCTGAACATACAATGGCTTTGCTTCTTACTTCAATAAGAAGAATTCATAAAGCTTATAATAGAACTAGAGATTTCAATTTTTCTTTGACTGAGTTAACGGGGTTTGATTTGTTTGGGAAAACTATTGGAATTATAGGAACTGGAAAAATAGGTAAAATATTTGCTAATATCTGTAATGGATTTGGAATGAATATTATATGTTACGATAAATTCCCAGATAAAAGTAGCAAACTAAAATATGTAGATTTACAAGAATTGTTTAAAAAATCAGATATTATTTCACTTCATTGCCCATTAACTGATGAAACTAGTTATTTGATTAATAAAAATAGTATTGATGTTATGAAAAAAGGTGTTGTGATTATTAATACATCTAGAGGTGGATTAATAAATACTGAAGATTTAATTGATGCAATAAAAAATAAGAAAGTTGGAGCAGCTTGTCTAGACGTATATGAAGAAGAAAATGATATTTTCTTTAGAGATTTTTCTAATCATATAGTTCAAGATGATCAGTTAGCTAGGCTGATATCACTTCCTAATGTTATTGTTACATCTCATCAGGCATTTCTAACTAAAGAAGCTCTTGATAATATAGCTCAAATGACAATAAATAATTTAATTTCTTTTTATGAAAACAAACCAAATATTAATAATGAAGTATGTTATGTTTGTGCAAAAAGAGAAGAATGTCATAAAGAAAAAAGTGGCAAATGTTTTTAATTTTAGTATGATGTCAAAAGTTAAAAAAAGGATTACAAAAGCTAATTTTGGAAAAAAGAATTTACATATTGAAAAATATGTCGATTTCATGTAAAATATATATGTTATTTAAGGAGAAAAAACATGAATTATATTGAATTATTGTTTTTAGTATTAATTGGAATTTTTGTTGTATTGGGCCTATTTATTGGGTTTGGTAGAGGAGGAAAGAGAGCTATTTTTAGATTACTATTAATTGCTGCCTCATTTATTATTGCTTGGATATTTAAAGATAAACTAGTTGATAAACTAGAGTCACTAGAACTTTTCCCTGTTGATGGTAATAAAGTAAATATAATAGAATACATAAATGCAAGCCTTCAAGATGAAATGAAAAATATCAGTTATTTATTTGAGTACATTGTTACTATGATATTGACAGCATTATCATTTGTAATTATATTTATAGTATTAAAATTATTAACTTTAATAGTATATGCTATACTTAAGGGCCTATTTAGTAAAAATAATGGTAAACATACTTTACTAGGTGGAATAGTAGGAGCATTTGCTGGTGTTGTTATTGCTTTTGCTATTTGCGTTCCTATTAATGGAATTCTTAATGAAGTAGCGAAATTATCTGAAATTGAAATTGATGGTTCAAAAGTAATTGATTTAGATGGTCTTGGAGCAGAAGTCAACCCTAAAGAATATGCTGATTCTACAGTTTCTAAAACTTTAAGTAAAATTGGAAATGGATTTTTTGCTAAATTAACAACTATTAAAACAGATGAAGGCAAAAACTTAACATTAGATGAGGAAATAGAAGCAATTGTTTTTGTATCTAATATGTCTAATGATTTAGGAAAAATTTCAAAAGTTGATTTCTCTGCAGGATTAAATGAAGCGAATATTAGTGAAGTTAAAGATATCTTAACTAATCTTGATAACTTAAAATCAGAAATGAGTGAAGGATCAGTAGATATTATAAATAAGGCTATTAAAGATGTTGCTGCATCATTAGGTGAAGATTTACCTATTGATTTAAATGATTTTGACTTGTCAGAAGTAGAATTTGTAAATGAAGGAAATATTTTAGAACAAGCTTATAATTATCAAACTTCTGGAACTATAGATGCTGATTCATTAATTAAATCATTAGCAAATAGTAAACTTATTTTACCTATGGCAAAAACTGCAGATTTCAAACTAGAATTAAATGAATCACAACAAGCAGAAATTGAAGCTGCAATATCAAAATTAGAAAATATTAATAGTGAAACTATAAATGATATTAAAAATATGTTTAATCTTAATAAGTAAAATATGAATCATTTTGCAATGCAAAATGATTTTTATATTGATAATATTATATCAAGGTGTTATAATAAATCATCAAAGGTGCAATTATGAATGAATTAATTATTGGTAGAATTTACAAACATTTTAAAGGAAATTACTATTTAGTTGAAGGAATCGCAAAGGACTCAGAAACTTGTGAGGAAGTTGTGATATACAGAAAATTGTATGATGATGGTTCTTTATGGATAAGACCTGTAAGTATGTTTTTAAGTGAAGTTGATTATAAAAAATATCCTCATTGTAAACAAAAGTATAGATTCGAACTACAAGTAGTTGAAAATAGCATAAAAAAATGATTTTTTTCTCTTTGCAACTTTCAGTTGACAAATTTCAAAGTTAACTTTCTTGTGCGCAACCAAGAAAAAGAGTATCATATGGCATGTAAAAAATGAAAAGGAGAAAAAAATATGATTTTAGCAGACAAAATTATTTTACTTAGAAAGAAAGCTGGTTGGTCTCAAGAAGAGCTTGCTGATCAATTAAATGTTACTAGACAATCTGTATCAAAATGGGAAGGGGCACAATCTATTCCTGATATGGATAAAATATTAATGATGAGCAAATTGTTTGGAGTTACAACTGATTATTTATTAAAAGATGAATTAGAAGAGGAAGAACTTATTAGTAGTGAACCAGTTAGTGAAGTTCATCGAATTAAGTTGGAAGATGCTTCAAAGTTTTTATTAACTATGAAAGAGGTTAGTCCAAAGTTGGCATTAGGAACTTTTTTGTGCATAATTTCACCTATTACTTTATTAATACTTGCGGCAATAAGTGAAGTTGAAAAATACAAGTTGAATGAAAATGCAGCTTGTGGAATAGGATTAATCGTATTAATTGTTTTTGTTGTTCTTGGTGTTATGAATTTTGTTAGTTCTTCAATAAAAACTAAAGAATATGAATTTTTGGAAAATCAAAACTTTGAAACTGAGTATGGCGTTATTGGTATGGCTAAGGAAAGAAAAAAAGAATACAAAGATACATATCAAAGATTAATGACTATTGGAGTAGTTTTATGTATTCTATCAGTGATACCTTTATTTGTGGCTATATGTTTAGATGAAAGTGATTTAATTTATTCGATTTCTGTAGGATTGTTACTATTTATTGTTGCATGTGGAGTTTACTTTTTAGTGTATGGCAGAGTATATCAATCAGCATTAGAAAAATTATTAGAAGAAGGAGATTATTCTCGTAAAAAGAAGGCCAAAAAAGGTTTAGTAAGTTTAGTCACTGCTGTTTTTTGGTTAGCTACAACTGCGATTTATTTATTTATAATTCTTAGTAATTTTGTTAGTAATAGTAAAAGTTGGATTATATGGCCAATTGCTGGAGTGATTTTCCCAATAGTAATTGTCATTATTGAATCTGTTGAAAAGAAAGAAAGGAAAAAATAAATAAATATGAAAAAAATATTTGTTGTATTGTGTTTATTAGTTATGGCGTTAACGTTTACTGGATGCAGTGGCGTAATAAGAATGCATTCATATAAAAATAGTGAAAAATATTCTGTTGGAAATAAAGAATATTCTGGTGAAATAAAAAAATTGAATATTGATTGGTATGTTGGTAGAGTTAAAATAGTTATTAGTGATAAAATATCTATTAGTGAAAATAGTAATGATTTAAAAGATAAACAAAAAGTTCATTCATATTTTGAAGATGGTGTTTTAGATGTTAAGTTTTGGGAATCCGGATATTCTGCAAAGATTAATGATGCCGATAAGCATGTTACTATTGAAATTCCTAATGGAGTAGATATTAGTATAAATTCTATTAGTGCGTTAATTACAACTGATGATATTGAGAACAATAATATTGATATAAAAACAGTTTCTGGTAATATTGATATTAGTTCTTTAGTTAGTAAAAGTGTTAATATTTATTCAGTGAGCGGTTCAATCACTATTGATAAAGTCGTTTGTGATAAACTAGAAATGGAAAGTGTATCTGGGGGGATTGAAACTCTTGATACTACGACTAAAAATATTAAAGTGAATACTGTAAGTGGAAAAATTTATGTTAGTTTAAGAGACTTTATTGATGCTGATTTTGATAGCGTCAGTGCAAAAGTTAATGTAAAACTTTTAGATGAATTAGGAATGATGATAAAGTTTAAAACTACAAGTGGAGAATTGATTGTTGATAATGAAAATATAAGTTTTAAAATAGTAGATAAAAAATACAAAATCGGTGATGGAAGTAGAAATCTTGATGTTAAAACTACGAGTGGTGATTTCCATTTAAGATAATTATATAAGACAAAGCTAGTATGTTTTGTCTTTTTTTATATAGTTTTTTATTGACAAACATATATTTTATTTGTTAAAATTAAATTAATTTAATTGAAATATTTTATAAGAAAGGAGATAAAAATATGAGAAAAAACTTAAATGTTTTTAGAAGGGATAAGAGCATATTGATGGATAAAATTAAAGAATCTTTTTCATCTGTCATACCAATTTCACTTATTGTTTTATTTTTATGCTTTACAATTACCCCAATTAAAAGTGACGTTTTATTGTCATTCATTATAGGAACATTTTTTGTTGTTGTTGGAATGGGTCTATTTTCATTGGGAGCTGATGTAGCTATGACACCGATAGGCGAATACGTTGGTGAATCAACTATTAAAAGTAAAAAGATTTGGATTATTATTCCTGTTTTCTTTTTTTTAGGTGTTATAATTACTATTTCAGAACCTGATTTATCAGTATTAGCTGCTCAATTAGCAAATACTATAAATAGTTGGACATTGATAATATCTGTTGGTGTTGGCGTGGGAGTGTTTTTAGTAATTGCCTTTTTGAGAATAGTTTTAAAAATAAAATTGAAATATTTGTTGTTAGGATTTTATTTAATTATTTTTATTTTGGCATTCTTTGTTCCAGAAACATTTTTACCATTAGCATTTGATGCTGGTGGTGTAACAACTGGTCCAATGAGTGTGCCATTTATAATGGCTGTTGGAACTGGTGTTGCTATGACCAGAAGTGATAAAGAAGCACAAGATGATAGTTTCGGTTTGACAGCACTTTGTTCTATTGGGCCGATATTAGCAGTTATGATATTGGGTTTAATATACAAACCATCAAGTATTGAAACTCCTGTTTATAATATTAATTTTGGAGAAAACTCAAAAGATTTGTGTTCAGTATTTTTGAAAAATATTCCTTATTATTTTAAAGAAGTTGGAATTGCTTTATTGCCAATTGTTGGTTTCTTTATGATTTTCCAATTGTTTGGAAATAAATTAACGAAAAACACTAACTACAAGATCTTTATTGGAATATTGTATACATATTTAGGATTGACATTTTTCCTACTTGGCGTTAATGTTGGCTTCTTACCTGTAGGTAATTATTTAGGTGCTGAAATAGGAAAACTAAGTTATAATTGGATAGCAGTTCCTATAGGAATGTTATTAGGATTCTTTGTTGTTGCAGCAGAGCCAGCTGTTCATGTTTTAACTAAGCAAGTTTATGAAATAACATCCGGAAATATTCCAAAGCGTGCCTTAAGTATTAGTTTAATGATAGGAGTAGCAGTATCAATAGGATTAGCAATGTTAAGAATACTATTAGGTATTCCAATCTTATATTTTTTAATTCCTTTCTATTTGATTGCAATAATTTTAGCTTTTATTGTTCCAGATATCTTTTCAGCTGTTGCATTTGACTCTGGTGGAGTTGCTTCAGGAGCAATGACTGCAAGTTTCATTTTGCCATTTTCTTTAGGATTATGTGATGCTGTCGGTGGTAATATCGCTAAAGAAGGATTTGGTGTTGTGGCAATGGTTGCTATGACTCCACTTGTAGCAATACAAATATTAGGATTAGTATATAAAATTAAAGTTAAACGTATGCAAAAGAATAATTACTCTAATTCAGCAGAAGATGAGATTATCGGTTAGGAGGAAATATGACTGGATATAAATATCTTATTACAATAGCAAATAGAAAATTTGCTGAAGAATATTTAGAATTTTTTAAAGATTATAATATAAATCATGTCTTAGAAAAATTCTGTAATGGAACTGCCACAAATACTACTCTTGATTTTTTGGGGCTGAAAGATAATCATAATGTTATGTTTGAAACGTTAATAACTAATGAGAAAACAAAAGAATTAATCAAAGGATTAAGAAATGAAATGAACATCGAGGGTGCTGGGAATGGAATTGCATTGTTTATTTCAGTTGATGGCATTGGTGGAAAATCTAGCAAAGAATACTTTATTGATGAAAAAAATTCTGAGAGCAAGGAGAATACAAATATGGAATCATATAATAGTGTGTTAATAATAACAATAGTTGATAAAGGCAATACAGAATTGGTTATGGATTCAGCAAAAGCTGCTGGTGCTACTGGAGGCACTGTAGTTAGAGCACATGGAACAGGTACTGATATAGCAAAATTTTTCGGTATAACAATATCTGAAGAAAAAGAAATGGTATATATTGTTTCTAGTAGAGCAAATAGAGATAACATTATGAAAGCGATAATGGAAAAGGCTGGTAGAGGTACTGCTGCTCATGGCGTAGTGTTCTCATTACCTATTGATAAAGTTATCGGCATGAGTATAGAATAAAACTAGATATTTCAGTGATTTGGCAAAACGTTTGCTTTATCCTGAAATATCTTTTTATTTGATTGAAAAAAAATACAAAATATGATAAAATATTCATAACTTTTTAAGTAAAAAGGACGGAATAGGTATGAATAGATTTAAGTCTGTCAGCTGGTATATAAAAGAATATTGGTGGAAATATTTATTAGTAATGCTTTTATCACTAGCTATTATTTATTGTGATATTAGAAAACCGAAAATAATAGGAGAAGCAGTTGATTTGATTGGATTAGGTCAAATAACAGACTCTAGGTTAAAAGTGCTTTTAATATTATTTACTTCTATTGTATTAGTTAAATTTCTTTTCAGCACATTAAAGAGTATATTTTTAGGCAATCTTTTTCATAAATTATTTTACAAATTGAAAATTAAATTTATGAAGAATATCCTATTACAGGATTCAAAATATTTTACTACTTATCATCCTGGAGATTTGATGACAAGAGCTACTTCAGATACATTTGCTATGGCTAATGTCACGACTCACTTGATATTTAGTTTAATTACTTTAATATTAACTCTTATTATGTCAGCTATATCAATGGTAAAATTAGATCCCTTGTTGACATTATATTCAATTATTCCTTTGCCAATAATATTTATTGTTGTTGTTATAATGAGACCAAAAATTGGTGAGAACTGGCGTTTGGTTAGAAAGAAAGATTCAACAATGAGTAATTTAGCAATGGAAAGTGTTCAACACGTAAAACTGATTAGAGCATTTGTAAATGAAGAAAAAGATTATAAAAAATTGCAAACTGCTGCTAAAGATTGTTATGATACAGAAAAAAAATCTGTCCTTATGCAATCAACATTTGGTCCGACTTTTAGATTTTTTACTAACATAAGTCAGTTAGTTGCTTATGGATATGGAGCATATTTAATAATAAATCAGAGACTAACAGTTGGTGAGTTAATTACGTTTAGCCTTTTATTATCTCAATTTGCTTTTCCAATGATGCAACTTGGAAATCAAGTTGCTCGTTTTTCACAAAGTGCAATCTCATTTGATCGTGTTAGTGAAGTTTTAGAAGCTGTTCCTGATATTTTAGATAGAAAAGATGCTTTAGAATTAAAAGAATTTAATAAAATTTCATTTGATAATTTTCATTTTTCTTATCCTGATATGGATTATGAAGTGTTAAAAGGTATAAATTTAGATATAAAAAATGGAAAGTCTTTGGGTATTGTTGGAAAAACTGGTAGTGGTAAAACCACTCTAATTAGACAATTGTTGAGAACTTTTCCTATAGAAGATCCTAATAAATTGCTGATAGATGGCTCACCAATTGACTATTACAAAAAAAATGATATAAGAAAATTGGTAGCATATGTCCCACAAGAGCACATATTATTTGCTAGAAGTGTTGAAGATAACATCCTTTTAGGAAAGAGTCAAACATCAAAAATCGATTTGGATTGCGCTATTAAAATGGCAGATTTTGAAAAGGATTTAGTTTTCCTTGAAGAAGGACTCGACACAATCGTTGGTGAATATGGTGTTACATTAAGTGGCGGTCAAAAACAGAGATTATCAATTGCTAGAGCATTGATTAAGGATGCTGCAATACTTATTTTAGATGATTCGTTGAGTGCTGTTGATGGAACTACTGAGGCTAATATAATAAGAAATTTGAAAAAAATTAGAGATAAAAAAACCAATATTATTGTTGCTCATAGGTTAACTGCTGTTGAGGCATGTGATGAAATAGTGGTAATAGAAAATGGAAAAATAGTTGAACGTGGAACTCATAATGAGCTTATGAAGTTACAGGGTTGGTATTATAAACAATATGTTATTCAAGAAATGGGAGGCAATGAAAATGAAAAAAACTGATAAAAATTCATTTAAAAGCCCTCTTGCTAATAGGAAAAAATCATTTGATAAATACTACAATTATTCAGCTGAAACTATAATAAAAAGAGTATTAAAGTATGCTTGGAAAAGTAAAACTCTAATATTTGTGTCATTTTTATTTTTAATACTATTTACTTATCTTGAGTTGTTTCAACCAAAATTAATAAATAGTTTGTTAGATGACCATCTGTTAGGAGTTCAAACAACATGGTCCGAAGCTGATACAGGAGTAGAATTTGGTGGGAAACATTACGTAAAAATAGAAAAATCAGATATTGTTGATGAAGAAAATATTATATCTATTATTTATTATGATAATGGATATTATTATATTGATGGTGTGGCATATAGTAGTGATATAAAAGAATTTAACGCTACTACTGGTCAATTTGTTTTGAAAAATGATATTGTTGTTGATGGAAAAAAGCTATCAAATGAAGAGTTGAAACTGTTTTATAGTCCTAGTATCCATCCAATAATTAGAATAATAATAATATATGGTGCTCTAACTTTGATTATAATTGTTTTGAGATATTTGCAGCATGTCTTTTTCTTAACTGCATCAATGCGTTTAACTTTGGATATAAGAAAAGATGCTTTTGAAAAACTAAACAGATTACCAATGAAGTATTTTATTTCTGAACCTAGTGGGAAAATTGTTACGAAGATAACTAGTGATTCTGAAGGGGCTAGAGGATTATATGAAGTTATTTTCTCGATATTAACAGCAGTAATCTCATTAATTATGGTTTATGTTGAATTATTTAGAGTTAATTGGAAGTTAACGTTATTAACTCTTTTGGCTACACCTTTAATTTTACTTTGGATGACAGTTTATAGAAAAACTAATAATAAGTATCATCATCGAATCAGAGAAATGAATTCAATCATTAATGCTTCTATGGCACAATATGTTGATGGAATGTCGATAATTCAACAATTTAACAAAGAAGAAGAAATGACTAATGAATATGATGGATTATTAAAGACAAATTATAACAATAAAATGAAAGCTCTAAAAATTAATTCATTGTTTGGTGGAGAACTATTACTATTAATTCAAAATGCATTGATAGCTTTAATTATTTACTATTTTGGAAGACAATTTTTAAGTGCTGAGGGTGCAATTACGGCTGGTGCTTTGTATTTATGTGTCACATATATCAATAAAGTGTTTGAACCAATTAGAGAAATATTTGCTAATCTTAATTCGCTAGAAGATTCTTTTGTTGCTTCAACTAGAATATTTGATTTATTAGATCAAGAAGAAGATAAATATCTTGGTTTTAATGAAAAACCTAATTTTAAAGGTGATATCAAATTTGAGCATGTAAGTTTTGCATATGATGATACAAAAGTATTAAAGGACATTAATATTCATGTTAAACCGGGTGAATTTATTGGTTTAGTAGGACATACTGGAAGTGGAAAATCAACAATGATGATAGTCTTGCAAAGATTTTATGATTTGCAAGAAGGAAAAATTTTAATTGATGATGTTGATTATATGAATTACACGAAACAAGAAGTTAGAAGTAATATAGGTTATGTTTTGCAAGAACCAGCACTTTTTAGTGGAACGATAAAATCAAATATAACTTTTGGTATAGATGCTACTGATGAAGAAGTAGAAAAAGTATTAGAAATGATTGGGGCAAAGAAGTTTGTTGACGAATATCCTGATGGTATAAATACAAAACTTGAATATTTGGGAAGTAATTTATCGACTGGTGAAAAGCAATTAATTTCGTTTGCAAGAATACTACTTAGAAATCCTGCTATATTAATATTAGATGAAGCTACAGCAAATATTGATACTGAAACAGAGTTAATGATTCAAAAAGCTTTAAAAATTTTAGCTGCAGGTAGAACTACATTTGTTGTGGCACATAGGTTATCTACAATTAGAAATGCAGATAATATTTATGTTTTGGATGATGGCATGATAGTAGAAAGTGGCACTCATGAAAAGTTATATAATTTAAATGGAAAATACCGTGCTATGTATGAGGCACAATACGGTAATAGTCATAATAAAAATTAGAAATAGACGAAAGTTAATGCTTTCGTTTATTTTATTTTAGATAAAAAATTAATAAAAACTCACTTTTCTTAAAAAAAAATAAAAAAAGTGTTTTGAAAATGAAAGCACTTGTAGTATAATATAAATAGCGTGGAAAATACTTTTAGGAGGTATATATGAAGGAGTACAAAACTAGTAACGTTAAGAATATTGCTGTCTTAGGGCACTTAGGAAGTGGAAAAACAAGCTTTGGTGAATCTTTACTATTCGCTGCAAAAGCAATTGATAAAAAAGGTGAAGTTGAACGTAAGAATACTGTAGGTGATTATTCTATAGAAGAACAAAACCGTCAAACAACTTTGACATCATCATTATTACCACTAGAGTGGAAAGGCTATAAAATTAATGTTTTTGACACACCAGGTTCAGAAGAATTTATTGGTGATATTGAAAATACATTATCAAGTGTAGAAGGAGCTATCGTTTTAATCGATGCTACAAAAGGCGTAGAAGTTGGTACTGAACGCGTTTGGGACGAATTAGCTAAAAGACATATCCCAACAATCATTTTTGTAAATAAAATGGATAAGGAAAATGTAAAATTTGATGAAGTAATTGATTCAATCAAAAATGATTTAAGTAAAAAAGCAGTTCCATTTGCTTGGGAAATTGGAACAACTAATAATTTCAAAGGTATTGTTAGTGTTCTAGATAAAAAAGCAAAATTGGTTGATGGTGCTGGAACAAAAGATGCAGATATTCCTGCCGAATTGAATGCTAAGTTTGATGAGATTTATAATGAATTATTAGAAAAAGTAGCTGAAACAAGCGAAGAATTAATGGATAAATATTTTGGTGGAGAAGAATTAACTGCTGAAGAAATTAATACTGGATTAAAATCTGAATTAGTTAATGGTGATTTATATCCTATACTAGTTGGTAGTGGATTGAAAAATGTTGGTATTGATGTTTTATTAGATACAATTGTTAACTTCATCCCTGGTCCTGCAGAAGTTAGTCAAAAAGCTGCTAAAGATGGAAAAGTTAGAGAAGTTAGTGAAAGTGCTCCATTCTCAGCATATGTATTTAAAACAATTATTGACCCATTTGTTGGTACAATTAGTTTCTTTAAAGTGTGTAGTGGATCATTGAAATTAGGTCAAGAAGTTTATATTCCTGAAACTGATGCTACAATTAAGATGCCACAAATCTTTACAATGATGGGTAAAACTCAAATACCACTAGACGTTGTAAATGCTGGTGACGTTGCATGCGTTGCTAAGGTTGCTGATTTTGTTAATGGATTAACATTCTGTGATAAAAAAGATCCAATCGTTTATAATAAAGTTGAACATCCAACTCCAATTATTTATATTGCTATTCAACCAAAGAATAAACAAGATGAAGACAAGATTTCAAGTTCATTACAAAAATTAAGACTAGAAGATGAAACATTTGATATTATCCGTAATCCTGAAACTGCTCAACAATTAATCGGTGGTCAAGGTATGACTCATCTTGGATATATATTAGAAAAAATGCGTAATATGTTTAAAGTTGATGTAGATACTGCTGATCCAAAGATCGTTTATCGTGAAACAATACGTTCTAAAGGCGAAGCACAAGGCCGTCATAAGAAACAATCTGGTGGTGCTGGTCAATTTGGTGATGTTTGGATTCGTTTCGAACCATGTGATAAAGACTTCATATTTGCTGAAGAAGTTGTTGGTGGAGCTGTTCCTAAAAACTACTTCCCAGCTGTAGAAAAAGGTTTAATTGAAACATTAGAACATGGTCCACTTGCTGGTTTCCCTGTTATTGGTGTTAAAGCTACTCTTTATTATGGTTCTTACCATCCAGTAGATTCTAACGAATTATCATTTAAGATTGCTGCTTCATTAGCATTCAAGAATGCAGTTGAAAAAATTAGACCTACAATCTTAGAACCTATTTATGAAGTTAAAGTAGTTGTAAAAGATGAATATGTTGGTGATATAATGGGTGATATGACTAAACGTCGTGGTAGAGTATTAGGTATGGAACAAGGTCATGGTGTACAACAAATCGTTGCTGAAGTTCCTGAAGCAGAAATTATTAAATATGCTACTGACTTAAAGGCAATGACTCAAGCATCTGGACGTTTCTCACGTAAATTCTTACGTTATGAAGAAGTTCCTGAAATGCTAATCAAGAAGATAGTAGACGAATACAAAAAAGAACAAAAATAATATTTGAAATTACGGGGCTTGTTTTAGCCCCTAAATTTTTAGGTGTAGTATGAAATTAGAATACATTGTTGAAGAAAATTTTAACGAAATGATGTTGAAAGAATATATTGCAGAAATAGGCATTTCCAAGAATTTGGCTAAAAAAATCAAATTATATGGTAAAATGTTTATTAATGATATCGAGTCTAAAAATTATTTTTTAGTAAAACCTAATGATAAAATCACCTTGATATATGATGAAAAGATGAACACAGAAATTAACACAATACCAAAAGAAATTGAAATTTTGTATGAAGATGAAAACATATTAGTTGTTTGTAAAGAAAGAGATTTAGCAAGTCAGCCTTCACATAGACATCAAGATGACAATTTGATTAGTTATATAAAACATTATTTTATTACTAATAAAATAGACTCTAATATTCATTTAGTTAATAGATTAGATTACTCAACATCAGGAGTTATGATTATTGCTAAAAATGGTTATGCTCATTATTTGCTTACTAAAAATGATAGTATTAATGTAACTAGAAAATACTTAGCAGTTGTTGAAGGTAAATTATCTTTAAAAGAAGCAAAGGTAGTTTTAAAAATTGAAAGAGAAAATGAGCATAGTATAAAACGCATTGTTACTGAAAATGGCAAATTATCAATAACTAACTATCGAGTAGTTAAAGAATATGAAAATGAAAGTTTGGTGGAGTTAAAACTAGATACAGGAAGAACTCATCAAATTAGAGTAACAATGGCACATTTAGGTCATCCTGTATGTGGCGATAAATTATATGGAACTGAAGGAGATGGACTCATGCTCCACTGTTATTATCTTCGATTTTTAAATCCTTTTACTAATAAATGGATAGAAATAAAAAAAATGCCAAATTGGGATAAATATATAAAAGATATTGAAAAAAATCTATAAATTTAGTATAATATGTGTGACGTAAGAGGTATGATTATGAAAATTAAAAAAATATTATTATCACTTTTATTTGCATTATCGTTATTATTAATTGCTTGTGGTGAAAATGACGCAATAACTATTTCGTTATCTGGTGATGATAGTGTTAAAGTTAATAATACTATCAATTTAGTTGCTAAAGCTAGTGATAACAGCACTGATTTTAATTGGTCAAGTAGTGATGAAAGTATAGCAACAGTAAGTAATTCTGGTTTAGTAACTGGTATTTCTGTAGGTAATGTTACAGTAACAGTTAGTTTGAAAAAAGATAGCTCTGTTAAAGCAACTAAAAATATTAAAGTTGAAAGTGATGGAGAAGTTTCTTATGATTTGAAAGTATCAAAGAATAAAGTTTTATTAACTGTTGGTGAAAGCGATACAGTTGTTGCAACAGTTGAGCCTAATACTAGTTTGGTTTGGTCAAGTAATGATGAAAGTATAGCAACAGTTAGTGATGGAAAGATTACAGCTCTAAAAGCAGGATCAACTATAATTACTGTAGCTACTTCTAATAATGAAGCTAAAGCAGAAATATCTGTTGTAGTAAAAGAAAAAGAAGTAGGATATACTGCAAAAGATTTAATGAGAGATTTAACTGCAACTAAAGAACAATATACACAAGCAGATAGTGTTAATATATTGATTGAAACTAGTGAAGGAACTTGCGAAATGATTTATAATAAATCAAATGATGTATATCAAGAATTTAAATATTCAGTTACAACTAATGTAAGTTCAAATATTTATATTAAAGATGGTATCCTTTATAGCAACATAGAAAGTGCTAAAACTAAAAATACTTTATCTTCTTCTGAAGCTTTAAGTATTGTAAAACAATATAATGCTAGTATGTTCTTAGAAGATGTAGCAAGTTATTATGATGAAGATGCTTTTTTCGTGGCTTTAACTAAAAAACAAGAAACTAATGAGTTTGTGGAATTTGAATTAACTTTAGCTGATTATCTAGGTGAATTAAATGTTGAAGGTGTTGATTCAGTTGTTGTTAAAGCAACGTTAGATAATGGTAAAATTACTTCTGTAGAATTGATTTTTACAACTAAAGGTGTTTCTTCAACTGTTAAAGTTTATTATCGCGGAACTGAACATCAAGAAATCTCATATCCAAGTGATTTAGATTCTTATACTGAATAAAAGATGCAAAAATTTGCATCTTTTTTTATAATTTAGTAATAGCTGTAAATAATAATTAATGAGGTGAAAATATGGAAAAAACCAATGAATTAAATAAATTCTTATCATATGTCCATATGGGAACAAGCATATATAGAATATATTATGAGCATGCTGAAAAATTGAAAAACAAAAAATTACTAAAATTAATTACTGATATTTTGGAAATTTTTAAAACACATGAAGAAAAGATTACTAAACTAATTAATGAAGAAGATGAAGAAGCAACTAATAGTTTGACAGCTGCAGGTATAATGGGCGTAACAATGGAAAAACTTAAAATGGTTGATAATGAGTTTTCAATTTGCACAAATGCAATTAAAGCCACTTATATGGGAATGATTAGTGCATTAAAGTTTCTAAATGAAAACAAAAAAATGCACACGAGTATAAAAGGAGCAATAATAATAGTAATTGATGATTATGAAAGAATAGTTAAAATGATAAAAGATTTTATAATTGATGAATATTGTTGAAAAAACTGTACATAATAATAGTGCTACAGTAGCCAATGACTTTACAAGATAGGTCATAAAATAAAAACTTGTGATTTCCTTGTAGCTTAAGGAAGAAATCTAAAAAAGCTAAAAAAGAGGCTTAGAGATAAGCCTTTTTTGCATAATAATAAAAATAATTGACAACTGGTATTAAAAGGTATAATATAATAGCAATTTATAAAAATATTTAAGGGAAATAAAATGGAGTATATTAAAATTACAAAAGAAAATATTGATAAAGAATATATTTGTTGTCCAATGTCAGAAAAACAGGGAACAAGAAAAAAAGAATGGTTAAAAAAGAGATTTGATGATGGACTTGTATTTTATAGAAGCGTTGAACGCGAAAAATGCTTTATTGAATATTTACCTAGTGAAAATGCTTGGGTTCCTATTGAAGCTGACAATTACATTTTTATTGATTGTTTGTGGATTACTGGTAAATTAAAAGGTTATGGATATTCTAATGATTTATTAAATGAATGCATAAATGATGCTATAAACAATAAAAAACAAGGAATTTGCATTTTGTCTTCAGAAGGAAGAAAAAAAGAATTTTTATCAGATACTAAATATTTAATGCATAAAGGTTTTAAGGTCGCTGATGTTGCTGGCGGGATTACTCTCATGTATTTACCACTTACCATTGATGCTATTCCTCCAAGATTCAAGGAATGTGCAAAAACACTAGAGATTTCTGATAAAGGGATTGTTATATATTACACAGATCAATGCCCGTTTGCTTATTATTGGGTGCAAAAAACTGAAGAATTAGCTCAAAAGAATAATATTTTATTAAAAATAATTCATATAACTGATAAACAAACAGCTCAAAATATCTCTTGCCCAATGACTAATTATGCTGTATTTAAAGATGGTAAATTTGTTACTAATATTGTTCAAACGGATAAAAAGATTTTAGCATTAACAAAAATATAAAACCAAAATAGAAGAAAAAATTAAAAAAACCAGTTTTAAAGCTGGTTTTTAATTTTGGTCATTACTATTATTTAAAATATTAACTATTTTTGTAGTAATAAAATCAATAGCAATATTATTGTTTCCACCTTCTGGGACAATAATATCAGCATATTTCTTTGAAGGCTCAACAAAACTTAAATGCATAGGTCTAACTGTAGATAAATATTGATTTACAACAGAATCCAATGTTCTTCCACGTTCTTTAATATCTCTAGTCATACGTCTGATTAATCTAATATCATCAGGAGTATCAACAAATATTTTAATGTCAAACATATCTTTAAGTTCAGGAATTGCAAAATTCATTATTCCTTCAATTATTATTACATTAGCAGGTTTTACTAAAACAGATTTATCACTACGATTATGAGCTACGAAATCATAGCAAGGTTTTTCAATGGGAATTCCATTTTTTAAGTCATTTAAATGTTTAATTAATAAATCAGAGTCATAAGAATCAGGATGATCATAATTGATTTTTGTTCTTTCTTCATAAGTTAACCCAGAAATTTGTCGGTAATAATCGTCTAATTTAATTACTACAACAGAACCATAATTCTGAGAAGCTTCGTATACTTTTCTAGCAAGAGTTGTTTTTCCTGATGCTGTTCCTCCAGCAATTCCAATAATTGTAGTTTTCATTATAAAATATTTAAACCAAAAACAAATCCTAAAATAATAATAGCTAGAAGAACAAAGTATATAATTCTCCAAACTTTTTTACAACCACTAGCAAATGTCCAAGCAGACCATAATACACATATCAATAAGAATATTGTTCCAATAGTGTTAAGCATACCAGTATTGATTCCCAATTCTAAGTACTTGTTTAAAATGCCAATTATTTTGCAAATAGCAAAAATAATTAAAGCACTAAATGATAAAAATCCAAAAATATTTTTAGATGATTTTTTTGCCATAATATTGCCTCCTATTATTTTATTAAATGATACCACAAAGTTCGTGAAAAATAAATAAAAAATTTAAAAAATAAATTATTGTTTGTTAAGAAATAGAATATTGTAAATGTGACAACAAAATTAACAATTTAGTTCGTATGTTCTTGAAAAGAGAAGCAAAATTTGGTATAATGAACACTAATAAGGTGGTGAATCCCATATGAAAATATTTAGGCGAATAACAGATGGAATTTTTAATCCAGCTATGGTAAATAATTATATAAATGATAAAAGAATTTTTACAGCATTTTTCTTTTTCTTGATGATAATAATAATGATTCTTCCTCAAACTATAAAAGTTTTAGGAGAACCGATATTTACTTATAATGATGAAGTCGCTATAAGAGAGTTATTTTATCATGATACAGAACCAATACCATTTTCCATTCGTAGCAGTTTATTATTTAATGATGATCATGATAACAACTATGAATATAGGAAATTGATTTCTGATGATATTATGGTACTTTTTAGAGCTGATTCTGAGCAAAAGAGTTATGCAAGTACAAAGACAATAATTGAATTTGGTCGCTATGGCGTATTTATTCACAAATATGGAATGAGAATTTTAGTGTTTAGTTATAATGAAAAACCAGAACTTTCAGATTTGAAGTTTTCTGATGCTTATAATGATGATAATAATTTTTGGAATGTTATTTTTAAGATTGCTGAAGAAGAGATAATTTTAGTTGAACCTTTAATTAAAACTTTCGAAATAGTTACCTTGTTTGTTTCTGAAACTTTATCTATTTTGATTTTGATATTAATATTAGCTCTTTTTAATAGACCAATCAATCGAAAAGAATTAAGTTTTTCAAAGATGTGTCAAATGATAGTATATTTGTTATCACCATTTGTTTTTGCAAGTTTATTATCACAATTGTTTGGTTTTTTATTGTTGTATTACATAGGACTTTTGATAACAATTATAAATATAGTAAGATTTTCTCAATGTATAATAATAAGAGGTGGAAATAATGAGTTATAATCATATAGATATTGAAAAAAAATGGCGTGATTTTTGGGAAAAAAATGAAACTTTTAAAACTGATGTTTGGGATTTCTCTAAACCTAAGTTTTATGCTTTAGATATGTTCCCATATCCATCAGGTGTTGGTCTACATGCGGGTCACCCTGAAGGATATACAGCTACTGATATTGTATCACGTATGAAAAAAATGCAAGGTTATAATGTTTTGCATCCAATGGGATTTGATTCTTTTGGTCTTCCTGCTGAGCAATATGCTATTAATACTGGTAATCATCCTGCTGGATTTACAAAGAAAAATATTGAATATTTTAAAAATCAACTTATGATGCTTGGTTTATCATATGATTGGAGTAAGGAAATTTCAACTAGTGATGAATCATTTTATAAATGGACACAATGGATTTTTAAAAAATTATATGAAGATGGATTAGCTAAAAGAGTTGACATGCCAGTTAATTGGTGCGAAGAATTAGGAACAGTGTTAGCTAATGATGAAGTCATTGATGGAAAGAGTGAAAGAGGAGGATATCCTGTTGTTCGTAAAAATATGAAACAATGGGTAATTGATATTCCAAAATACGCTGAAAGACTACTTGCAAATTTGGATAACCTTGATTGGCCTGAATCAACAAAAGAAATTCAAAGAAATTGGATTGGTAAATCTGTTGGTGCTCATGTAAGATTTAAAGTTGATAAACATGATGAAAGTTTTGTTGTTTTCACTACTAGATGTGATACATTGTTTGGTGCTACATATTGTGTTTTAGCTCCTGAACATGTGCTAGTTAAAAAAATAATGAGTGAAGAACAAAAAGATTCAGTTTTAGCTTATATAGAGAATTGTTCTAAAAAAAGTGATATGGAAAGAACAGAATTAAATAAAGAAAAAACAGGTGTTTTTACTGGTGCTTATGCAATTAATCCTGTTAATAATAAACTAATCCCAATATGGATTAGTGATTATGTACTATCTACTTATGGAACTGGGGCAATTATGGCTGTTCCTGCCCATGATGAAAGAGACTGGGATTTTGCAAAGAAGTTCAACTTACCAATTATCGAAGTAGTAGCGGGTGGCAATGTGCAGGAAGAAGCATATACCAACACAGCAACTGGTAAGCTGGTAAACTCCGACTTCTTAAATGGCTTAGAAGTAGCAGATGCCAAAGAGAAGATTATTGAGTTCTTATCTGAAAAAGGCATCGGTGAGAAGAAAGTTAACTTCAAGTTAAGAGACTGGGTATTCTCTAGACAAAGATACTGGGGTGAACCAATTCCCCTAGTTAAATGTGAAAAATGTGGCTTCGTTCCATTAGAAGATAAGGATCTTCCTCTTGAACTTCCTGAAGTTGACAGCTATATGCCAACAGACAATGGAGAATCTCCATTAGCGGCGATGACAGATTGGGTAAATACAACTTGTCCTTGTTGTGGTGGCCCTGCTAAGAGAGAGACCGATACAATGCCTCAGTGGGCTGGTTCCTCATGGTATTATCTTCGCTATACAGATCCTCACAATACAGAAGCTCTTGCAAGTAAGGAAGCATTAAAATACTGGTTACCTGTTGACTGGTATAATGGTGGTATGGAGCATACAACCCTTCATCTTCTTTACTCCCGTTTCTGGCATAAATTCTTATATGATAACGGCATTGTTCCAACAAAGGAGCCATACCAGAAGAGAACTTCCCATGGTATGATTCTTGGTGAGAATGGTGAGAAGATGAGTAAATCCCGTGGTAACGTTGTCAATCCAGATGATATCGTAACCACATATGGTGCAGATACCCTTCGTACCTATGAAATGTTCATCGGAGCTTTCGATTTAAGTGCTTCCTGGTCTGAGGATGGTGTAAAAGGTTGTCGTCGTTTCTTAGAGAGAGTATGGAAGCTTCAGGAGCTTGTAACTGAGGAAGAAGGCTACTCTAAAGAGTTAGAAACCAAGATGCACCAGACAATCAAAAAGGTAAGCTCTGATTTTGAGAACTTAAAGTACAATACAGCAATTGCTGCAATGATGGCGTTGATCAATGATTTCTATAAGAGAGGCAGTGTTACTAAGGGCGAGTTAAAGACATTAATCGTTCTGTTGAACCCTGTAGCACCTCATATCACAGAGGAAATGTGGCAGAAGCTTGGATTCGAAGGAAGAATCTATGAAACCACTTGGCCAGAATATGAGGAAGCAAAGACTGTGGAATCTACGATTGAGATTGCTGTACAGATCAATGGTAAGACAAAAGGAACCATCATGATTGGTAAGGATGATCCTAAGGATGATGTTATTGCAAAAGCCAAAGAGGCTGTAGCTGATAAGCTGACTCCTAATATCATCAAAGAAATCTACGTTCCTGGAAGAATTGTAAATATCGTTTGTAGATAGTGCTCAATCAATGCTTTGTGTAAGCTGATTGGAGTTACCACTTAATACAGAAAAGGCAAGGTTGCAATAACCTTGCCTTTTTCTATAGATGGAGAGGCTTCAAACACGGGGTAGCTTTACGTAAATTCTAGAATTATTTGTAATATATTGTATTTTATTATGGGATAATGGTATAATAAAAGGATAAACTACAGTAACGAAACGTTAGCCAGCCTAAGTAAAGTGAGGAGGGAGTTATGTATTGTATACTAGTTGTAGATAATAATAAGGATAGTGTAGAGGAAGTCAAACAGATACTTGGTCGAAAGTATCATATCAAAGTAGTGGAATCAGGGGAAAAGGCAATCGAGTACATAGGCAGGGAGCGACCAGATCTGATTTTGTTAGACTGGTTTGCAGCAGGCATGGATGGAAGAGAGACATTACAACACATTTGTAAAGAATCCGGTGAGTCACAGATTCCAGTTATTATACTGACAGCAGATGCCAACAAGGACATTGAGGTGGAATGTCTGCAACTTGGGGCATCGGATGTGATTGCAAAGCCATTTGTGCCAGAAGTTATGATTAGCAGAATAGATAAGACCATTCAGCTGGATGTATTGCAGAATCGACTGGAGCAGAAGTTATTAGTAAAAAGCAAGCAGATGGAACGAGTAACACTACGCTCAGTAGCGACTTTAAGCAATCTGATCGACGCTAGAGAAGAGTACACAAGAAACCATTCTACAAATGTCTCCAAGTATGCAATTGCATTAGCAAAGAAGTTGAATTGGACGGAGGGGCAGATGCAGAATCTTCATTATGTAGCCCTTTTACATGATATAGGGAAAGTCGCAATCCCTGACTACATATTAAATAAGCCAGGTCCACTTACTGAGGATGAATACAGAGTTGTGCAGAGCCATACTAAGGTAGGGGCAGAACTCCTTAAGGATATCAAACTGGTAAAGGATGCTGTGATAGGTGCGCAGTACCATCATGAGAGATATGATGGGACTGGGTATCCGGATGGATTAAAAGGAACCGATATCCCATTAATAGCAAGAATTCTGGCGGTAGCCGATGCGTATGTCGCTATGAGCAGTGAGCGAATCTATAGAAGCAGACTGACGAAAGAGCAGATTACGCAGGAGCTGGTGAAAGGGAAAGGCACCCAGTTTGATCCTGAGCTAACAGATATCATTCTTCAGATTCATGTAAATAATGAATTGGTTGGGCAGGATTTTGCACCAATGTCTGATGAAATGACAAGCATTCTAGATGAGAGCAATTTATTGCTGCAACGGGTACTTGAAGAGCAGAGTATGATAGAATCCAACATGGCCTCTACAGATCCGCTTACCGACATACTGAATCGTCGTTACTTTGAGAGCCAGGTGACTCGGTTTTTAATGGATAAGAACAGCAAAGGTAGCTTCTTTATGATTGATCTGGATAATTTCAAAAGTGTAAATGATATCTATGGTCATATGGTAGGTGACCGTGTGCTAAAAATGGTAGCAACCATGCTTCGACGTAGCATTCGTGATAGTGATATGGTATGTCGTATGGGTGGCGATGAATTTGCTATTTTCTTTCGGGGATTGAATACGAAGAGTATCTTACGTACAAAAGCCGATCGTATTATGAAACTGTTCTCAGAACTGATGCTAGAGGAGGAGGCACTACGCTTATCCACGTTATCCATCGGGATTGCTGTTTCTGGGGTAGATGGGACAGATTACCAGACCTTGTATGAGAAAGCAGATAAATCGTTATACTATGTGAAACTAAATGGAAAGAATGCCTTTCATTTTTATAGTGGTGAAGCAGACAAGATGGAGCCTAGGGAAGTTGTACAGCTATCTGCTGATTTACGCAACTTAATGTCCGTATTACAGGAGCGGGAGAATCAACGTGGTGTGTTAAAGGTAGGGTATAACGACTTCCAACGAATCTATAACTTTGTCAGCCGCTGTGTGCAAAGAAGCAAACGACAGGTATATATTCTGCTTATTACAGTAAGGAATGTGTATGGCGTATACGAGGATGTAGATGCCTTGGAACGCTCTGTAGAGCTATTAGAGAAGACCATTAATGGCTGCCTTAGAAGAGCGGATGTCAGTACCCGCTATAGCAGTAGCCAGTTTATTGTAATTATTGCAAATTCTGATAAGAAAGGGGCAGATAAGGTAATCAAACGTATTGAGAAGCATTATATTAGTAATAATGTAGATAAAGAGTATGTTTTAGCCTACGAGAAAGCGCAAATTAAATAAAAATGATAAAGTAACCTTGTTATTTGGATGAAAAAGTAGTAGTATATGACGTATTAGCTAGAAAACCTGTAAGTGATAAGGAGAGGCGTCATGGATTACATAATCAAGAGATGCGAGTACGAAGAGCTACTAGAGGTTGCTCATTTATACAATGAATTATCCAGAGAGTTACAGCAGTCTATGAAAGAATACGGACCAGAGGAAAGCCAGTTAGCGGATAATACTATGGTAAGAGTATTACGAAGTGCCATTAAGGAATGTGAGTTGAAAATCTTTGTAGCGAAGAAAGATGATAAAGTAATCGGTTTTATTTCAGGAAGTATAAAAAAAGGAGAAGCGTATGTTTCTGGCGGCAATCCCATCGGTTATGTAGAGGGTGCCTATGTACTTCATGATTACGATAAAGATGATGTATTAGCTGATTTGGAGGACAGACTGTTACAGGAGTTTAAAGCTTGTAAGGCAAGTTCCCGTGGATGGAACCTCTCCGATATGACAAAGGATTTACAGGATAGTTGGATGAGCGAAGGGTATCAGAATTATCGCGCCAACAGTGAAAGACGTGTTCTTCAGTAACTTGAGGGAGTAGTGAGATATGAGATCGATGGAATTCAAAATGGAAAGACAAGGTCTTGTTGAAATAGGTGATGAGGTAGAGATAAGAGAAGGTAAGCTTCCGTCTTCCTATTACTATGTAGTGGAACCAGCAGTTGCTATGTCTGCGAACTATACATTACGTGAGAGACTTAAGTCTAGCAAAGGCGTAATTAGCGATATAAAAGAGACCCCGAAAGGGTTCTATGTAACGGTAGAGTTTGACGAATAAAAAATATTGACATATTCTTATTGCTTAGGTGATTGGAATTCCCGGATGGACATGATATTCATGGACCAGATAAGATACTTTCTTATCTGGTCTTTTTTTTGGAGGAAATGAATGAATTTACTAAAAGATAATCTTAAAACCTTGTACCTTCGTTTTTTGATACCGTCACTTGGTAGCGCAATGGTAATGTCAATCTATACATTGACTGATGCCATTGTCATAGGAAAAGGAGTTGGCTCTGACGATTTGGCTGCGCTTAGTATTACAACACCTTTACTATGTATTCTAATATCAAGGGGGATACTGTTTGGAGTCGGTGGCTCGGTGCAGATGAGTGTCAATAGAGGTATAGGAGATACGAAAAAGGCAAATCGCTTCTTTACCCTATCCTTTATAGTTCTAGCTTTGCTTACTGTACTTTTATGGATTACGTATGTTCTAGGAATGCCTGTATTTCTTCGAATGATGGGAGCGAATGAAACACTATATCCTTATGCACATTCATACATGCACTATATCAATCTCTTTTTACCAATTGTCGTATTCTCGAACTTTATTGCAATCTTCATTCGTGCAGATAACGACCCGAATCGCGCTATGGCAGGTGTTATACTTGGTGGTGTTGTGAACATCGTATTAGACATTGTATTCGTCTTTCCACTGAATATGGGAATTGCAGGAGCAGCGTTAGCATCAGTCATTGGAATGGTAATCCAAGTATTGGTGGTAGCAACACATTTCTTGTCAGAGAAGAATGGACTTCCAAGTTTCTTTAATGAATTTGCCAATGGGTTTATTGCCTTTCTTCCGATGGGAGTCAATTTATTGGCATCCTACTATTTCCAAGCGATACTTTGTGTCAAACAATCCCTATGTATTTCACTTTGCAGAAATATCGTCTTAAGTAGTGTTTGTATCCTGGTGTTTCCAACGTTTCTAGGTGCAAATAGCTTGTGGGTTGTTATGCCAGTAGTTGAACTTGTGGTTTTAGGAGTAAGCATGGGGTTTCTAATAAATAAAAGAAAATAAGAAATAGGGGCTGTGAAATAACTCCCCAATAA
>MSHB01000010.1 GCA_001940985.1 Mollicutes bacterium Phil14
TTAGAAGAAGGCGAAAGTTTTACACTTGAAATTAAGGTTTTACCTGAAAATGCTACAAATAAAAACTATAGAGTAGCAGCAGTAGATACAAGTGTATTAAAAGTTGAAGATAAAAAAGTAACAGCCTTAAAAGGTGGAGAAACAACATTAACAGTTACACCATTAGGCAACACACAATTAAAGAAAGAGTTTAAGATTACTGTAAAAGGTAAAGAAGCTCCTGTTGTTAAACCAACTAAGATTGAAATCACATCTTCTACTAATGAAGTTGAAGTATCAAAAGTTTTAACTTTAGGATTAAACTTCACACCAGAAAATGCTTCAAAAGCAGTTGTATGGTCAAGTAGTGATGAAAAAATCGCTAAGGTTAATAAAGGTTTAGTAATTGGTATAGCTGAAGGTGAAGTAACAATCACAGCTACATCAACACTTGATGAGAAAGTAAAAGCCGAATACAAAGTTAAGGTTATCCCTGCACAAGGCGGTGGAGAAATTGAAATAGCTCCTACTGATATTACTATTCAAGTTAGTGCTGAAGAAGTTGAAGTTGGATATAAATTAACAGCTAAAGCAACCGTTTTCCCAAATGGTGCTAGTCAAAGCATTCGTTGGGAATCAAGAAGTCCTGAGATTGCTACAATCAATGAAAGAGGAATTATTGTTGGTGTTAGCGTAGGTACTACATATATTACTGCTTATTCAACAGTAGATGAATCTGTTAAGAGTGCTAAAGTAAAAGTTAAAGTAACTCCTAATACAGATCCTGAAACTTATCCTGATATGAAGGGTTATAAAATCATATTAATGAACGCTGAAAGTGCATTAGCAGATTTAGACCCATTCTTAGATGCATATACTGGTCAAGATAAAATGTATAAACAAAAAGCTTGGAAAGAAGTAGAAGATTTATACAATTGCAAGATCTCTGTTGTTGCATATCCAACAGAAGCTCCTTGGGGAACTCAAAGAATTCAATGGATTAACTCTCAAGCAGAATTAGGCGAAGCAAAAGCTGACTTCTATACAATTTCAACTGCTTGGATGCCAGACATTGCTGGTGTTGGTAGTGCTCATGATGCCAAAGTATATTATGCTAAATATGGTAAAAACCAAATGGAAATCATTTTAAAACAAGCTAGTACATTCAGAGGTGGTCTATATGGATTATCTACTGGACCAAATGAAGCCAAGAATTATACTGATTTAGGATTATATTATAACTTAGGTTGGGTTGAAAAGTTAAAACTTGAATCACCTGCTAAATTATTTAATGAAGGTAAATGGACTTATTCAACATTTATTAATTGGGTAAATAGCTGTCAAGCTTTATTAGATGAAGGTCAATATACACTTGCAGGACACTATTATTATTACTGGTTAGGTATGAGTAATGCCGCTGGTGTTAAGATTGCTAACACAGCAGCTGTATCTGCATCTTTAACTCATCCACGTTCTAAAGCAGTAGCTGAAATGTTAAAAGGATTCGTAGCTAGTGGTGCCTTAGCAACATCTTCTACTTGGATGGAAGAAAGTGGAGAATTCTTTGATAGTAAAGCAGTAATGACTACTGGTAGTTGGTGGTTCTTAAAAACTGATAACCGTTGGAGAACAGATATGTGGGGCGAAGACACTAGATTTGGTTATGTTCCATTCCCATATCCAGATGATATGACAAAAGATCAAACAAGAATTGGTGAATATGGAACAACAATGTTAATATTTGCTAGTGGTAGAGATAGTGCTCATCCAGCTGGTGTTAGTTATGAAATAGTATATCAAGCAATGGTAGATTATTATCTAAAAGCTGCTAGATATTATAGTGAAGATCCTACTTATGATCCAGAAACTTTAAAACGTAATGCAATTAGTGCTAAAGTTGATGATCTTGAATCTGTTGAAGCCGCTATGTGGTGGAATAATAGTAACTGCTTCTATGATGCAGCTCATGACTTCTATACAAGTATAGCTACATCTCCAATCAGAGCTACTATTATTAACATTATTAATAACGGTAAAGACTATGATCAATCTATGGATGCATTAGAAGATACTTATATTAATAAATTCTATCAAACTTATTCTAGTTAAAAATTAATTAATATTAGAAAGTGAAGTATTAATGGATGGTAAAACATCTATTAATACTTTTTTTTACGTAAAAATAAAAAAAAACTATGAAAAAATAAAAAAGTATGATAAAATATTGAGGTGCGTTTATGGAGATTATTTATGAATGAAGTAACAAAAAAAGAAACAAAATTTAATTTTAAAAAATTTATAGGTGATAAAAAATTTTATAAGCATATATTGACTCTAGTAATTCCAATAATGCTGCAACAGCTTTTTATTTCAATAGCTGGTTATGTTGATAACTTAATGATAAATAGTTATGGTGGAAATGCCCTAGCTTATAATGGAGTAAGTGCAGCTAATAGATTAATTTTTATTTTAAACTTCGTTTGGATGGGACTTGCTGCAACCTCAAGTATTTTCATATCACAATATTTTGGAGCTAGAAATAAAGACAAAATAAAAGAATCAATTAGATTATCTCTAATTGTTGAAGTGGTGTTTGGAGTATTAGGAATTATTATTATTTTACTTTTTGGTAAAATGGTAGTTAATTCATATGTCCAAGATGAAACATCAAGAAGCTTTGGATATGACTATTTAGGTGTTATGGTATATGGAGTTATATTCATTGTTTTGAATACAGCAATAAGCAATAGTTTAAGAAGTGTTAAAAAAGCAACACTACCACTAATTGCGGGAATAAGTGGAATCTTAGTAAATGTATTTTTTAACTATTGTTTAATATTTGGTCATTTAGGATTTTCAGAACTTGGAGCTCGTGGTGCTGCCATAGCTACAGTTATGTCTAAGGTAGTAGAGTTTTTATTTTTAGTTATATCAATAATGATTTTAAAAGATGAAAACTTTAAAGGAGTATTAAAAAGTTTAAAAGTAACTAAGAACCTTATAAAAGAGTTTATTAAAAAAGGTTCATTACTAGTGACTAACGAATTATTATGGTCAGTTGGAATGTCACTACTTGCAGTATTTTATACATATAAAAATGATTTATGGTATAATGCATATTCATATTCTCAAAATATCAGTGATTTGTTCTTTATAATATTTGCTGGTATTGGTACAGGAACAGCAGTAATAATTGGTGAATCTTTAGGAAAAGGTGATTTTGAAAGAGCTGAAAAAGATTACTATAGTATGAGAGGTTTATCTATTTTTATGGGAATATTTGTTGGAGTTTTAATGATAATAACGGGCCCACTTATTTCTAATATGTTTGAACCGACTGCTGAAGTGAAAAGAATGATGGTAAAAATCTTAAATGTTACGGGTATATTTTGTGCAATATATTGTTATAACTCTGTATCATTCTTCGTTTTAAGATCAGGAGGAGATACTATTAAAGCATTTTTATTGGACCAAATACCAACTTATTTAATAGGAATACCTTTAGCTATTATTTTTGGTGTTAACGCTAGTAAATGGGGAATAAACTTAACAACTATATTTTTAATATCTCATACAAATGACGTTTTCAAAGTATTCTTAGGAAATTATTTTGTTGGAAAGAAGACATGGTTAACTAATATAACAACTAAGATATAATTATAGTAAAAAGACCTTCATTTTGAAGGCCTTTTATTTAGCATTAGTATAAATCATAATTCTAATATCTTTGTTTTTTAAAGCATCATTAAATAATTTGACAGGATTATAAGGCATATCAATAAAATGTTCAATAGTTGAACAAACAATTATTGTATTAGCATTTAAACTTTCAGCAATTGGAACTGAGAAAAGAGCATTTTCTCTAGTAGTATGTGATTTGTTCTCTTGTATAATTAAATCTTTATCAATTCCTTTACTAAGAAGATATTCTTCCATTTTACTAGCTTCGCTTACATTAGCAACCTCATTAGCAATTCCTCCTGATACTATGATTTTATCAGGTTTTAATTCGTTAAAAAGTTCAATAGTTAAATCTAATCTTTTTTTCATTGTGGCAGAAATTGTGCCATCATCATTCATTCTATTTCCTAGAATAATTGCAACTTTCATAGTAGTCTCCTTTTCTATATATTATTGTAACATATAATATAGAAAAAGTAAAAAATACTTTTAAAATCCCACACACAAAATGAAATATGGTATAATATAATTATAGTAAAGAGAGTGTAAAGTGAAATGAAAAAAACAATCAATAAAGAAAAGATAACTGAAGTTATTTCTGATATTAGAGAATACTTTTTTCCTAATGTTTTTGAAGATGTTAATGAATCTGTTTTAGAATATAAAGAACAAAAAATTAACTCTGCTAAAGAAAAACTAATGAAAGAAGTTGAAAAAAATCAAGATATTACTAATGATGAAATTAATAATATTTTTGAAGAAATAATTTCTTTAGACGCAACAATAAATGATGATATTGAAAAATTTATGGAAAGTGATCCTGCTGCAAATTCAAAAGAAGAAATAATTTTAAGTTATCCAGGAATATATGCAATTTTAGTATATCGAATTGCCCATATATTATATAGAAAGAAAGTGCAATTAATTCCTAGAATAATGAGTGAATATGCTCATCAAATTACAGGAATTGATATTCATCCAGGAGCAACCATTGGTAATAGATTTTTTATCGACCATGGAACAGGAATTGTTATTGGAGAGACAAGTATAATTGGTGATGATGTAAAAATTTATCAAGGTGTAACATTAGGCGCAAAAGCTTTAGAAAATGCTGATTTATTAAGAAATGTAAAAAGACATCCTACTATAAAAAATAGAGTTACAATATATGCTAATGCCACTATTTTAGGAGGCGAGACAGTTATTGGGGATGATGCTACTGTTGGAGGAAATGTCTTTTTGACATCATCTGTTAAGGATAATACTATTGTAGCTTTAAAAAGACCAGAATTAATTTATAAGAATAAGGAGAATAAAAATAAATAATATGTTGTATAAAGACTTGCTTAGTTTGATTGGTGAAACACCATTGGTGTTGTTAGAAAAATTTTCTTCTAAGGTTGGAAATAATAATATTTATGCAAAAATTGAAAGTTTCAATTTAACAGGAAGTATAAAAGATAGAGCTAGTAAATATATGATAATGGATGCTATAGAAAGTGGCAGACTAAAAAAAGGAGCTTTTATTATTGAAGCTACTAGTGGAAATACAGGTATAAGCATTGCAAGTATTGCCAAAAGTTTAGGATATGAAAGTATCATTGTAATGCCTGAAAGCATGAGCGAAGAAAGAAGAAAGATGATAAAGAACTATGGGGCCCGTCTTGAACTAACTGATGCTAGTAAAGGAATGGCTGGTGCAGTTTCTAAAGCAAAAGAAATTTTAGAAGCCAATCCTGGAAGTATAATTATTGATCAGTTTAATAATGAAAGTAATGTAATAGCCCATTATGAAACTACTGGGCCAGAAATATACAGAGATTTATCAGGTAAAATTGATGCAGTAGTAATAGGTGTTGGAACTGGTGGAACTATTAGTGGAATTGGAAAGTACTTAAAAGAAAAAAACAAAAATATTTTGGTTTACGCAGTTGAACCTAGTGATTCATCACTTATATCAAAAGGTGTTTATGGGTCTCACTCTATTCAAGGAATAGGAGCAAACTTTATTCCTTCAATTTTTGATAAAAATGTGGTTGATGAAGTGATAACTATTAGTGATGAAGAAATTACAGCTGTGAAAAGTGAACTAGTGGAAACAGAAGGACTACTAGTTGGAATATCATCACTTGCAGCCCTAGCAGCTTGTACAAAAGTATTGACAAATGAAAAGAATAAAAATATTGTTGTTATTTTTCCAGATGGAGCCAGCAAATATTTTTCAACAAAGTTCTTTAAATAAAAAGGTCCTAAGACTATAGTCTTAGGATTATTTTATTCTTCTAATACTTTTAATTGAAATTGGTGGATAAGGGAAATCAGTTAAACCAGCGCCAACATTTACAGTAGGAGCTTTTGAAACTCTTAAAACAGAATCTAAACTTTCATCATCAACTGTTTTTCCAAAAGCAGCATATTGACCATCAAGATGAGGAGTAGAAGCTGAACAAATGAAAAATTGAGTGCTACCACTATTCATGTCTGATGTTCTAGCCATTGAAATAACTCCTGGAGTATGCTTTAAGTTGTTTACAAAACCATTAGCTTTGAATTCGCCTTTTATAGTTTCTCTTTCTTCTTTATCAATTAATTTATTACCATCTAAATAATAGCCGCCAGTTTGAATCATAAAGTTTTCAATTACACGATGGAAACAAACACCATCAAAATATTTTTCTTCAACAAGTTTTAAAAAGTTTTCAACACTTTTTGGGGCGATATTAGGATATAATTCTATATCGATCTTTTCTTCATTATCTAAAATAATTCTAACAATTGGGTTTTCCATAATTACTCCTTTAAAATATTTTCCTTTATAATTATACCATATATATTAATAAAAATTAATAATAAAAATTAATAATTTTCTTTAGAAAATATCATAATTATGATATACTAATGGTAACAGAGGTGGAAACATGAAGAATATTGAAAAGATTGCAAATTTATTGAAGGAAGCAAACGAGAAAAAAGTTATTGTTCAGGATGTTGAAGTGTTTGGATATCAATTTAATTATAATGTGAAGGTTTTAGGTAGTGTTTCAAAATATTGGTTTGGAAAACATGAAGTAATAGAATATATAGCTCCACTAAATAGTGAGAGTAATAATGACAATCGACCTGGAACTAAAAAGACATCAACACAATACGTTGTTGTTCATGATACTGCATCTGCTGCTGAAACTGCTAATTCATTAGCGCATGCTAAATATGTTAGTAATGGCGGTGGTGGAACTAGTTGGCATTATAGTTCTGGTAGTGATGGTATTTACCATCAAATTCCTGATGATGAAGTAGCTTATCATGCTGGTGATGCTCTAGTTGTTCCTTTTTCTTTAACTAATACTGGTATTAAAGGAAAGATAACTAATCCAAAAGTAGAAATAAAAAATGGATATTACTATATTAATGATGAAAAAAGTTTAATTAAATCTCCTAAAATTACATTTATGCTTGGAGAAGATAAAAACTTGCATTACGCATCAGATGGTTTTATTCAAAGTAGAAAAGCTCCAGAAGGCGCAAAAGAAGGCGAAGAATTCCTTGGCGATAACTCACGCCGTATTAATGAACAAGGTATAAGAATAGATTTAGGTGAAGATGGATATTACTATATGGGACCAACTTATTATAATGCTGGTTTTGGATATATTTCTAATCGTGGTGGAAACTTAAATAGTATAGGAATTGAGACAATGGTTAATAAAGGTTCTGACCTTTATTTGACTTGGCAAAAGACAGCTAAATTAGTTGCTCATCTTTTGAAAGATAATAATCTTAACCTTGATAGAGTAAAACAACATCATTTCTTTAGTGGAAAAGATTGCCCAGAAACTATGAGACATGCAAAACTTTGGGATAACTTTATAGAATTAGTTAAATTTGAATATGAAATATTACTTTTAAGTGATGGTGTTGAAATAGAATTTATATCTAACAGTAATTTGATTGATAAAACTGGTAGAGTTATAACTTTGCCATCTAGTGATACTGTAATAGATTATAGTGTAGTTATTAAAGATATTAATACAAAAGAAGAAATAAAAGTTGATTTAAAAACAGTTGTTGAGGGAGAATAATGGAATATAGAAAACTAGCAGATGATAAAATTTCATTGCTTGGATTTGGATGTATGAGATTTCCTGTTTTAGATAATGGGAAAATTGATGAAGATGAAGCTACTAAAATGCTTGATAAAGCAATAAAAGCTGGAGTAAATTATATTGATACAGCATACCCATATCATAATGGTGATAGCGAATTGTTTGTTGGAAAAGTTTTAGAAAATTACAAACGTGATAGTTATTACTTAGCCACAAAACTTCCAATGTGGATGATTGAAAGCGTTGATGACGCAGTAAGAATTTTTAATGAACAACTTAAAAGATTAAATAAAGATTATGTTGATTATTACTTATTCCATGCTCTTGATAAAGAACGCTGGGACAAAATTAAAGAATTAGATTTGATATCTGTTTTTGAAAAAATTAAAGGAGAAGGAAAAATTCGTCATTTAGGATTTTCTTTCCATGACTCATATGATGTTTTTGAAGAAATAATTAATTTTCATAATTGGGACTTTTGTCAAATCCAATTTAATTATGTTGATACAGAAGTGCAAGCTGGATTAAAGGGATATAAATTAACAGAAAGTAAAAATATACCACTTGTTATTATGGAACCTATAAAAGGTGGAGCATTAGCAAAACTTCCTCAAGAAGTTATGAATGAGTTTACTTCTGTTAATAAAGATTGGAGTGCAGCTTCTTGGGCCTTAAGATATGTAGCAAGTTTTAGCAATGTTATGTGTATTTTAAGTGGTATGTCAACAATGGCGCAAGTAGAAGATAATCTTGGAACTTTTAATACTATTACTCAGTTTACTGAAAAAGAGCATTTAGCTATTTCTAATGCTTTGGATGTTTTTAAGAAAAGAATTAAAAATAGTTGTACTGGATGTAGATACTGTATGCCATGTCCTAGTGGCGTTGATATTCCCAAAAATTTTGCTTGTTGGAACAGAATGAGTATGTTTGATAATAAATCATTAGTATCTTGGAGTATTTCAGAAATGAAGAAAAATAATAGCACTGCTGATAAATGTATAAAATGTGGCAAGTGTGAAAAACTTTGTCCTCAACATATTTCAATTAGAAGTGATTTGGAGAAAGTTGTAAAAGAAATGTTATAAAAGGCTTTAGGCCTTTTTTCTTTTTTACTTGTATTATTTTTTTAAAAATAGTATAATAGTTGCGCATGCAACTAAAAGGAGAAAAAATGAAAATTAATAAAAAAATTAGTGTACTAGAAAGATGTGCTATTGATTATAGAAACAAAAGATTTTCAAATATTGGTTTAACAGGAAGCAATTATTATTATGTTATTTGTGTTTGTAAAAATCCAGGAATATCACAAGAGGATTTAGCCAAAAGAATATATGTTAATAAGAGCAATGTTGCAAGAAATCTTAAAACTTTACAAAAAGATGGTTTCATATATAAAGAGATTAACGAAACAGATAAAAGAATTAATATGATATTCCCAACAAACAAAGCTTTAAATGTTTTGCCTAAAATAAAAGAAGTAATATCTGATTGGAATAATATTATATTAAAAGAACTAGATAATGATACTATTAATAACTTAGAAAAGATTTTAGAAGTTTTAGTTGGAAATGCTACAGAGTATTTTAATAAAGAATATATCGAGGAAAATAACTAATGAAAAAAGTAATAGAATATTTAAAACAATATCGTTTTCGAATGACAATTGGTTTAATAATTAAAATAATAGGAACTGTAATGGATCTTGCAATACCTTTAATATTATCATATATTATTGATAAAATAGTTCCTACTAAAGATGTTAATAAAATCATAATTGTTGGGAGCTTGATGATAGTTTGTTCTATAGTAGGGTTAGTGGGTAGTATTTCTGCTAATCAAATGGCTTCAAAAGTTGCCCAACTTGTAACTACGGATTTAAGACATGATTTATTTGAAAAGATTGAAACATTAAGTGCGAAACAAGTAGATGAAGTGACTGTTCCGTCACTAGTTTCTAGAATGTCATCTGATACATATAATGTACATCAAATGATAGGTATGTCACAAAGAATAGGAGTTAGAGCTCCAATTCTTCTTATTGGTGGAATTATTGTTACACTTACTTTAGATCCGATTTTGACTTTAGTATTACTATCAGTCCTTCCTTTAGTGGTATTTGTTATATATTATATTTCAAAAAAAGGCCTTCCTCTATTTACTAAAGTAGAACTTGCAATTGATGATTTTGTTAGAGTTATTAGAGAAAATATAACAGGAATTAGAGTTATAAAGGCTTTGTCAAAAGAAGAATATGAAAGAAATAGATTTGATAAAATTAATAAAAAATTAGTTGATTATGAGTTATCATCTCAAAAAACAATGATAAAATTAAATCCAATGATAAATATATTTTTAAACATTGGAATGGTTGCTGTAATAGTTGTAGGAGCATATAGAGTTAATGGTGGAAAAGTATTATCTGGTAAGGTATTAGCATTTATAACTTATTTCACTATAATTTTAAATGCTATGTTATCTATTGCGAGAATATTTATAGTTTTTTCAAAAGCTGCTGCTTCAGCTGAAAGAATATCTTATATAATGGACTTAAAATCTGATTTACCTATTGAAAATACTAATGATAATATTATAAGTGATGATTATATAGTGTTTGATAATGTTAGTTTTTCGTATAATAAGAATAAAGAAAAGAACATTTCTCATCTTTCATTTTCCTTGAAAAAAGGAGGAAGATTAGGAATAATCGGTCCAACTGGAGCTGGTAAAAGCACAATAATTAATTTGCTAATGCGCTTTTATGATGTGGATGAAGGAAAAATTTATATTGATGGAAAGAATATAAAAGAATATGATTTTGAAACATTACATAAAAAGTTTGGAGTTGTTTTTCAAAATGATATGATTTTTTCTACTGATATTCAAGATAATATTAACTTAAGTCGTGGTCTAACCGAAGAAGAAATAACTGAAGCAAGTAAGGTCAGTCAAAGTTATGACTTCATTATGGGATGTGCAAACGGCTTTAATACTGAACTTTCTGAAAGAGGAGCTAATCTAAGTGGAGGGCAACGACAAAGATTACTTATTACAAGAGCTTTAGCTAATAGACCAGAGATTTTAATTCTTGATGATGCAACAAGTGCTTTGGATTATAAAACTGAATCATATTTAAGAAAAGGATTGAAAGAAAAATATAGTGATACTACTTCAATCATAGTAGCTCAAAGAGTAAGTTCTATTAGGGATTGTGATAAAATAATAATAATAGATGAAGGAAATATTTTAGGAATTGGAAATCATGAAGAACTAATGGAAAAAGTAAAAGAATATAGAGAAATATACCAACTTCAAACTGGAGGTGGATTAGATGAATAGAAGAGTTAATCCAAGTGGCAAACAAGAAAAACCAAAGAATATTCGCTATGTTTTAAAAAGACTTTGGGACTATTTAAGTTATTTTAAATTCTTATTAATAATAAGTTTGGTTTTAATGGTTCTCTCAAACGCCTTTTCTTTAATAGGCCCAAAATTATCTGGTTTAGCAATAGATGCTATTGAACTTGGTGAAGGAAAAGTGAACTTTCCTGTAGTGTTTAAATATACAATTTTGATGATAATATTTTATATTTTTTCAGGAATTTTCTCATATATTTTATCAATTATTATGTTAAAAATGAGTAAAAAAATTGTTTTCAAATTGCGAAAAGATGCGTTTGATAAGATAACAAAATTACCGATTTCCTATTTTGATAGCAATAAAACTGGTGATATTATTAGTAAAATGAACTATGATATTGATACTATTAACACATCTTTATCAAGTGATTTGATTCAAATTCTAACTAGTATTATAACGGTTGTTGGTTCATTAATAATGATGATAACTATATCTCCAATATTAGTTCTAGTGTTTGCTATTACAATTCCTATTTCTCTGTTTTTCACTCGTTATATGTTAAGAAAAACTAAAAAAATGTTTAGTAAAAAGAGCTCAACATTAGGTGAATTGAACGCATTTTCTGAAGAAATGATTACTGGATTAAAAACCATAAAAGCTTATTCTAGTGAAAAAATGGTGCTGTCAAGATTCGATAATCATAACGAGGAAGCGACTAGATGGGCGTATTTAGCAGAGTATTATAGCAGTTATACAGGCCCTGGAGTCAACTTTGTTAACAACCTTTCCTTGTCTTTAATATGTATTTTAGGTGCTGTTTTAAGCGTGATAAGCAATTTTAGTTTAGGGAAAATTTCCTCATTTATACTATATTCTAGAAAATTTTCTGGTCCAATAAATGAAGTTGCAAACATATTTACTGACTTACAATCATCACTTGCGGCAGCAGAACGTGTCTTTAGTTTGATTGATGCAGCACCTGAAAGCAGTGATTCGTATGATGCTTTAGAATTAGAAAACATCAAAGGTAATGTTTCTTTAAAAAATGTATATTTTTCATATCAAGAAAATGGAAAAATGATTTTGAATAATGTTTCTTTTGAGGCTTTAGAAGGAAAAACAGTTGCTATAGTTGGAAAAACAGGTGGTGGAAAAACAACAATAGTTAATCTATTAATGAGATTTTATGATATTAATAAAGGTGAAATTTTACTAGATAATAATAATATTTATAAAATTAAAAGAAACAAATTAAGAGAAGCATATGCAATGGTTTTACAAGATACTTGGTTGTTTGAAGGAAGTGTTTATGAAAATCTATCATATGGTAAAAAAGATGCTATTTTAGACGAAGTAATAAAAGCTGCTAAGGCTTGCAAGATACATGGCTTTATAGAAAAATTGCCTAATGGTTATGATACTATTTTAAAAGATGGTGGAGTTAACATATCTAAAGGCCAAAAACAATTATTAACAATTGCTAGAGCGATGCTCTTAGATGCCAATATGTTAATATTAGATGAAGCAACTTCAAATGTTGATACTCAAACTGAAGTACAAATTCAACTAGCTATGAAAGAATTAATCAAGAATAAAACTTGTTTTATTATTGCTCATCGTCTTTCAACAATTCAAAATGCTGATTTGATTTTAGTTGTTGATGAAGGTGAAATAGTTGAAAGGGGAAATCATCAAGAGTTGCTTTTTAAACATGGATATTATTATGAGTTATATAATGCTCAATTTAGTTAATATAAATTATCAAAATAAATGCATTCTTTTTTGATTGATATAGTTTAATTGTTATGATAGAATAATGTTAGTGAAATTATAAGAAAGGATTAAGTTTGAATTAATATTCAAATGATTAAAGTATGAAAGAATTTCAAGAAAAAGTAAAAAAATTTTTAGATAATTATAATATAGTTGGTAGTAATATTATTGTAGCAAACAAAAATGATATTATTGCTAGCCTAACATATGGATATGAATCAATTGAAAAAAATAAAGAAACAAGTTTAAATACAATTTATCGTATTGCTTCAATTTCTAAGGTGATTGTGGCAATAGGGGTAATGAAACTTGTTGAGGCTGGGAAAATCGATTTAAAGGCTGATATTAGCCGTTATTTAGGCTTTCAGCTAAGAAATCCACATTTTCCTTCTGATATTATCACTACCGAAATGATAATGACTCAAAGTTCAAGTATAAGTGACTATGGTGAAGGCATGAGCGGATATGATGCCGTAAATCAATTTGATGATGAAGTTTTATTGGGAGATTTATTAGCTAATCCTAAATCAAAATATTATACTGAAAAAACTTTTATTAATCATAAACCAGGAACATATTGGCGATACTCAAACCTTGGATGTGGAATATTGGCATGTTTGATTGAAAAAGTTAGTGGAAGATATTTTACTGATTATATAAAAGAAGAATTATTATATCCATTAGATATTCAAAGTGGTTTTAGATTAGAAGATATTAAAAATATTGATAATTTAGCTGGACATTATTTATATGAAGATGGAAAGTTTATTCTTTATCGTGATTATGAAAAATTTAAAAAAGTTCAGTGTTTAAGATATAGTTTAGGAAATAACTTCCGTGGGGTTGCTGGAGGATTATATATATCTATCCTAGATTTGTGTAAGATAATGCAAATGCTTATGAACAATGGAATTTATAAAAACGTAAGAATTTTAAAAGAAGAAACAGTTAAAGAAATGAAAAAGATTCATTGGGATGGTCAAACTGAAGATCCAACTTACTATAAAAAAGGTTTGCAAATGATCATTTTAGATCAATTTACAAAAAAACCACTTATGGGACATTTTGGTAATGCTTATGGATTAAGAAGTTTTATGCTGTTTAATGAAGATATAGGATATATATTTTTATGTAATGGAGCTAATTTCTTGACTGATGAAGAACATATGACTCGTCTTCAAAAAGAACTAATTGAATTTTTGGTTAGTTTAAACTTGTAAAGATATAGCAAATGTGCTATAATATGCGTGATAAAAAATTGTATGCCAAACAAATTTTATTAAATACAATGAGGAGGTATTTATGAACTACAAAGAGGCGTCAAGGGACTTTATAGAAAATGAAAAACAATTTCACTTAGGTGTTATTCCTACAGAGCAATCTAATGTATTAACACGTAATTTAAGTGCAACAATTGCAAAAGATACAAAAGCTGGTGTTGCAATGATTTTGTCAGCTGATGTTAAAAACACTTATGAAGGTAAAAAGGTTGATATTCCTACAGTTGCCGCAAGAGCTTTCAAATCAAAAGAATTTGCAAGATTAGTAGATGATATTAAAAGAGTATTAGATGAAAATAAGAGAGTAGTTATTTCTTCAGTAGGTGCTTCTGGCCGTATGGCTATTCAATTAGATGCTGCTTGGAGATATTTCTGGACATCACTTGCTCAAAAATTACCTGGAAAGCGCGAAAAATTCTTTGAATTAGCAAATAGAGTTGAATCTTTTACAACTGGTGGAGATAGAGCATTAGTTCGTTCTGTTGAAAACTTTGAAGATTATATGACATTTGGTGCTGAACAAGTAAAAGAAGCAGGAATTGGTGAAGGCGATGTATTATTAGGACTTTCTGAATGTGGTCTATCTGCATCAATTAATGGTTCAGTTGTTGAAGCAGATATTCGTGGTTGCACTACTTATTATTTATACTGTAATCCAAAAGAAATTTTATGTGAACACTTAGAAAGAGTTAGAAAAGTATTTGCAAGAAAGAACGTTATTAAGATGCCTTTATTCGTTGGTAATATGGCAGTTAGTGGTTCAACACGTATGCAAGTTACAACTGTTGAATTATTAGTTGCAGGTGCTGCATTCGAACTTGCTGCTCAACGTTGGTGTGAAGAAAACTTAACTAAAGAAGAATTAGAAGTTGCTGGTATCGTTGCTTTAAATCCTAACGACTATGCAGTTGAATTTAAAAAGATTAATAAACAACTTTCAAGTGGTAAAGCTTTAGCTGGTTTAGCAGAAGCTGTTGAACTTGAAAAATCTGTATATGATAAAAAAGGTTTAGTTACTTATATTACTCATGATTATCTATTAGATATTATGACTGATACTACTGAACGTCAACCTACATTCACTCTTCCTCCATTCAGAAAATTTGCTGATGAAGAAGCTGAATTAAGTTGGGCATATGTTAAAGATCCACTATATCCAAATGAAGTTGCTTGGCAACATGTATTCCGTAGACCAATTAAAGGATTAGATTGGACAAGAGAAGATTATATTCGTATGGAAGCTGCACAATCAATTATTGACAATCCACCTGCTGTTGGATCTGAAGAAGTTATGCAATATAACATTGGTAACTGTGATGATCCTTCAAGATATTCACGTAAACCTAATGTTTTAGTATGCATGGATATCAACGGTAGTGCTACTCCTGAAGTTATGGCTTGGTTCAAAGAAGAAGTTAAACATTTTGATAAAGGTGTTGTTATCAGAATGGGTGAAATAGCTAAAGGTAAGAAATGGGAAAATGAAATTCATATTCCTGTAAAACTAACTAGAACATCAAATGAATTATTAACTCACTTAATGGTTAAATTATCATTCAATGTTTTAAGTACAGCTACAATGGCAAAAATGGGTAGAGTATGGTCTAACTGGATGATCCAAGTTTTACCTACAAATAAAAAGTTAATTGACCGTTCAACTAGAATAATTGCTAATATTGCTAATATTCCTTATGAACAAGCAAATGAAGAATTCTTTAAATCATATTTAGGAAGAGATCCAAAAGAAGAATATCGTGAAAGTTATGTTGTTGAAACACTTAAACGTTTAGGATTTAATCCTGAAGACGATGTAAAATAATAAATCGTAAAGGTTTATTGTAAAAAAAATATATAGTCTATGTTCTCTATTGATTTGAACATAGACTTTTTTTAAAAAAAATAAAAAAACTATTGACAAACTATGGCAATAGTAATATACTATATGTAAGCAATTGCTTAAAAGCTGAAAGGCGCAACAAAATTGAATAGAGCTCAATCGTAGAAATCGTTGGATTTGGCAAGGAACCATCAGGAACGACCTATGATTGTTAAAATTTGTTAGTAAGGTTGAACTCGGCTAAGAATCGTGAAGGACCCAGCAAATATGTATGACTGAGATAATAATGTCTTGGTTTATGCAATTTGTTGGGTCTTTTTTTATTTTCAAACAGAAAGGAGAAAGAAATGAAATATCAAACTGTTCCACCTTAAAATATATAGTAATAACTGAAATTATTAATATATATATAAGTTTTATAAAAATCAAATCAAAAAAAATAATAGAGAAATAGGAGGAAAAGAAAATGAGTAGATTTGAAAATAGTAGAATTAAAGAATATCAAGAAGAAGTAAGAGTAGGAAGAGGAAAAGGATATGTAAATATAGTAAATGGAAGATTATTATTTGTATATCCATTAGTAGAAGAAGGAGAAAACACATATAATATTGAAACAAGTATAAGTTATAGTAATGAAACAAATGGTAATAGGTGGAAGATAAA
>MSHB01000011.1 GCA_001940985.1 Mollicutes bacterium Phil14
CACTGATTAAGAGTCAGTTGCTCTGCCAGCTGAGCTAAGGGTGCACAAAAATTGCATTATTATTATACTATAATATAATATAAAAAGCAAGCAAAAAATAAAAAAAGTTAGCGATAATGCTAACTAATCTTTATTTAATAATTTCACCAATTGTTCCTGGAGCAATAAATCCAGCATTAGATTCATCAGTATCAATATGCATTGCCTTTGAGAAGTCTGAACGAACTCTAACAACAACATCACCAAAAACGATTGAGCGATATTCATTTACTACTTTAACACTAACTATTTGTTTATCTGTTAAATTTAATTCAACAGCATCTTCTGGAGTCATATGTATATGTCTCTTAGCAACAATTACGCCTTCAACTAAATCAATTTCACCACAAGGACCAACAATTTTGCAACCAGGAGTTCCTTTTAAATCTCCACTTTCACGAATAGCAATATCAACACCTAAAGTTCTTGCATCAGTAGCAGATACTTCTACTTGAGTAGCACTACGAACAGGTCCTAAAATTGAAACATTAGCGATTTGTTTTTTTGGGCCAACTAATGTTACTCTTTCTTCGCAAGCAAATTGTCCAGGTTGAGACAAGGCTTTTTTGAAAGTCAATGTTGCATTTTCACCAAATAATACTTTTAAATCTGCTTCTGTTACATGAACATGTCTAGCAGAAGTTTCAATCAATACTCCGTTTCCCATTATTTTTTCCTCCACCAAATTAAATATTAAAACTGTGATAAAAATTATAAATTTCTAAAGCTAACTCTTCTAATGTTTTGTTTTCATTAACTACTGTTAAATCAACATGAATTATGTTTTTTTCTTGAAAAGTAACATCATCATTGGCTAGTCTTTCAACAATTGATTCATTTGAATCGCCACGATTATGCATTCTTGCTTCTCTAATTAATTTTGAAGTTTTCAAAAAAACTATTGTTACATCTTTAGGCATCTTATTATAAAAGGCATTTACCCCATTAGGTTCTAAAATAACAATTTTTTCTTTTGAAACATCACTTTTTCTAGTACCATAGTAATTTTCATTATATATAGTACTTTCTACAAATTCATCGTTATCTATCATCTTTAGAAATTCATTTTTATCAATAAAGTGATAAGAAACACCATCAATTTCTCCTGACCTAATTTTTCGTGTGGTATATGTAATCATTCTTTTCATACCATATTTTTGAATCAAAATATTGGCTACCTCTGTTTTACCACTTGCACTTGGTCCGACTAAAATCAACATGTTTTTTCCTCTTTATGAATATTTTGAATACAAGTTATTTTACTCTAAATGCTGGTAAAAGTCAAGAAAATAAGCCATTTATTTCTTCATTAAACGTTCTCATTTTTCTATATTTCATTACCCGCAAATTGTGTTTGATACAATGTATAGTATCTTCCTTTTTGTTTTAATAATTCCTTATGATTTCCTTTTTCAACAACTCTACCATGATCCATTACTATAATAACATCAGCATCTTGGATTGTTGAAAGACGATGGGCTATTATTAGACTTGTTCTATTCTTCATCAGTGCTATCATTGCATCTTGAATGTTTTTTTCAGTTCTAGTGTCAACACTTGATGTAGCTTCATCTAATATTAAAATCTTTGGATTGGCTAGTATTGCTCTGGCAATTGATAAAAGTTGCCTTTGACCTTGACTTAAGTTATTACCTGACTCAGTTAAAACTGTGTCATATTTATCTGGCAATCTATCGATAAACCAATTTGCATTTGCCATTTCACTTGCCTTTTTAATATCTTCTAGTGGTGCATCTAGTTCACCATAACGTATGTTTTCTTTAATAGTATTAGAGAATAATACTGTATCTTGTAATACAATGGCAATAGTTTCACGCAAATCTTTTTTCTTAATATCTCTGATATCAACCCCATCTATTGTTATTGACCCACTATCAATATCATAAAATCTCATTAACAAATTAACTATTGTAGTCTTTCCACTTCCAGTTGCTCCAACCAAGGCAATCTTTTGTCCTGGTTTTACATCTAAATTAAAATCATATATTACTTGTTCTCCTGGAACATAAGAAAAGTCAACATTTTTAAATGATAATTCACCAACAAAATTCTTTTCATCTATTTCATTGGTTCCTTCATCGATTTCAACTTCTTCATCTAATATTTCAAAAACACGTTCTGCAGCTGCCATTGAAGTTTGAAGTTGTGCCCAAAGATTTGCTATTTCATTGATTGGTCTAGAAAACTTTTTAGAATATTGGATGAACTTTTGAATAGTACCAACAGTTACAATGGTTGCGGCTACTCCCCAACTACCTAATCCGCTCTTAGTTGCGGCAAGCCAACCACCAAATCCACATATTAATAAAAATCCAATATTACTTATGATATTCATTACTGGTCCCATAACGCCACCAAAAATACTGGCTTTAATTCCGACCCTTCTCAAATCTGAACTAATTACATTAAATTCTTCTTCAACTTTTGATTCTTTTGAATATGCAGTAACTGTTTTGTATCCTGTAACCATTTCTTCAACATGACCATTTAAGTTTCCTAATAGTTCTTGTTGACGTTTAAAGTATTTTCTCATAAATTTGCTCAAAAACTTTGTAGCAAAAATAGTGAAAAATACAGATGATAAACTAACCAATGTCAAAAACCAATTATAATATAACATAATTGCTAATGATCCAACTATAGTTAATACTCCTGAAAAAAGTGAACCTATTGATTGTGATATTGTATTAGAAATATTATCAACATCGTTTGTCATACGACTCATTATGTCACCATGAGCATGAGTATCAGTATATTTTATTGGCAAATCAACAATATGATTGAACAAATCTTTTCTCATGATTCTTACTGTATTTTGAGAAAGGTATGCTGACATTACTCCTTGAAAATAAGTGAATATTGAAGATAAAACATAAACTATCAATATCCAAACCAACATTAAAACCATTTTTTGATAATCAATTTGTAACTTTCCTTCGCCTACAGTAATTGCATCAATTGCTTCACCTTGTAAATATGGACCAATTAAATTTAGTATAGTAACAACTATAACAGATATTATTAGTACGAAAAATATTTTTTTGTTGGCACCAATATATTTAGATAATCTCTTGACTGTCCCTTTCATGTTCCTTGGTTTTTCAACAAGCATCATTCTTGGGCCTCTGCCACCAATACCAGGTCTATTATTTTGAGGTTTCTTATTAGAATTCATCTTCTTCACCTCTCTTTAATTGTGAGTTATAAATATCTTGATAAATGGCACAATTTTTCATCAAGTTTTCATGTGTGTCAAAATCTACTAAACAACCGTTGTCTATTACAGCAATTCTATTGGCATTCTTAGCACTAGCAACACGTTGTGCTATTATAATTGTTGTAACATCATCTAAATTTTCTTTCAATGCTTTATGTAGTTTGGCTTCAGTTGCCAAATCTAATGCACTAGTAGCATCATCAAATATCAAAAATTCTGGTTTCTTGATTATACCTCTAGCAATTGATATTCTTTGTTTTTGACCGCCACTAAGGTTATTTCCTCTTTCACCAACTTGAGAATTGTATCCTTCTTTAAATGAATTTATAAAATCGTCGGCTTGTGCTATCTTTGCAACCTCTTGAACTTCCTCTAAACTAGCATCTTCTTTTCCCCATTTTATGTTTTCTTCTATTGTTCCAGAGAACAATTCCGTTTTTTGTAAAATCATACTAATTTTTTCACGTAAATCAAACAAGTTGTAATCTTTAACATTGATTCCATCAACTAAAACTTCACCATTCGTTACATCATAAAATCTTGGAATCAAGTTAACAATACTACTTTTACCACTACCAGTGGCTCCTAAAATTGCTATTACTTCACCCTTATTAATTTTTAAATTCAAATTAGAAATAACTGGTTTTCCTGATAATGATGGATAGCTAAAATCAACATTTTTAAATTCAATAGTGCCTTTATCTTTTTCTTTAATATTATAATCACTATTACGACTAACATTTGAAGTAATAACTGGACTACTATTTAAAACTTCTTCTATTCGCTTTGCACAAACTTTAGCACGAGTAATTGATTGGAAAATCATAGCAAATTGCATAACTGACATAAGAACTTGGGCAATATATGTAAGTGCTGACATAACTTTACCAACAGTCATGACTCCTGCCTCTCCATTAATTACAGCACTAGGATTTTGGCTTATTTCTATACCACCCAAATATATTATGGCTACAACTATAACATTCATAAAAATCATCATCAGTGGACTAACCCAAGCAAATATCTTTTGAACTTTTAAAGTTGTCAAAGACAAATCCACATTGGCATCATTAAAACGATCTTTTTCATAGTTTTCTCTTACATATGCTTTAACAACTCTTACACCATTAACATTTTCTTGAACTACTGTATTAACCTTATCAATTTTGCTTTGAACAACTCCAAAAATAGGCGTCATTTTTCTCAAGAAAATAAAGATCAATAATACTTGTATAGGCAAAATAACTGCTAATACTATTGCAAATTTTGGACTAGTTAAATACATCATCAAAATTCCACCAAAAAATAAAACAATTGTTCTAACAAACATTCTTATTGCCATAGAAACAAAATTTTGCACTTGAGTTACATCATTTGTAATTCTAGTTACTAAAGATCCTGTTGTAAAACTATCAGTTTGTTGATATGATAAATTTACTACTTTAGAAAATACATCTTTTCTAACATCATCACCAAAAGAGTTCGCTGCTGCACTGGCACATACGCCAGATAAGATTCCGCATAAACCACCGACCACAAGACAGCCAAGCATTAATAGACCAGTATTTACAACAATTTCTATCTTATCACTAGCCACAAGATTTGATAAAACTCCTTGGTCAACTATTTTTTCCATTAGTTTAGGTTGAAGCAAATCAAATATAACTTCACCAACCATAAATAATGGTGCAAGAAGTGCAAAATACCAATATTTTTTCAAATATTTAAAAACTTTCAAGAGATATTCCTCCTATTTCTATAAATCTATTAATTATTTTTTTCAATACTTTGTTAATTTCCTTTTGTGTCTCATCACTTATACCACCAAACACTTCATCTTCAACTCGATGAACTAGTTCCAATATCTTTTTCAAAAACTCTTCACCTTGTTTTGTAATGTGAATTCTAACTTGTCTTTTATCAACTTCATCTACTTTTCTTTCAATCAATCCTTCAGCTTCCATCTTCTGTAACGTTAATGATGTTGAAGGTGTTGATAAATGAATCCTTTTAGAAATCTCAAGTTGAGTTAAATTATCCTCATGAGAAAGAAGCATTATTATTGGCCTATAAGTATCATTTAATCCTGCTTTTTCTGTTTCTAATCTCATATGATTTTTAAACATTTTTGAAGCAATATTAATTAACTTCATAGTATTCATATCACATTTGTCATTTTCTCTATACATATCGCACCTCACAATTAATTAGTTTTAAAACTAATTAATATTATACTCAAAAAAAAAGACGATGTCAATAGATTTTTTATCTATGACAGCGTCTAAATTCTTATCCATAAATTGCGATAAATTTATTATAAATATCTGCTTCCAATTCATTCATAGCTTGAATAAAATCAGTATTATTAACAACAGATTTTTGAATAGCTGATTGTAAAGTACCACTATAATAATATGTTATACCATTAAAAATAGGATCAAACAACGTCTTTTCAGCTGTGTAATACAATAGTGCTTCAACTGAATCAGGATCATCCATACGAGATTCGGCAAGTTGTGTTCTAACTATTTGAGAATCAAATAGTGGGTCTTGCTGTTGAAGTCTAATAGTGTTTAGATACATTTCTTGTATAGGTCTATAAATATCTTCATATTTCACGTTTGAAGGATGATTATATTCTCTAGCCCCACACATCATATAAATGTCTTGGTCTACATAGTTAACAAAGCTTCTTTCTTTACCAACATTTTGATGATAAGGGAATGGCACATAACCATATTGAGTATCATCGCCCCATAAATCAGCAGGGAAACGTGTTGCAGATTTTACAAACCAAACTTGACCACATTGCATTAAGGCTTTACCATTTTGGAAACTTGCAACTTTTTCATCAAAATCTATACCAGCAGTATCCCAAGCGCCACCTAAAACAATTTTCTTTAAAGAATCAATAGCATCAACTGAATATTGATGAGTTAAATTTAATTGTAATGTAGTTGTATCAGCAATCTTAACACCACTTGCCTCAGCCATACCATACCAATAGATTTGTGGAGCACCAGATACTACCCACATATCATCTTCTAAAACTGCTTGAGCTGATAAACACCAGTCAACAAAATCATCATATGTCCAATTACCATCGTTAAATAATTTCGCAGGTGATTCTAATTTATATTTTTGAATTAATCCATAATTATAGAAAATACCATTTACTGGATAAACTGCTGTATCAGGTAATCCAACAGAAACAGCATATAATTCACCTTTATAAGTTGCTGCTTGTTTTAAAGCTGGTTCCATTTGGTTTTTACCATATTTGTTAAAATATGTAGTTGTTGCATGTAATGCCCCAGAAGCTGCTAAATCCTTTAACCATGTTGGGTCAACTTGCATAAAGTCAGCTTGAGCTTTTCCAAGTTCAGCTTGAGAATTAATCCAGTTAATACGAGTTGGTCCCCAACTAGCATCTGCAGGAAATACATCAACAGTTATTTTACAACCATATTTTGATTCAACTTCACGCCATGCTTGTTGTTTGTACATCTTATCACTAGAAGTATAACCATCTAAGAATGGATCCATAGAATTGCCACTACTACTAGCCATTAAAACGATATTGTAACCTTGTAAATCAACAATTGGAATAGTATCATTAGGATTTACAGTTACTTTTACTTTCCATCTATTGCTTCTAACTGTATTATCAACTGCTGATGTTGCCATAATATATGTAGTACCTTCAGTTAAACCTTTAACAACACCTTTTTCATCAACTGTTGCAACTTCAGGTTTTGTTGATTCCCAAATTAAACTAGGATCTGCTCCTGCTGGTAAAATGTTAGC
>MSHB01000012.1 GCA_001940985.1 Mollicutes bacterium Phil14
TGCATTTCTAATTATAATTCACATCAAATTTGGTCCACGTCGTCTAAACCTTGCCAGCCCTAGTTTGTGTTGGCTTCTTTTTTTAAAGTCTGGACAAGGCTCTAAAAACGGCTCACATTTTTGAAACACGCTTTATCAACCATTTATATTCTTTGTAACGCAAAAGAAAGCCAGCTAGAACTCCTAACTGGCTTTTAAAGTTCTTCAGTAATTTTAATATCACACTTAAATTGGAATTCAACATGGTGTTTGTCAATTACCTTTATACCATCTAATAAATTCTTCATTTCATCTGGTTCTAATATATCTACTGATTTATTTTCCACAAACTCTATAAGGTTTTTAAGCTTATGTTTATGAATTTGAATTTCGATATTTTCATTATTCAATGTTTCTTCTTGCTTTTCTAGTTTTTTTGCTCTATCACTCAAGCGTTTAAATTCTTCATTGTATTCTTCTTGACTTATAGCACCAGCTTTCTTATTTCTGAATAATTCCATTATCTCTTTTCTGATTTTTGCTAGTTCTTCTTGCACAGGCTCAATGTCTTTATAACCATCATCAGCAAATATTTCAGTAATTGATTCTTTTGTTATTTCGATAACTTCTTCAAATTCCTTTTGGAACTTTACTACCACTCTTTTGTATGCTTCAATTAAATCATCTTCCTTTAGTGGTTTCATATGACATTTGGTTTTATCTTTTTGGTGCTGTATGCATATCCAGGTATTTACTAATTCTCCATCTTTTAGTGTTCTTGAATATCTTCTGAACTTGCTTCCACATTCACTACATACAAGTAGTCCACTCATTGGATATTTACTTGAATACTTTCCTTGTCCTGTTTTCGATGATCCTCTTAAGTCATTTCTTCTTTCACGTTCCTTTTGGACCATATCAAATATTTCTTTACTAATTATTGCAGGGTGGCTATTTTCCACATAGTACATGGTTTCTTGGCCTTCATTCTTTAAACGCTTTTTGCTTAATACATCAGGTTTAAATGTTTTTCCAAGATAGGCATTACCTGTATATTTCTCATTTGCAAGCATTCCTTGAATTACACTAGGACTCCATTTACATCCTCTTTTTGTACTAATACCACGCTCATTTAGTCCATCAACTATTTGTCTTATAGTCTTTCCTGATAAGTAGTCAAGGAATATTTCTCTTACTATTTTAGCTTCATCTTCTACTATCACATATTCGTTATCTACTTTATCATATCCAAGTACGTTTTTATAGTTGATTAATACTTTTCCTTCTTTAAATCTTTTTTGGTATGACCATTTAATGTTTGTTGATATTGTTCTTGATTCTTGTTCAGCTAGAGCTGCAAGTATCGTAATTAGCACTTCTCCATTTGGTGTCATTGTATCTATTCCTTGTGTTTCAAAGTATACACTTACTCCTAGTTCTTTTAATTCTCTAATGTATGCAAGGGTGTCTACAGTGTTTCTTGCAAATCTTGATATTGACTTAACTAGGATTCTATCAATTTTACCTAGTCTACAGTCTTCTATCATTCTCATGAACTCTGGTCTATGTTCTGCCTTTGTTCCACTAATCCCTTGGTCAGCATAACCTTCTACATAATTCCAATTAGGTTTTGCTTTAATGTAGGTTTCAAAGTAATCACGTTGTCTTTCATATGATTCTTCTTGTTCATCCATATCAGTTGATACTCTGGCATAATATGTAACATTTTCTTTATCTGAAATCTCTTGCATATTAGGTTTATAAAGGGCAGGGATTTCCTTAACTACTCTTGTTCTTATTTCCATATTAGTTTACCTCCATTATTCTTTTTCGTTGTTTTTCTTTCCAACCTTTTTGGTTTCCTGACTCTCCATTTGAATAGCTTTTAGTTATTTCGATATCATTTATAAAGTGGAATGTTACATGGTATTTATCAATTGTTATATGATCTATGAATTTATCCACTTTTGCTTCATCAAACTCTTCTATTTTATTTAGGTCAGTTTTCTTTATGTTTCTCATTGTATGCTTACTTAATTCGAGATTGGCATCTTTTAACTCTTGTCTTACAGTTTCTATTTCTTTATCATATTCTGATATATCGATTAGTCCATTTATTCTTAATTGGTTTAGTTCTTGTTCTTCTTCAAGTAAGTTTTGGATTTTTAGTTTTATATCTTTTGCGATATTATTTTCTGGTTTCATATCAATAAACTCATTATACGCTTCTACAAACTTTTCTTTTAACACTTCATCTTTTATTCTTGATGATGTACATACGCTTCTTCCATAGTTGTTTTGATGCGAGCAACTCCACAATTCTTTTCTCCAATGTTTTGTTGTTGTAAACTTGTGACTGTATTTATTACCACAACATCCACATACGATTTTACCAGTGAATGAGTAGGGGTCAATTTTGCCTCGACCAATTTGCCCTTTAGGACTTCTTTCATAAATGATTTGTTGGACTCTATCAAATACGCTAGGGTCTATTATTGCTTCATGTGTATTTTCCATAAAGTATTGTTTTTCTAACCCTTTATTCATCTTTTTCGTACCATTAATATTTATTGACTTTTGTGATAACGAGCAACCTTTATACTTTTCATTTCTTAGAATGTAACTTATTGTTCCTCTGCTCCATTTAACTTTACCACATATATTTTTATATCCTTCTTTCTCTAGTATTACTGTTATCGGTGAGAAGCCATAACCTTCCAGGTATAACTCAAATATTCTTCTAACCGTTTTTGCTTCTTCTTCATTTATCTCTAGCGTGTTTGTTTCTTTATTCATTGTATATCCAAGTACGTGGTTACCAATAGCAATGAACCCATTTTGGAATCGTTTCTTTACTGCCCACCTTTGATTTTCTGAATAAATGTTTAGATCATTTTCTGCAACAGCTGCTGCTATTGTTAGAAAGACTTCTGCACTTGGATCAAAGGTATCAATGTTTTCTTTTTCAAATATTACTTTAATTCCTAAATCCCTTAAAGTTCTTACTACTTCAAGTAGTTCAGTGGTGTTTCTTCCTAGTCTTGATACTGACTTTGTATACACTATATCAAATTTATGATTTTTTGCATCTTCTAGTAGTTGGTTTAGTTGTGGTCTTTTAGAAAGCCACCTTCCACTTATTCCCCAGTCTGCATATATTCCTTTAAACTCCATATTTGGAATTCTATCTATTTGACTTTTCCAATACTCTAATTGGTACTCATAACTATGTAGTTGCGTATCTGATTTTGTTGATACTCTTATGTATGCAACTGCTTTTTTCATTTTAGTTTACCTCCTTGTTTTATACACCCAAATCGTTTACGGACTTGAATGCACCAAAACAATACCGCAATGATTTGTTAATATCTAGTCTTTTGATGAAAGAATTTTAACTTTATTTCTTTCATCTATATTTTTACGCTGTTCTTCAGTAATAAGGCCATTAAGCCATAGCTTTTCTACTATGGCTTTGGCTAACATTAATTTAACTTCCCTTTCTTCCATACTACTTTTCCTTTGTTAATTGCTTAACGATTTGGTTAGCACCTGTAGCAGTTAAGCCACTAGCAGCACCAATCACTAATGCAACAAAAACATTAGGTGCTGAAATCAAGTCAGGTGTTAAATAAAAACAACCGATACCTAAAATTGCTCCTAGGATAGCGGCTGTTAATGGAATAAATCTTTTGAACTTTTCATTCCCATTTACTGTGTATTTAACGATTTCAATTGTCCAATACACGATTGCTGCAATTGCAGGCACACTAATTAATTGTAAATAATCAGTCATGTTTTAATTCCTCCTTTATTTTTTGTTTTAAGGTGTCAATATACTCTATTGGCATCTTTCCATCATGCAGTTTTTGCACGATTACTTTTTGTTCTTCAGTCAAATCTACGCTGTCATTTTCTAGTATGAACACATTATATGCAATATGGTAGATAATCTTTGAACAACAATTCTCATTTTGTGATATTCGTTTATTGAAGTTAAATTGCTTTTCATCTACTATTTTATTTAAGTATGCTAGTAGTTTTTTCTTATACTTCAACACAGAATACTTATATGGGAAATCATCTCCAATTATTTTGTTATCTAACTGATATGCAAATAATTGTAAATACTCATATTTTTCATTCTTCATACTGAATTTGGTCATTTGATTATATATACTTTTAGACATTTGTATTTCATCAATTCCATCAGTTGAAGTTCGTTTGTATCCACGTTTTGTAATTACTAGGTAATCTTCATCATGTGGATTGTCTAAATTTAATCTTTTAGAGCCTACTAAATATCTCATACGCTTACTCCATCTTATATATGAATGTTACTGAATCTGATGACATTGAAGTTGTAAGTTCAAAATTCAAGCTTGTTGCTGTGCTAAGTGAACTAGCACTTAATAAATTTCCATCTGAACCCCAAATGAAAATATTCTTATTTAAAACCTCAATCACTAATCCTTCTTCCAAATAACCATAATTTATTTTAGCTATTTGTACTCCTGATGAATTTGTTCTTCTAATTATTAAGTTTGATGTATCAGCAAAGTTTATTCCTGAAATAATTAGTCTTGCATATTTTATATTACTAAAATTTACATTTTCTGGGGTATCTCCATATACACCAAAGCTACCATATTCTTGCTCTCTTACATTTGATAACTTGTTCTTTTCAGTTGTCGTGTAGTCATTGGTTGATAAACCTTTACCACTAATCTTATCTACTTTATTACTTAATTTTGTTTTAAGGCCAGACCAAAATTGTTCTAGTCCAGCCTTATCTAAAAATTTACTCATAGCTTTTAACCTATGATGCTAAAATAGTTGAAATCTCTGATGCTGAAATTGCAGTAAGATTTGATTCACTATAAAGTTCGTAAATGATTTCATCTCCAATTGCATCATTCCACATTACATATGAAGGCACCATACTGTCTTTAGCAAATGTTATAGTTTTAACAAATTGAAGGTCGTTTTGTTGACCACTTACTGAAATAGCTGCGTGTGAATGTCCCATATCTGCTTTATTAGCAAGTGCATCATGTACTAACTTTTCACTTGGATAATGTGTATTATCTGGTGACGCTTGGAATGATGTCACTTTGTTTGATTTATCTTCTTTTCCACTTGTATCAATATTTACTTTTCTATTTGAGTCAACTGAAAGTTCAGTACCATTTATCTTTACTCCAACAATTACATTTCTTGCTGCATTTGATGGTGCATGAGCTGCTTGGCTATGGTCGTAGGCAATTTTACCTCTATCTCCACGATATGCTGTTGATGATGTTTCACCAAGTGCTACTGATCCATTAATTTCTACATAAGTTGAACCACTCCATCTATATGTTTTATTAGTGTCTTTTGCAACATAAATCTTGCCTGTTTCTCCTGTTGTAGGAAATGATGCTAATTTTTCATACTCTAATACATCATCTACAAATGATGGTAATTGTGAACTTGGTACTTTACCTGTTGAGTCAAGTTCTGCTACACCATTTGCTACACCTTTTAAACTTGCATTTAGTTTTTTATCTAGTTCATTTTTAACTAGCTTTTCTGATGGATAATTAATATCAGTTGGTGATGCACTAAATGATGTTAATTTATTACTAATGTTTTCTTTTCCACTAATGTCTTGGTGACTTGAAACAAATCCCATATCATTTGTTAATTGACTTAACTTTGATGGTACTGATACGTTTACTGCTTTACTTGAGTCTGGGGATAATGCAGTACCATTTACTTTAACAACTTCAATTTTATTAACATCAGCTCCTGACTCAATTCCATCAAGCTTATTCTTAAGTGTTGTTGTAAAGTCATTGGTTGACAGTACTTTTCCACTTACCTTATCTACTTTATTTGCAAGTAATCCTTTGACTCCATTATGATATGACTGCAAGCCATTTAAATCTAAATATTTTGCCATTTTTTATTCCTCCTAATGATTTAAAATATTTATAATTTCATCTCTAGTAATATGATCTATATTATCTAGCTTTTCTTTATCTTCGGTTGTGTAATCTTCCGTTGATAATTTTTTTCCATTTATCTTATCTACCTTCTTAAATAGTTCTTCATTAAACATCACAACGGATACAAATCCTGTGTGTCCTGAATGTTCATAATCAAGATTGGAAAGTTGAGCATGGTCTTTAATTATGCTCATTTTCATTTCTGCTGAAATTGCAAGGTTTGATTTTAATTTAAGGTCTACTGTTTGGCTTAGTGTGGTGTGAAGATAAACATCTATTGAATGAACCATTACTCAACCACCACCTTGTTATTTTTAAGTAGTGTGGTCACAAATGTTCCATTAAATCTAGCACTCAAAGTATATACTCCCTCAACTAATCTTTCACTTATTGTTTTAGTTACATTTACATCAATTTTTGTGCTTCCATAACTTGTGAAGTTTGCTACTATTTCGTTTCTATAGTCTTTAATATAAACTTCTATTTTATCTGATTCACTAGCTTCAATATCACTTCCATTCGAATCTTTCAAATGAAACTCAAAGGTTAAAATAAAAGTATCACCATGATACCATCTTATTGTTCCATCTCCTGCTATTCTCGGTGACTGTTCTGCCACTCTCACTTATCATCACCTCCTTTGCAAAATAAAAAGGCATTGTTTCCAACACCTTAATACTCGATTCCTTCATCAATATATTTCCAGACTAACCTTTCCATTTCACTTAATGTTTCATTTGCCTCGATGTATTCTTCCGTATCTCCTACATCTGAAAATATTACATTTAGGTTCCATCTCAGCATATGAATAACTTTAAGTTTTGATCTACTGTCTGATAGTCTTTCAAGCCTCATTTCTTCTTCAGTTCTTACACGTTTTTCTTTCTTTACTAAGTTTTCTTCTTCCATACTTTTTACCTCCACTTTATGGTCAAGCAAAAGTATATACTAATAAATCAATTTATCCAGTGAAACGTTTATGAATGTGAATTTTGTTCTAATAAATAATCATATAATTCTTCTCTTATATTATGATAGTCTTTTAATGCTTCTTTTAATTCTCCATTAGTTCTACCATCACGAAGTGCAACAGCATTTGAATAGGTTAGTTTTCCTATTGCATCTATTGACTTTAGAATTAATATGTTTTCTTTTCTTCTAGCTTCTTCTTTTAGTTTATCTTGTTTTTCTTTATTCTTGAAAAATCTTTGTAGGAAGAAAAGTGTCATACCACTAATCACGCTACACAAGATACTAATTATTGTTGCTGTCATTTTCTCCTCCTATAAAATTCTCTTGTAATACATCTTATACTTTAAGTTTGAAATACTTGAAGCAAGGGTATTTGGGTATAATTGTGTCCCATTCACATCGGTATTTGAAGTTGCATACCCACCTGATGAACTAACATACAAGTTTACTTTGAATTGTTTGCTTGAATATGAATAACTATAATATTTTATTCTTGCTGTTCTAAACCAAGGTGACTCATATGAGTTTCCACTATAAATGTGAATTGGTCCACAAAAGTATTCTGAAAATCTATAACTATACTCATCTTGTAGTTTTTCATCCACTGTTATGATGTCAGTAAATGAGGTACCATGTCCACCAATTTGTGATGATTCATCATTTATAATAGTTCTTATCATGTATGTACCAAATGAAAGGTTTGTTGTTCCAGGTGTAAATTCAGTAAAACTTCCATTGAACATTCCAGCTTTTGTTGCATTTGTTGCTGATGTAGCAGTGGTTGCTGAAGTGGCCTTTGAGGCCAAATCGGCTGTTGCTGCGTGTTCTGCTTCTTCTGCCGTTCCTGCCGATACTGCATATCCTGCCGAAGTAACTGTTCCTGCACTTTCTGCATATGTTGCTCTATCCGCAAGTGTTGCCTTATCAGCCATAGTTGCTTTTTCTGCTTTTGTTGCATTACCCGTTATATCAATTTCTGCTGTTCCATATAATAGTTCAGCTGGTACTCCTGTTACTTTAATTTTAACAGCTGATGTTCCATTGAATGATGCTGACTCAGCGTCTAACCCTTGTATACCAATACTTCTTGATGATTTTAGTTTTACACTTTGTGATGCTTCAATTGGTATTTCAACTAGTGTGCCATCACTCTTTTTGTATTTGGCTTTATATACTCCACTTGTAGTGGTTTCCACAAATACTAAAGAATTAATTTTTGTAACACTTCCATCTGATTCTTGTACTTCCATTGGGCATCTTATCTCATATAGAAACTTTTCATTTTCAGCTAGTGTATTAAATATATTTGGTGTTACTTGGTCAGTTGCCACATAATTACTTTTGGGTTCTACCCAATTAGCCATATTATTCCTCCTTTGTTACTTTTCTTCCTCTAGTTTCTTGTTTCAATCCACCATCGAAAGTTATCTTGTTATATTCACATATAAATTCGTTAATATCTCCAAATTGGTCTTTACATGTATACTTGTCTGATACTTGCAAGTCTGGACTACCTCTCCAAACACTTGTCACTACACCTTCTCCTGCTTTCATTTTATTAAGTAATGTTTGTGCAATTTTCTTTGCTTGTGTACTTGATTGGATAAGTTGAGTTGAAGGATGTTTGTATTCAAATGTTCCATAATCTCTTACGCTATCATCATCTTGAATTGAAAGTGTTCTATATGTAACATCGATTGCATTACCCTCAACCTTTAGTGTTCCTTGTCTTTGTACATCTTGCTCATTAGTTAGTGTTACTGTGCATGCATTAATACCTGCTTGGAAATTTGATAAAGTAATGTTTGGTGTATTAATTGAAATTGTAGCATAAGCAATATCTACACTAAAGTCTAGTGTTACTTCAACTTGCTCACCCTTCTTTAATGTTATCCAGGTTGATGCCGCTTCTACCACATCTTCTGATAATTCAATATCACAATACTCTACTGAAATCCTATTTGCAAATTCAGTTAGTTGGATGTTTGATGAATAACTAAACATATTACTAGGATTAATTTCTAGTCCTGTATCAAATGCTTCATCAGTTTCTGCAAGTATATTAATTTTATCATCTCTATCAATAAACACTTTACATAGACCAGTGTATGCAATTTCTTGTAATGCATCCCACACTGACTGTTTTGGCATAAAGGCACTTGGAATTGTTGTTTCTTTTAAACTTTCTGAAATAATGAATTCAGTTGTTTTAAGTCCAGCTTTTGTTAATATGTCTAATGCAATATTATAAAGTGTAACTTTATAGGCTAATTGGTATCCTACGTAAATCTTGTTTTGTAGTCTTATTAGTCTATCAACTGCAGTACACTTTACCCATTGTCCATCTTGATCTACTTTCCATTCATCTGAATAAAATGTACCTAAAGACACATATTCTACTACTCCATTCTTTTCTATTCCTATAAATGGTTTTACTTTTCTATCTAGTATTAGTAGGTTCTTTAAATATCCAACATTAAATTTTCGGTCCTTATTATATATGGAAACTGTCATGGTGTCTGAACTTAGTGCAAAGTTTCCATCAATTGAGCCCATTTCTTCATTTACTTCAAATGATTGCAAATCACTTTCTAAATATGTTTCTGCAAGCAGGTCAAAGAACTTTAATAACTTTACTACAGCATTTTTGGTACTCCACTTTGTAATTGTTATTTTTATTGATGTAACTTCATTAAGTTCAGTATAAATCTTTTTTTGTACTTCAGTATTACCTGTAAAGTTTTCAGTCTTTATAACCACTCCATCTAGTTTATATTCTAAACTAAAATCTACTGGATATTGGTTTAGTTTACTATCTCCAATAATCATCCAAGAATTAATTGGACGATTAATAAAAAACACTTCAAGTGTAGGTGGTGTATTAAATGTTTTATCACTTTTTGATAATTCCCCACTCCACCATCCTACTATACACGTATCATCCATCATCTGAAAACTACCATCCATTATAGCATTACCTTCCATTGTACAAGCTTTAACACTTGGTGCAAGGTTTGTTTGGTATACTTCATATGGATGACTAATACTAGAGTTACTTGACTCAAGTATATCCGTAATACTTGAAATGTCAGTATCTGAATAAATTATCTCAACTTTACCAAGTATGTGTCTTGGATTATTTAAGTATGACATAACTATTTCTCCTCAAAGAAGACTGTAACGTTTTTCCACACAACTTCACTTTTTACCCAGTCATAACCTGTTTGATAACTAATATCACTTGGTTTTGCTTCAATTGTTACATCAACTCCTGTTTCACTATCAATATAAGTCACATTTACAAAACTGCTTTTGTTTAATTCTTCTTGCAAAATTATCATATTTGCTTTATCTAGGTAGTCCCACGATACATCTATTTTTCTTTTAGATCCTACAATGTCTACTACCATTGTGCCATTCATTGTTCTTTCTACTTTATCTAGTATCTCAATTGAATGACCTACATCTTTAGGAGGCTTAATGGCTCTCCCATTTATTTTGAAAAAATCCATTTTATACCTCCCTTAATGTAATTCCATTTCGTTTATATTCTTTAGTTAGCTTTGGTGCAATTAGTCTTGCAAAAGTTTGTCCATCAATTTGTAGTACGATTTCTTTATTTGTATCACTTGGCATTTGGCTTACGTTTGATGTTTGAAGTAATCCGTTTAGTAAATCTCCAAATGGACTTGTTCCTGTTCCTACCATTGCTCTATTTGGACTAGTTGACAAAGACATAGCACTTGCAACATTAAGGGCAGCAAGTCTTATCATTGGAATATCTTCATACATATTATCAGCCATCATGTTCATTAGGTTTGGAATCCATTCATCAGCAGAACTACCTGGTCCTTTTTTAGTAGGTGAACCAAATCCTAAAAAGTCTGCAATTGACTGTCCTACTGATTCTAGTCCACTAACTAAACTATCCCATGCTGCTTCAATTCCTTTCCCTATGTTATCAATTAAGTTTTTACCCCAATTGAATGCATTACTAATAATATTTGAAAAGAAATCTCCAATACTATTAAACTTATCAGTAATGGCTGTCCAAATATCATTTAGTGTTGTCTTTATTCCATTAAAGCTACTTACGAAGAAGTCACCTATTTTTGTTGCGATACCTTTGAAAAAGTCAGCTATACTTGTACCAATTCCTACGAAGAAATCTTTTATAGCATTAAGGGTTGGTTCTAACCAGCCCCATATCCAATTACCAATTGCTGTAAATCCATCACAAACTTTTGTCCACCATACACAAATAGCATCCCAAACACTTGCAAGAAACCCTACAATTGTATCTTTCATTGGTCCAAAGAATTTCATAAACCCTTCAGCAAATCCTTTGAAGAATTCCCAAAATGATAGACCAAACTGTTTAAGTGACTCCCAAAAGTCAATACCTGCTTCTTTTACGTATTCCCAAGCCTGGCTCCAGTCTCCTCTTAAGAATGCACATAAAGCTTTTATGATATCTAGTATTACGTTTATTGATTCAACTACTGACTTCACTGCAGGTCCAAGGGAAGCTATTACTCCATTAATAACACCACTTATAATGCTAAATAAAGTTAGGATGATTGCTCCTAGTAAATCAAATATTGGTTTTAATGTTTCGTATAACTCTTTTATGGTTTCCCACAAGTTTACAAATAAACCTTTTATTGATTCCCATATTGGCATAATCTGATCTAACAAATTTTGCATAGCTGTAGTTAAAACACCAATAAACGTTTTTACAATACTTACAATAAAATTGATTAAACCTTTTATCACATTCATGATGCCATTTCCATCTTGCGTGATTACGTTTTTAATTCCGTTTATGGAGTCAGTCACTATTTGCTTTAACATTGGCCATACTTTCTTAAATAGTATTAAGACATTATCAAGGACACGCTGTATTACTTCTTCAATTTTATTAAAGGCTACAATTATCATTTCCTTAATCTTTTCTCCATACTTTTCCCAAAAGTTTTTAAATGCAGTTATCACATCTACAATTACTTCTTTGATATATGGCCAAACCTTTTTAGCAACTCCTAGTATCATCTCAAATCGTTTTACTACTACTTTTGCAACAAGTTCTAATGCTTTTAAAACAGCACTCCTTATTGCTTCTCCGTTTTTCTCCCACCATACTTTAACTACTTCTACTGCTTTTAGGATTCCACTTTTAATAGATTCCCACAGTTTTAACACTTTGTTTCTGAACTCTTCATTGTTTTTATAAAGTAGTGCTAGTCCTGCTATAACTGCTGCAATTACTCCAATTATTAATGTTACTTTAGAAAATAACAGTGGTAAGAATTTTAGTACGGTTGATACAATTGAAATGATTTTACCAACAGCAAGTAGTAGTGGTCCAAGGGAAGCTGCAATTAAAGCAATCTTTACTATTTGCTGTTTCTCTACATCTTCTAGTTTCATTAGTTTTTGGGTAAGTGGTGAAATGTACTTACTAATAAAATCTCTAATTATTGGAATTAAGACATCTCCAAATGAAATGGCAATTTCTTCAATTTCTGATTTTAAAATCTTCCATTGTCCTGTTAAGGTATCAAGTTGGATTGCTGCCATTTCGTTTGCAGTATTAGTATCAGTAATGCTTTCTTCCATTTTTCTAATGGCATCTCCACCTTTGTTAAGTAGTGCTAGCATTCCAGGTCCACCACGAGCACCAAATATCTCCATTGCTTGTGCAGTTGACATACCAGACTCTCCTAGTCTATCAACGATATCAGCAAAGTCGTTTGTTGCAGGATTTAATAAATCATACTCTAATCCTAATTCTTCAAATATAGCCAGTGCTACTGCCGTTGGATTCATCAATGCAACAAAAGCTTGACGAAGTGATGTACCAGCTGTAGATCCATCATAACCTGAGTCATATAAAACACTTAAGGCTGCTACTGTTGCTTCTAGTTCATAACCTAGGCTATGTGCAACTGGCCCAACATACCCCATTGAATTACTTAACTTTTCCATTGATGCCATTGAGTAACCAATTGATGCAGCAAACACGTTTGTTACTCTATCTGCACTACTTGCCTCTAGTCCAAATTGGTTAAGTGTTGCAATTACTACATCGGTTGTTTCAGCAAGACCATATTTTGTAGCTGATGCTAGGTTTAAGGTCGACTCTAGGGATGCTTCCATTTGTTCTAACTTATAACCAGCTGAAGCCATATAGTACATTGCATCAGCTGCATCACTTGCACTAAAGACTGTCTTTGAACCCATCTCACGTGCAATGTCTGTCATTCTTTGTAGTTCTTCTCCTGTTGCTCCTGCAACTGATGCAGCATTGGCCATTGATTGTTCAAACTCTGATGATGTTTTTACTATTTGTGTACCAAGGGCTACAATTGGTGCGGTAACTGATGCTGTTAAGGTTGTACCAATTTTAGTAAAGGCTTTAGAAACTTTCTCTAAACTTTTTTGGGCGTTTTGTAATCCTTTTGATAATGAGGAAATGTCTGCTGATATCTTAACAACTAGGTTTCTAATTACTGCCATATGTTCCTCCTATTTAATGATTACTCCTTTCTCTGCCGCCATAGCTTTTAATATCATATCACTTTTACTTATGCTTTTTGTTTTAGGTTTTCTTGAATCTTTAATTAACTTTTCTAGTTTTGGTAATTTCTTTTGTCTTGCAAATGCTTCAATGTGCCAAGCAAGTGTTAAGTCACTTTCAAACTTTTCTTGATTTTCAAATGCTTTTTGCCTAGCTTTTAGCATTATTTCATAAGGGGTGTAATTACCAACTTCAAGTGGATCAAGTCCTAAATGTATTACAGCATCATCGCATAAAGTAAATATATTTAAAGTGGCGGCTTCTATTCCCCCGCTTTTACAACCTTTTTGGTATCACCAAATGCTAAAGTCAAGGCTTCTCCTACTTTTTCAGCAACTTGTTTTAAATCTGAATGTTCATCAATTAAGTCACCAACTTTTTCAATTGTTAGTGTTTTATCTTCGTGGTAAAGTCCCGCGTATACAATAGCAAGTAAATCCTTAACACCAATATTAGTTAAATCTAATTTCATTAAGTTCTTACCTGTAATGTCTTCGATTTTTGCAAGAGCATTTATTCCATATCTTAATGTTCTTGGTTTATCTAGTTCAAATGTAATTCCTTGTTTCATTTACTTTTACCTCCTATGCTCCTGTTTCAAATTCTAATGCATCAGTTCCTGTAAATTCACATGAGAAACTTACTACATCATCTACTGGGTCTTCAATTGATAAACTGCTAATGTATGCACTACCTGTGTAGTAGTTTGTTGCATCAACATATAATTCAACTGTTACCACTGTTCCATTTAAGTATGCATCTTGTAATGCTTTTTGACCCTCAGTATCAGTTGATATTGCGTAGTCACCTTCACATGATGCACTCCATTCTTTTAAACCTGCAATGTACTTTTTCCATTCATCTCCTAAAGCTGTTGTTTCTAAAGTATCTAGTGATAACTCTAATGACCAGCTTTTAGCACTTGCAATTTGTTTTCCTGTGCTAATACAAATCTTTCCATATTTACCAGCAATTGCCATTTTAATTTTCCTCCTTTTGTTCGTTGAAATGTATTTCGAATTCGATAGCAGCCATAAATTCATCCACATCAAATTTAAGTGATGAATTACCACTTACTTCAAAATCGGTTTTAATAAAAACGGCCTCGATGAATAAGCCGCTTAAATCTCCTCTATAATCTTGGAATGATTTTTTTACAAGTCTTGATAATTTCCTTGTTTCCTTATAGGTTCTACCATGACTTGTAATCTGAATTGTTTGTCTAACATAACCTGTGTCACCTTGTAATGCTGAATCATAATTTGCTACAACACTTTGATATACGATTGCAGGAAGTGAGCATTCTTGAGGTAAAAGCCTTGGGTATATTCGTTCTCCTACTACTTGTCTAATTTTGTCGTTTTTTGATAAATATGTATAAACGGCTTCTAGTATATCCATTACATCTTTCCTCCTACGGCATCTGATACTGCATCAGTAATTTCTAGGTTTATTTCACTTTGATTTTCATCTACTGAATTTCTTAAGAATGGCCTTGCAGCGTTATGTTTAGTGCCAAGTTCAACATGTGTGCCATAGGTAAGTGATCTATCAAAATCTATCTTTACTGTAGCTTTCGTTTTTGTTTGCTTATCTTTTACAAGCTTCAAACTATTACGAAGTGTTCCTGTATCAACTGGACAATTTTGTTTTGCATCTTGAAGTACAATCTTGCCACCTTCCATAGCTGCTTGCATAAGTACACTTCCTGCTGCTTCATCCATTGCTTTTAACTTTTTTACAATTGTTTCAGCACCCTCAATTTCAACTTTAACTTTCTTTTGTTTTGCACTATACCCCATATGTAATTATCTCCTTACAATTAAGTATTAATTTCTTATGGTCAGTTTCTTCATCTGACACGCCAATAATTTCATATAGTTTATTTTTATATTCAATTCGGTTTAGTACACTTATATCAGTACGGTATCTAATAATTATTGAAGTTACATTTTGTGCTTCTACTTGTTGTGCCTTAAATACTTCAGTACCACTTACAGGCTTAATATTTGCCCATACTGACTTTTTAACTATCCACGACTTTTCCTCTCCACCATACTCATCACGCACAACTATGCATTCTAGGATATTTACCCTTCTATTCATCTTTCCTATTTCCATTAGAACTTATCCTTCCTATATGCAAATAACATTCTTCTAATTAAGTCAATTGTATCTTTCATCGATACTCCTTCCTTATCACTTTTTGATACTTGTCTTTCTTCGTAAAGTGTTCCAACAAGTATTAATCCTGCTTGTTTAATTGGTTCTGGAATGGTGTCGTATTCTTCAAGTTTTCTTCTTATGATTTCTTCAATTAGTGCTTTTGCGGTTATGATTAATGAAGTAATGAGTGCATCATCTTCTTCATCATCGACTCTTAAAAAGTTTTTAACCTCACTTAACGTTAACAATGCACTCACACCTCCTTTTATTCTGAATAACGTGGATCATATTTAGCTGCTAGGATTACTCCAACAACTGTTGATTCACTTACTCCTGTTAAGTTAACTGCGACTCTATCGTATAAACCCTTTAGTGTAATACTATCCACGCTTAACACGATAAAGCCACTTTCATCTTCAGTTCCTCCAATTGTAAACTCTTTACCACTTGCTTCAATGTTACTATATGTTGTTTGTCCAATCTTTTCTTTGAAAGGAATTGCAACTTCTTCTCCATTTTCTTCAAGTTTAGCAAGGATTGTAATTGTTGTGTTTGCTACTGATCCTGGACCTGTTGCAATAATAAAATCAACTGATTTGTTATTTGTAAGTTCTACAAATTCAGTTTTTAAGTCTTCTGCAAATATTAAACCTGCTTCTTTTAGAACTTTATACTTAATTAATGCTTTTGCCATATGTTACTCCTAGTTACGTTTTGCTAATGTTACATATGGTGATACTGTTGAACTTCCTTTATAAGGTGTTAATGCTTTGTTCCAAATTGGTTGACCATCACAACGGTAAATAAATCTGAACACATTTTCATCATATAAGAATCTTACATGGATTGAACTTGTTGCTTGAACTCCACCTTTATCAATTAGTAAGTATTGAGCTGTGTCTGCTAAAATAATGTCACCAACTTCTCCTGCCGCACTACATTGTTCTAGTGGAATTACAGGACGTCCAAATAATGTACCATATGGTTTTTCTGATAAACCACCTGCTGGAACATATACTGGTGTGTCACCAATCTTTAATGTATAAAGGTATGGTTCGATTTCTTGGTTAATGTACCATACAGCATTTGCACGTGAACGACTCCATAATCTATTCCACATCTTAATTAAGTTTTCAACTGTTAATTTATCAGTTTGTCCTGTTTCTTTTGCAACTGTTACTAATGCATTTGAGTTTAGAATACCAAGTGGTTCTCCAGTACCACTACCTGATAAAATTGCATCATCAATCTTAAATCCAAATTCTTCTGCAAATGCTTCTTTAATTACTGCTTCTAGTGCTGTTGAATCTTGTAATAATTCATCAGTTGCATAGCATAAACCTGTTAATTTCTTAAGTGATAATTCAAGTTGTCTGAATTTTGGTTTTGAACCACTTAACTCATCGGCTTCACTTTCCCAATAAGTTTGAACACCACCAAAACGACTTCCATTAGCACGACTGTCTTCATCAACTGCATTAATCTTTAAACCATTTGCATTTGTTGAAATTGGAATCTTTTTAACACGACTTGCAAGAATTCCTGTTTCGTAAGTTTTCTTTAATAACTCTGATACGAAATCTTGTTGTACTAAAAAGCCTCCATCACTTGGATTTGTTTCATTTAACCCACTTGCAGCACGTGTAGTTAATCTTTCGTCTACTCTACCACCTGGCATTGATGCACGATAAGCTGCCATTAATTGCTCACCAAAAGATTTAAAACGTTTATCAGTATCTTTACTTGGTGTAGGTTTTACTTCAACTTGTTCTTCATCTTTTGCCTCTGGTTCCATTGCCATCATCTTTTCTGCACGTTTGATTGATTCATCCCATGCACGAATTTCTTCTTCCATTTTATCGATATCTTTCTGCTCATCTTCAGTTAAGAATCGATCTTCTTTTTCAGCTTTATCAAGAATGCTCATTGCTTTAAGTCTAGCATCTTCTCGTTTAGCTCTCATTTCCATTAATTTCTTCATTGTCATAAAACTTTGTTCCTCCTATAAATTTTTAATTTTTGTTTTAATGTTTTGAAGTTTTGCTTTTTCTTTAGCACGTATGCTTGCATTTTGTGCTTCATCCAGTTTATTCTTGTATTCATGGTAACCTTCCATTGCTCTTACACCAACATCAGTTTGTGTGTATGCTGGATATGTTACGATGCTTACATCAAATAATTGGACTTTTTTAATTTCACGAATGTCTACTCCGTCCTTTGTACCCCAAACATCTTCTAGTACAATAAAGCCAATTGACATTTGTGATATGTCACCACGTCTTACGTTTACAATTAAATCTTTTGCCCACGATGTATCAGGCGGTGTAATAATAACTTTTAAGCCAATTTCATCTTCAGCAAGTTCTAGCGTTCCTGCTTTGTTTCTTCCTAACACATAATTAGGGTCGTGATTAAATAAAGCTCTAACATCATCAACTTTAATTGTTTCTTCAAATGCTTTCTTTCTAACTATTTCTTTGAATGGAAATATTCCACCTAATAGTTCACTCCACGAGTCAAACACTGATGCGTGGCCTACGATTTTACCACTCTCGTTATCATCTACTCTTAACTCATGAATAGGAAGCATTCTTATTTCTTTTTTACTATTCACTTTCATCTTCCTCCTCATCTTTTTTTCTTATTGGAATCAGATTTCCATTTACTAGGTAATCATTACCACCATCACTTTCATTAATCAGTGGTAAGTCTTCTAGTCTTCTTATATCGTTAGTTGATAGCCAACCATTTTGTCTACCTACTGCATAACCTTCCATTCGTGATTTGTAATCTCCACGAAGAAGTCCATCTACATTAAATCTTGCAAAGTAAATGGTTCTTTCTTCTTGATTTAATAATGCTCTTGAAATTGCTTGTTCAAATCTTACTATCCAAGGTCTAATTGTGTGTTGCACAAACTCTATTGACTGATGTTCAATATTTGAAAATGTTGCTCTTTCTAAATCTCCAACTAAATGTGGTGGGACTCTAAAAATTCTACATATTTCATTTACTTGATACTTTCTAGTTTCTAAAAATTGTGCATCTTCTGGTGCAATTCCAATTGAATGATATTTCATACCTTCTTCTAGAACTGCTACCTTATGTGAGTTTCTTGTTCCTTGATATACTTGATTCCAACTTTCTCTTAACTTTTCTGGGTCTTTTAGAATTCCAGGATGTTCTAGTACTCCACCAGGTCTTGCACCATTACCAAAGAATTTTGCTCCATATTCTTCAGTTGCTAAACTTAAACCTACTGCCTCTCTTGCCTGAGCTATTGGAGATAAACCTTTAACACCATCAAGTGATAATCCTTTAATGTGAAATACTTGGCTAGGTTTATAAACATAGGTTCTATTTGTTATGTCATCTGAATATGTGTATTTAATCTTTCCTGATAAAGTGTCACGTTCAACTGTCATGTATTGTGGTTTTAAGTACCATAGTTCAGTTACGTGACCTTGCTTTCTAATAATTCTTGCATAAGCATTACCATACAAAAGTAGGGATGTCATCATAATCTCTCGAAACTCGAAACTTGTCATTTCATCATTTGGTGCCTCATATAGACATGAAAAAAGCGGATGTTGTTCCGCTAATTCATTTTTACCATTTGTCCCTTTTTTAAATAAATGAAGTGGTAGACTTGCTACAGTTTCAGCTAGTATTTTTACACAAGCATATACTGCTGATGTTCTCATTGAACTTTCTTCATCTACTCTTACTCCACTATTGCAATTTCCTAATTGGTTTTCTACATCTACACCTTTAATGAAATCTTGCATTTGTTGTGATGGTCCACTTCTTATTTCTTTTGGTCCATCTCTTTTCTTACCAAACCATAAAAATCCCATGTTTACCTCCTATACTATTTCAATACCATTTCTAAAGTGTTTAATAACACCATTTGGATTTTGCTGTTTGTAACGTTTAATAATTACATCACAATACTTTGGTTCTAGTTCAATTGTGTAGCATTTTCTATTTAGCTGTTCTGCAGCTATTAATGTTGAACCACTTCCACCAAATGGGTCTAATACAATATCATCAACGTGACTTGAATTATAAATTAATTTTGCACATAAGGTGATTGGTTTCATTGTTGGATGATCTTCTGATTTAGTTGGTTTGTTATCCAGTATTACTGAAGTTTCAAGTCCTGTAATTTTGTTTAATATTTCAAGAAGTTCATTCTTACTCATCTTTTTACCATTAAGTCTTAATTCTTCAATAACTGTTGGAATGGTTCTATCGTTAATAAAGTAATGTGCTGCTCCTTCCTTCCATCCATAGAGAATTGCCTCATGGATCCACTGGTAATCTTGTCTACCTAATGTGAAATGATTTTTATACCATACAAGTGTTTGTGCATATTTGAATCCTGCATCTACCATTGCATTTATAAAGTTTACTGTTTCTTTTGTTGAGTGGAACACATATATTGGTCCACCTTTTTTTATTACTTCAAAACAAGCAGCATAAAATCCTTTTAGGAACTCATAAAATTCACTATCACCCATATTGTCATTTGCAATATCTCTACCATTTCCTGATATCGTGCCACCATAATCAATGTTATATGGAGGGTCAGTTACTATTAGGTCAGGTACCTCACCATCTAATAACTTTTTATAATAGTCTAAATTTGTCGAATCTCCACATATCAGCCTATGGTTTCCTAAATGGTAAATATCTCCTAACTTTGTCTTTGGTTCAGTAATTTCATTTACTTCTTTTTCTGCATTAAAGTTATCTTCGTGAACATTTTCTATTGTTCCTTTTCCAAATAAGTCTTTTGCTTCTGATAAGTCAAACCCTGTTAAGGTAATATCGTATCCTGTTGTTTCTAATTCTTTTAATAAATCTCCAAGTAATGCATTATCCCATTCACCACTAATCTTATTAAGTGCTACGTTTAATGCTTTTTCTTGTTCAAGAGATATATCAACTATAACACAGTCAATTTCTTCGTATCCTAAATCTTTTAAAACTTTTAACCTTTGGTGTCCACCTACAACTGTTTTTGTTCTTTCATTAAAGATTACTGGTTCAACGTAGCCAAACTCCTTGATACTTCGTTTTAATTTTTCGTATTCTTTATCTCCTGGCTTTAAATCCTTTCTGGGATTATATTCTGCTGGCTTTAAATCATCTATTTTTTTCTTTACTATGTTCATACTTCCTCCATACTATATAAATTTATAAATGAGCACTTTTAACACAAATATTAATAATTCATTAATAATGCTCGAAATACTTTTCAAATCGTGAACTTTTATTGCATAAAGATGCAAAAATGCTCATTCCTTAACACAATTGCTATAAAGACTCACAAAGAGTAAGAAATATTATAAAACCCTATAAAACCTCTAAACTTTAACACAAAACGTTTATAACTGTCCTTTACAATCATTAAGAAAGAATTATAGCGACAAGAAAGTCTATAAATGCTCATTCTTTAACACAATTGATGAACCCTATAAAACTATAATACCTCTATCGTTGTAGATACTTTCTTTATTTGTATTTCCACACTTAATTGCTCTATCAAGTGCCATTACAAGTGCGACAGCTCCATCTATTCTTTCAATTGATTTCTCTTTATCCATTTTAATGTTTCCAGCTGAGTCTTTTTTTACTACTACGTTATCAATCATCCATCGAAGTGGTACATTACCACCATGAGCAATTTGGTGTTTTAACACTAGTCTTAATAATTCTTTTGTTGGAAATGAAAGTGATGCCATACCTTGACCAAATGGTACTACAGTAAAACCTTTATTTTCTAGGTTCTGACTCATCTGAACTGCTCCCCATCTATCGTATGCAATTTCTTTAATATCGTATATTTCTCCAAGTTCTTCAATAAACTTTTCAATATATTCGTAATGTATTACATTTCCTTCAGTTGCATTTACATATCCTAATCCTAACCAATCATCATATGGTACGTGGTCTCTTATTACCCTTTGTTTGATTGTATCTTCTGGTATCCAAAAGTAAGGTAACACATAATAATAATCATCTTCTTCGGTTGGTGGGAACACCAGGACAAATGCTGTTATATCAATAGAACTAGAAAGGTCAAGACCCGCATAACAACGTCTTCCTTTTAACGCTTCAATATTAACTTCTTTATTACATTTATCCCATTCTTCCATATTCATCCATCTTACTCTACTTGAAACCCAAGTGTTTAGTCTTAATTGTCTGAATATATTAAGTTCAGATGGACTATTTTTTGCATCATCATATGCTTGTTTAAATCTATCAAGTTTTATTGTTTGCCCAAGTGATGGATTTGCTTTCTTCCAGTTATCTTCCTGTGTATAATCATCTTCTTTTTCAAGTCCATAAATTACAGGATAAAATGAAGAATCCTTTTTTTTACCATCAAGTATTGCTTTTGCTTTTTGATGTAATTCATAACATATACTTTCAGTTGAATCTCCAGCTGTTGTTATGTAAAAGAACAGGGGTTGCTCTCTAGCATCTCCTGATCCTTTTGTTAATACATCAAAGAACTTTCTATTCTTTTGTGCGTGTAGTTCATCGAATATTAATCCTGATATGTTTAGTCCGTGCTTTGTTCCAACATCTGCTGATAATACTTGGTATTTACCTCCAAGTGTCCCATCTTTAAGTTCAATCGTTCTATATGATTCTAATATATCTGAACGCCTTGACAATGCTTTTGATTTCTTTACCATGTCAGTTGCTACTTCAAATACTATTGATGCTTGTTTTGTATCAGAAGCCGCTCCATAAACTTCAGCACTAGGTTCATCATCAAAGAATAATAGTAATAAGGCAATGGCGGCAGCTAGTTCACTCTTTCCATTCTTCTTTGGAATTTCAACATATGCTTGTCTAAATTGTCTATTACCATCATTATCAACTATTCCAAATATATCCCTTACGATTTGCTCTTGCCATGGAAGTAGGTAGAATGGTTTGTCTTCCCATTTACCTTTTGTATGTTTTAAACTTTCAATAAAGTCCACTGCAAAATCTGCTTTTTCTTTATCGTAATGACTTGACTTCAGCATAAACCTTGTAGGCTTATAGTTCTTCAGTTTAGGAAAGCCTCTTGGTCTAGTCTTAGCCATTTACTCCTCCTATTGTTTGAATAATAAAAGAGGACCGTTTTAGTCCTCCAAAGTTTTAAGAATCACACACTATTTTTTTATATTCTATTTTTTGTATCAATTAATGCATCGTTTAAATACGATGGATCAAGTCCACAGTCTTTGTACCCTTGTACGATTGTGTTTAAATAATCTTTATAAGGCATACATGGTCTTCCTAGATTCATTATGTATACCATTGCATCCACGTATTCTCCTGTAGACATTTCTACATCAATCATTTCTTTTCGGTATAAATCAGGGTATCCTTCGTATCTATCTAATGCTCTTTCATCACTATCTTCAATTTTCCATACTGCAACCGGAACCTCACTTTTTTCACAAGGTTCTATTGTTGCAACACGTCTAAACGTTAACTTATAACCAATTATCTTTCCTGTTCCAACCACTTTTGCAGTGGGACAACGCCATCCCATCTGCATCATATTTAGGTTGCTTCCGTATGCTACATATAATTTACTCATTTTATCATTTCCTTTCTTTTATGCGAATTGTGGTTCAGGGCGTCCATTTCTGAACGCTATGTCACCATCTAGTTTTTCTAGTAAGAAGTTTCTTGCAGTTTTGAATTCATCTCCGATTAATCCTAATCTTAATAACCATGTTCTGAATGTATACTTTTCATTTGTTGTTGCAGTCTTTCTTGGACTTGATGCTTTTTGTGTTAGTGCTTGGTGGCTGATTGCTAGACATAGTTGAATGTATGTCTTAATCTTTCCAGCGTGTGTTGTTCCATTGAAACATCTGAATTCTATTGTTCCTTTTTGCCATACTGCATGTAGGTTTAATGCATGGTATCTTGATTGGTCGTAATGTTGGTATCTTCTTCCTAGGTCACCATTGTACCATAATCTTCCGATTGCATCAGTTGTTGTAGGTTTTCTTCTATTTAGTTTATCTACGAATTCCATTTCGTTTTTCTTGCACCATCTTGCTGCTCTTGACTCACTTACTTCTAATGCTTTGAATAGGATGTCTTCTTTGCTTGTCATGATGTTTACGATGTTTCTGATTGATCTTGCGTTATGTGGTTGTGCGTTAATGTGTACGTGTATTCCACAGCTTGAGTTTGCTATTGCGCCTTTATGTCTTAACTCTCTTACGATTGCTTGAATGTCTTCGATATCTTCGTATGTGCATATTGGACTTACGATTTCAGTTTTGTATTCATCAGTTGCAGGTGTTCCATCTTTGTGTTCTGGTATTATTGATCCATCTCTCATTATTCTAAATGCCCTCCCGTCTCTTGTAGGTGCACTGTATGATTGGTATGCTCCGCCAACGTATTCTTCTTTAGTTCCGTAGTATTTTGCGATTACTTTAGCAGCATCCTTTCTTGTGATTCCTGTTAGTTCGATTTCGATTCCAAATTTTTGTGTTTTCATAGTGTGTTCTCCTTTTAACTTTTAGTGTGTTTTTTGCTTTTCGCACTAAAACAATACCGCAAAAGTTTTATTATATCCAGTGAAAAGATGAAGAAAGAACACTTTTTTTTAACAATTTTTCTTATTTTTCTTCAACCAGGTCAACAACTTTCGAAATGTGTTCTAAAGCTTCGTTATAACTCTTAGAACCTTGAACTTTTGCCCATAATGTATTGAAATCATTAATTCTTCTTTGTTTCATTAAAGCTTCCCTTACACTTGCTAAAATGTAGTAAATATTACCACTTTCTTTTCTTCGATTAAATTTAATAGTTGGTTTTTCCATTTTGACTAATCTCCTTTTCTAGCCAAAACAATACCGCAAGCTTTACTAAATATCCAGTGATAACTGTTTATATTTTTCTTTTCCTTCATCAAGTGCATCAAGTAGTGCCCAAATTTTGTCAGTGTTCTCCCATAAGAAGTATTCCTTGCCGAAGTGCCCACCTACTGAAGTTTGTGCAAACACTGGGCATTTAAGGTCTAGTTTTTCGATAACTGCTGCTACTCTTAAGTCGAATACTTTCTTTACAGCATCAGCAATTTTACTATCTTCAAATAGTCCTGTACCAAAAGTATTTACATCTACGCTTGTTGGTGTTGCTACTCCTATTGCATATGATAATGTTACTTCACACTCGTATGCAAGGTTAGCTGCTATGATATTTTTAGCAATGTATCTTGCAAAGTAAGCACCACTTCTATCTACCTTACTTGCATCTTTTCCACTAAATGCTCCACCACCATGATGACTTCTTCCACCATATGTATCAACAATTATTTTTCTACCTGTTAGGCCTGTGTCTGCTACAAACCCACCAATCACGAATCTTCCTGATGGATTAATATGAACTGTTGTTTTGCTTAAGTCATAATCATCAAACACGTAGTCTACTACTAAATCTTTGATCTCTTGTCTTAATACTTCAATATCTTTATCATCACGATGTTGTGCTGACACTACAATCGATACCACGTTTACTGTTTCATCATCTAGGTATTCTAGTGATACTTGGCTTTTACCATCTGGAAGTAACCCTATAATGTATTTTTTCTTTCTACATTCTTCTAGTCTTCTGATTAACCTATTAGCAAGGGTAATTGGTAGTGGCATATAATTTGATGTTTCTTTTATTGCATAACCATACACAATTCCTTGGTCACCTGCTCCTTGTTCATCTTTTGAAACTGCTCCAAATATATCACTACTTTGTTCGTGAATTCTTGATTCATATTCAATTGATTCTGCATCATAACCAACTTCTTTAATTACTTCTTTTGCCACTTCAATATAATCAACTTTTGCCTTTGTTGTAATTTCTCCTGCTAGAAAGCATTTGTTATGTGAAAGCATTACCTCACACGCAACATGGCTATTCTCATCTTGTCTTAAGCATTCATCTAGAATACTATCTGCGATTAAATCTGCTAGTTTGTCTGGATGTCCACTAGCTACTGATTCAGCTGTGTAAATTCTACTCATTATTTGTTTCTCCTTTAAATAAGTTTTTAAATATTGCTTCAAGTACTTGGATTACTATTCCATTACCTGCTTGCTTGTATTGTTGAGTTTTGCTAATTCCTGCTTGTTCTATTTTATCAATTTGTTCATCATTCCATCCCATTAGTCTTAAGCATTCACGTGGTGTTAGTTTTCTGATTCTTAATGACTCAGTTACTACTCCTACATCAATTGTTGTTTTAATTGTTTGAGCAAGTCCTTTTTGTACTGTACCACGATGATACTGAACTCTTCCTGATATATCTACTCCATCTCCATCTTCTGCTATTAAGTATCCTTGTTTTGTGTTGTTTGGATATTTAATTACAACTCCTAGTGTATCTGGTCTTGAAGTTAAAGTTGGTGAGCAGTCTTGGTGTTCACTGTTAGCAGCTTTTGGATTATTAAATCTTGAACTTGAATAACTATGATTAACAACATCTCCTTCTTTTACAAAGTTTTGATCTATTAAATAATTACATAGTTTTTCTTTTAATAATTCATTTTCTACAATTGCTGTGACTGTTCCGTGGTTTTCCATAACAGTTGGTGCTATACCATCTTTATCAACTATTCTTGCAGCACTATGCTCACTTGGTGAATAGTTACCTAGTTCTACAATAAAGTTATCAGTTGGTCTGTTTCCTGCTAGTGTTGTTACGCTATTTCCAATATCTTGATTTTTCCTTGTTAGGTTTGAAATAAATCTTTCTTGTCTTGGATATCCATTTGTGCCATTACTCATAAAACACTCTATTAACTTCTTCGATAGGTAATACCTCTCATCTACCTCATCTTCTAGCATATCTTTTAGTTTTAACACAAGTGGAACTTTATCTGGAAATTTAAAAGGATTATGGTCTCCTAGAATCGAAACGCAGAATACACGTTCACGATTTTGTGGGATTCCATAATCCTTTGCATTTAATACTTTCCAATAGTTTTTATATCCTAAACTTTCTAGAAACTTAAGCCATCTATTGTAATCATCTATAAACCTCTTACTTACTAGGTTTTTTACATTTTCTAAAAGCAAGTATTTTGGTAGTGTGTTATTTTCATATGCTACTTTTAATAATCTTTCTACTTGTAATAATAAACCACTTCTTGTTCCTTCATTTATTCCACGAAGTAGTCCTGCTACTGAAACGTCTTGACAATTATGAACTATCACTCCATTTGCAGTAAAACTATGATCTTCCTCAACTTCTAAATCATACACTAGTTCTTCTCCATTTGATTTTATTGAATTTATTGGAAACCAAACATAATTATCTTCATAAAATGCTTTATCTTGTTCATTTTTTTCTAATTTAAAAGTTACTGAATAAGTATCATGTTGATTTATTATTCTTCCTTCAAGTACTCCTGTTTTTTCAACAATATCTTTATAAATGCTGTAAGGTCTTTTATATGCTTTAGCAATGCATTGAGCTACCGAATATATTAATTCTCTACTTATTGAGCTTATTGAAATATACTTACCTTTTTTAATACATCCATCAGCTGATGCATACCCATCTATAAAACTTTTTAGATATTCACATGGCAAATCAATAATATCATTTGTTAATGTTTTATTAATTGCACCTTTACCAAATTGACTTAAATATTCACTTAATTCTTTATCAGAAATATGATATTTATACGTTGTTCTCTCATTAACGAGACAATAATTATATCCGCAATTTCTAATATGAACTGCTATCTCTAATAATTCTTTTTTATCACAACAAATCACAATTCCACATTGACTTCGTATCCAACCATCTCCAAGGTATCTACCTACTAACCACCAAAAACTATGATTTTCAAATAATGATGAAATGTAATTCTTATGTCTACTCTTTCTTCCATCAGTCCATACATAATCAATACCATTATAATCTGGGAATTTGGAATTTTGGTTTATAGCAACACCTAAATAATAATCTTTAGTTAAATCTTTTACTTCTATCCAACTTGGTTCAGTAAATCTTCTAGGCTTTGTTCTGGTTCTTTTTAGTTTCTTTCTAACTAAAAACTTATGATTACCAGTAACATTTATTTCATCAATACTCATACCATTAATTGTATAAATAGATTTAGTTCCTATGCATACACTTTTTACTACTTTTTTGTATTTATTAGTATGTGTTAAAACTAATTCATTTTCCTTAATATCTTTTATTTGTTTTAACCCTTTATTAGTCATGACTAATGTATCTCCAGTTAAACAAGGGAAGGAATATGTCCAAAGGTCAGCAGGAGGTAATTTTTCTATTTTTGATATATCTCCAAAATTGTTAATTTTACCATGTAATGCTTCATAACTTCTAATACAATATTTATCAATTTCTGAAATACCTATTACCTCATGACTTACCCCTATATTTTTTAATGCTTGAGTCTGACTTCCAATTCCAGCAAATAACTCTATTACTTTCATCATTTCTTTTCTCCCTTTTTCCTAAATAGCAGTTCTAGTTCATCAATTTCTTTTTCTTCTTCAGTTAAAATTGTTTTTCTAGTTTTCTCTACTACTGAATAAATTTTTGCCCATGCGTCATTTGCCTCTTTTAAATACTTGCTACCTACTGCAACGTATGGTGATATTAACATTTTTCCATTTGCATCTTTTAAAAGTAATCCATGTGTTGTGTTCATTTGTTCACACTCCATCCACCTTGCCTTGCAAATAGCATATTCTTCTAGTGTGTATGAATGGATTCCTTTTAAGCAGTCAATTGACTTTAGCCATTCATATACATTTGCATATATTTCTTTTGCTTTTTCTGACAAGTGGTTTGGTGGTGTTTCTGGTAGTTCTATTGCGTCTGGTCCAAAGTCTAATATCTCTACTGGCTTACCATTCTTTACACTTTCAAGTTGTTGTTCTACTACAGGTTTCTTTTTTCTTCCGGCATTTATTCTATATCCACCACTTGGCATAATGCTCCTCCTTTATAAGAATTTTGATTTTTTGAAAAATTGATTTTTGAATAATTTGATTTTTTTATAAGCGGAGTTGCGGCCCCGCTCTTGGTGCTAAAATTCGACAAGATAATCGATGCCGTACCCCCTGAATGAATGCATAAATTTTCAAAAAGTTCAAACCAAAATATCATTTTCCAAATCTACTACCCTCGATGATACTCTTTCTTGAATGACAACTCCAACATAAGCTTTGTAGGTTTGTTATATCAAGTTTAGCACCACCTTGTTTGACTGGAATTATATGGTCAACCATTTTTGCTTTCTTAACTTTACCTTCTTTCAAACACTCTTCACAGAATGGATGAAGTTTTAATTGTTCAGCTCTTAAAATAATCCACTCTTTTGACTTGTAGAAATATTTTGTGAAGTCATCACGAGCATATTTATTATATTCTTGATCTCTTTTCTTTTTATGATCCACACAATATCCACTATCAACAAGTTTAGGACATCCAGGATATGCACATGGAACTTTCGGTTTTCTTGGCATCGCATTCCTCCAGGGTATTAAAAAAGACCTCTTGGAATTAATCCTAGAAGTCCTGTTTGTTTATATTATTCTTGCAATTATATCATATCATATTTAGGCATAGATTACAATGGCTCACAATGGCTCATTATGGCTCATCGCGGTTCAACTTTTTAAAACTATCATTTACTTCATCATACCTCTATTTACTATCTAGAAATAATTGGCAGAAAAAAAGACCTCATAGAAACTATGTCCTAGAAGTCCTGTTTGTTTATATTATTCTCGCAATTATATCATATCACATTTTAGCCTATGTTTCAATATGTCAAGGTATGACGTGCTATGACAAGGTATGTCAACTTTAAATTGTTATTAGTTTTAATGCTTCACTATGCCATCTTTGTGCTGTTCTTATTGACACATACAATGCATTAGCTACTTCAGTCATATTCTTTATGTCTATGTACTTGTACTTTAATAATAATTTGTAGTCTTCATTTTCAAGTTCGTCAATTACAATTGTTATCTCATCAATTACTTTTTCAAGTTCTAACTTTTTTTCATTTAGTTTGGCTTCAGTTTCGTAGTACTTTTCCAATGCTTTTTGATTTGGTGTATCCTTGCTTGGTGACTTGTCCACTCTAACTGTTCCATAACTTGGTTGAGGTATTGAATTCATCATAATTTTATATCTATCTAATTCAAGTTCTAGATATCTAATCTTCTTTTTAATCTCATATGGTTTATTCAAGAATTCTTTTGATGTCATTCGTTTACCTCCTTTCTATGTTAGTCTTGCTTTCACCGCTTCGATTAAGGCACTTTGTGTTTTTTCTTTTCTTTTAAGTGCTGCCATTACATCTTCATCAATTGTGCCTTTAGTAATTATGTGATGTATGACCACTGTTTCTTTTTGACCTTGTCTATATAGTCTAGCATTTGCTTGTTCATATAATTCCAAACTCCAAGTTAGTCCAAACCATATCATTGTTGATCCACCTGATTGTAAATTTAATCCATGACCTGCCGATGCTGGATGCATTACGGCTACTTCAATTAGTCCGTTATTCCAATCTCTAATATCTTCATCGTTTAGGATTTCTCTTACATGGAATCTTTCTTTTATTCTTTCAAGGTCGTGTTTAAACCAATATGCTATTAGTACTGGTTTGCCATTTGCCTGTTCAATCAAGTCTTCTAGTGCATCAAGCTTTTTATCATGAATCTTAAGTACTCTTTTATCTTCATCGTATACTGCTCCATTTGCCATTTGTAATAATTTTCCTGATAAGCTTGCAGCATTTACTGCATCAATTTCTTCTTGCTCTGATATCTGAACAACCATTTCTTGTCTTAATGTTTCGTAGGTTTTTCTTTCATTATTATCAAGGTTAACTTCTACTTCGTTTATTATTAAGTCTGGCATCTTCAAATAATCTTTTGCTTTCATTGATATTGTTATATCTGATATAGCTTCATATATTTCTTCTTCTGCACCAGGTAATAGTTTATAGCTAAATATCACTGTTGCGCTTCTTTTATCTGGTTCGAAATACTTAAGTCTAAATCTTGTTATATATCTTCCTAGTCTTTCTCCAAAGTCTAGTAGTCTATATTCTGCCCATAAGTCCATTAAGCCATTTGATGATGGTGTTCCTGTAAGTCCAACTATCCTTGCTACTTTAGGTCTTACTTTAAGTAATGCTTTAAACCTTTTAGCACTCCATGATTTAAAGGATGATAATTCATCTATTACAATCATATCGAAGTTGACCTTACAACCACTTTTATTGACTAACCAGTCTACATTTTCTCTATTTACAATAACAATGTCTACTTGTTTTTTCAGTGCCTCTTTTCTTTCTTTTTCAGTTCCTACTGCTACTGAATATGTTAGATCATTTAAGTGATCCCATTTTGCTATTTCATCTGGCCACGTTGATTTGGCAACTCGAAGGGGTGCAATTACTAAAACCTTATTTACCTCTCCTTTTATAATTAAGTTTCTAATTGCTGTTAAGGTTACTACTGTTTTGTCAGCCGAGACCCATATCTAACAAGAGTGCACTTACATCATTGTTCATAATAAATTTAATTGCATAATCTTGATAATCATGTGGATTGAATCTCATTTGCACCACCTCCTTTTGCTCTATTGTTACAATAATTATTTTTGCTTTGTAATCTCATCTACAATTCCTCCAATTTCTTCTATACTATTCAACACATATACTTTAAATCCTAGTTGCTCGAGTTCTTTCTTTCTCTTTCTTTGGATTGGTCTTAAAGTTTTTCTAGGTGCCTTTACTTCTACAAACCCTATCTTACCTCCATGCAATAATGCAATACGGTCTGGAACGCCACTCATACCAGGTGATGTGAATTTCCAACACTTGCCACCAATCTTTGTAATTTCTTCAACTAGTTTTTTCTCAATTTCTTTTTCTCTCATAAAGCCACCAAAACTCAAAGGTTGCAGATGTTTCATATGGTACATATACTTTTTTTATATATAATGTATATATTTTTTTCTCATACGAAAGTATATAATTTATATGTCACTATCTGCCACCATTCTAGTTTAGGAAGTCATCCTCTACTGTTCTGCCAGCTTTCCTATTAGCATCAATTGACAAACCAGTCCATTGAGTTCCTGACTTAATTCGTTTTGATTCATAACCTGCTACACGTAATGCTTCTGCGAAATCTCTATTTCTTCTTACGTATTCTCCCATTTCAGTTGCCCATTCTTTATAGACAATATAAAGTTGTCCACCTGTAGACTTTTCATTTTTACCTGTAATACAGCAATCTTCTATAAATGCATTAAGCCAGTCATTATCATCACGATATTTCTTAATTGCTTCATCTACTGCACTACATTTAGGAAGGTTATAATTATTCTTTAAAAACATTTGAGCACCTTCTATTAACCACTTCATTACAGCTCCACTTGATGCAGCAATTAGTTTTTCTGCAAAGTCTTTTTGTGGATTTTTTATTTCAACACTAAATGGTGCAACGATTAATCTTCTCCAGGTTCCTTTGTCATTTGATCCTACTTTAGGTAGGTAGTTTGTATATAGTACTGTTAGGTGTGATGGTGTATATGTAAATGGATCATGGTATTTCTTTTCTGCAACTATATCATCCACACTTGCTATCTGCTTTAGCATTCCGATTGACAAGCGTTGACCTTCTTCGGTTTCTGATGCTAAAATAAATCTTTTGCCTAATAATTCAGCTAAATCTACTTTAGCATTTTTTACTCTTGTAGTTAGAGCTTCGGCTGGAATCTTGCCTGAATAATCTCCCAAGACATCAAATATTGTGTTAAATAATGTACTCTTGCCATTTGCTCCTTCTCCGTGTGCAATTACTAGTCCTTCATGGTAAATCTTGCCTATAACTGCTTGACCTCCAATTACCTGTAAATACTTCTTAAATTCTTCATCATTGTCAGTTATTAAGTTTAGGAAATCATCCCACATCTTTTTTCCACCATCACATGGTGAGAACATTGTCATTTTAGTACACATCGCACTTGAGTCGTGTGGCTTCATAATTCCTGTTTTTAAGTCAATGATTCCATCAGGTGTATTTAGGTCGAATGGATTTACATCTAGTTCATCAATTTCTATTTGTAAGAAACTTTTGGCTAGTTTCATTACTGCGCTAATTTTTCCTGCATCACACATTCTTAAAACGTATGAAAAATACTTTTTGGCTTTTTTAGCAGTAGCATCTTCACTATCATCAGTGGCATTATTGATTGCGTTGTACATTTCAATTTCTGCAGTATCTAAAACCTCTTTAATAAATTCAATGTATCTTTGTTGTGCTTTTAGTTCTGACATTTCCCACACACGACCATTCCATACAAGCCAGTCAGTTGATGGATTATATCTGATTACTTCTTTACAGCTTTTAGCAAATAACTCTGCCATTGACATATCAGTTTGCTTTTCTGGTTTTAGTTCAAGATTACCAAATTCTAGTTTTACATCATCTACTAGCACGTTCTTAAATGCATCGTTTCTACAAATTTGTTTTACTTCACTATCATCAAGGCTATCTTGAAATACACATTCATTAATTAATTCGATTGTCTTTATCGCATCATCTTTTGTGAACTTATTTCTTACTAATGTAATAATGTGTGTAAATAATTTTGCGTTTCTTCCATCTCCATCACGAAGTCCTTTGAAGTTAAATTCTTCACATTTAATTGGAGCAAAGTATCTTGGCACAATATCGATCTCTTTTGTTTCATCAAAGTCTTGCAAGATTGTTCTTACCTTTCCTTTGGCTTTTACTACGATGTACATGTTCTTACCACATCTTACGTCAAAGTGAAGTCCTAGTCCGTTCATTGCTTTTACAACACCTTTTACAACATATGGTGAATTTTTGAAGATAATGTGTTTACCACGTGTTGTTTGAACTACTCTACAATTTAGTTGTTCTTTCTTTACAATTTCATATGCAATTTCTGAATCTTCAGCTTCATCGAAATCAATCACTGTGAATTCTCCATTTAGGATTCCAGCGTATTCATCATATTTACTAGCCTCATCAAGTGTTAGTAGTGGTTCGTCATTACCAAACTTTTGAATTGGTTTTTTATCTTTGGTTTTTACGTAGCCTCTAAATATTTCAATCATTTTAATTTACTCCTTTTTATAAAATTTACATTCGTATCCATCAGCGTTAAGTGGTAGGTCTTCTGCCCACTTTGGTCTTATCGACATAATCCTACAAACTTCATCCACTGTAGAAACGTTATTTGGTACTTCTAACACTACTTCATCGTGGATGTGCATTGTAATTTTGTATCCATCTTTGTGTAATCGCATCATTGACTCACACAGGATATCTCTTGCTATTGCTTGTACAATGTTTTCGGTTAGCTTTCCACCAAAGGTTTCAATTCTATCCCACTTGTTAGCAGCATTTACTCCTTCATAGGTAATTGACTCAAAGCCATAATTGTTTATTGCCATTCTTGGTTTGCAGTAGGCAAGGCGTCTTCCGCTTGGAAGTTTTATGAACATTATTCCTCTTTCATATGAAAAGGTTAAGCCGTAGCACTCATATTCAGTTTTATTTACAATAACGTACTTGGCTACTTTTTCAATCATCTTCCAAAGTTTAACAACATTAGGGTTATTACTTCTCCATTTATCAATGATTCCTTGAAGTTCATCTTCTCTTATTCCCATTTGAATTGCACCAAATGATTTCAAGGCATTTACTCCTCCACCATATCCACATGCAAGTTCTGCAATTTTACCTTTTTGTCTTAACTCTTTGTTTACACCATTTTTTTCTACTGGTACACCAAACATCTTACTTGCTGACATACAATAAATATCTCCACCATTTTCGAATAACTCTAATCTCCATTCTTCTCCTGCAAGCCAAGCAAGAACTCTTGCTTCAATAGCTGAGAAGTCTGATACTATAAAGCGGTGTCCTTCTTTTGGGATGAATGCTGTTCTTATTAGCTCTGACAAAACGTTTGACACGCCCCCAAATTTGGCCATGGTCGCGTCTAAATCTTCATTTCGTATAAGTTGTCTGGCTTCTTCTAAAGGCTCTAAATGGTTTTGAGGAAGGTTTTGCACTTGTATTAAACGCCCTGAATAACGTCCTGTTCTATTTGCTCCATAAAACTGAATAAGTCCTCTTGCTCTATAGTCTTTTCCAACAACGTTTTGCATTGCTTGATATTTCTTAACACTTGACTTGGCTATTGCTTGACGAAGTTTTAATATTTCTTGTACGTTTCCACTAGCATCTTTAAGCAGTCTTTGTACTTCTGCTTTTGCAAGTGAATCTACATTTGTCATTCCTTGCTCTATTAACCATTCTTTTAATTGCTTTGGTGAGTTTGGTTTTGCTACACCTGTAATTGATCTTACTTTTTCAATATTTGTGCTTGTATTTTCTTCATCACACTTAATTGCGTGATTCACAAAGTCAATATCTAACATAATTCCGTAGTCGTTTATTCTTTGATCTAAATGGTAGTTATCCCATTCAGTATCTAATACTGGGAATTTTGATAGTCTATTATGTATTTCCATTTCCGTTTCAACATCTCTTTTGTTATATTCTATAAACTCATTCCACTTTTCTCTATCATGGTGTGGTAGGTTTCTGGTCCTATTGCCATTTGTCTTGGTTGGTTTACATGGAACGCAGAAGTATTTAATTAAGTTCTTTCCTGTTTCTAGTTTTTGCTTTTCTAGTCCTAACACTGTTCCTACTTTTTCTAGTGATAAAGGAAGTCCTAGTGTTGCAGCATGTACCATATCGCAATACCACCCATCAGGTGATAAGTAGTGTCCTACTGGATAGCCTAAATATTTTGATAAGCATATACGTTCAAATGTTGCATTGTAAGCATACTTTTTAACACTGTTATCTGTTATTGCCTTAATTACATCTTCTGGTATTTGTTCTTGTTCCTTTAGGTTTATTACCTGTACTGGTCCTAAATTAATTGAATAAGCAAATAGCAATATTTCAAAGTTTGGTGATTGTGCGTATCTATAAACACCACACTTGGATAGATCAACATCTGAATAAGTTTCAATATCACACATTAAAGTTTTTATCTTACTCATAATTCTTCCTTTCTAAATAAGGGCAGTAGTTTCCCACCACCCTTTATTGTTTTTATTAAATAAAGTCTTCAGAATCTTTAAAGTCATCACTAGCATTTGTTTTACCACCTAGAGGTTCTCCATCTGCTAATTTTTGAATATTACCAAGTCCTACAGCAATTCCTTTATTGCCATTTGAGTTGTACGCATAAAATGTAAATGACACTCTTGCATAACATCCTGAATATACTTCTGATTTATCTAGGATAGGTTCTACGTTTTTATCAACAATTTGTGGTTGTTGGTAACTATTGGCATTTAAGAAATATGCATTTTCATATGCCTCATCATCTTCACGTTCAATGTCACCATCACGAAGTGGTGTTTTAATTGCTTTAAGGTTTGGTTTCTTACCACCGAATTTTGCAGTTCCTTGTTCTGCTGCATCCATAATTGCTTTATTAATTTTTTCTAGTGTTGCAGTATCATCTTTTGGAATAATGATTGATACTGAATATTTTGGTTTTGCACCCTCAGTTTGAGCTTTAGGCTCCCACACATTTGCATAACTTAATCTTACTTTTCCTGTAACTACTTTAATTGACATTTTAATTTTCCTCCTTATACACATCAAATTCTTTTTGTACTGTTACAATAGCTGGTCGTTTATCTGATTCTTCAACTAATGTTGGTTTACCAGCTGGTTTTTCAATAAGTGCACCTAGCACACTTGCAAATTCTTTTTTCCCCATTAACTTTTCCATTTCAGTTATGGTAATTAATTTCTTAACGTAGATGTCGTTATAACCTGCATTTATACAAGCTTTTGCAACTTCCTTTTCATCTACATACTTTCTATTTGATTTTCCTTCTACAACTTTGAATCCAGCCCAAGACTTGTTTCCTTTTACTGCTTCACTCGTTGCATAATCCCAAATCTCTTCAACCCATTTTTTAATATCTGGGATTTTTGTAAGCATTGCTTCAATTTCTGCATCACTTAAAAGTGGTGGCATCTTGAATTCTTCCCTTGCTAGTTTTAACTTTTCTTCTGCTCTTGCTCGACACTTAGTTGCTGCTTTACAAAATTGGCAATGACTTCCTGGTTGATAATTACCTGTTCCCTTGTATGCCATTTCTGCTCTTGGTCTTAATTTCTTATCAGCCCATTTCTTAAGTTGCGTAACTGTTGTTTCCCAAACTGATACGTTTTCTCTTCTTGGTTGGAATATAACCATTCTTACCTTTTTGATGTCATACTCTTTTCCAAACTTCTTTAGTGCACCTAAAGCGTATAGCATCATTTGGGAATTGTGTTCTACGTTTACTAGCACACCTTGTCCATACTTAAGGTCTATAATTTGCATTTTCCCTTTGCTAATAATTACTGCATCTCCTGTTCCAAATCCATCTGGTACATAACATGAGAAGTCTAATTTTTGCTCTATAAATATTTGAGCATTCTCATCGTACCTTTTTGCTTTGGTGTACTGTTCGAACACATAGTCTGAATAATCATCAGTGTATAGTTCCATATCTTCATCATTAAATTCTGATACTGGTCTATCACTCCTCATCTTCAGTTTTCTTTTTAACTTGTGTTCTGCAAGTGCGTGTGCAGCTGTTCCTTCTTTAGCTGCCTTTGACTCATAGTCTTCAAACTCTAATTCGAGTCTTGCTGATGGTGTACATTCTAACCATCTATGGCTTGATGATGCAGATAGTATTGCGTGTTCATTAGGCATTCTCTATACACCCACTTTCTTTTGTTTCGATGATTGTTACTTCATCAACACTATCTCCTGGAACTAAAATCGTTAGTTTCTTGAGTGGACCAAATAATTTTCTTAAGATCTTCTCACGAATACTAATCTTTTTAGTGGAGACAATTCCATCTTTCATTTCTTTTGAAACACTGATTTTTAATTTGTGACTCATAATTTACCTCCTATCCGAAAGGCTGTGTTTCTTATGCCTTTCACTATAAGGAGATTTTTAGGTACTTTTGACACCCTATTTCTTAAAATTTTTTTCAAATTCTTTTTTTAGTACTATTGCTTTTTTCCTTGCTGCTTGAAGGGATTTAACTATAACTTGTTGTGCTACACCTTCTATTGCCGCTATTTCACGTGTCGTTAAACCATCAGCGGTCAATTGAATTCTTCTTCTTTGTGTTTCAGTTAAGTGGCTCATAACGAAATCATTTATTGCTTTTTGTTCTTGTTCTTTTAACTTTCGTTCATATAAAGAAAAAGGAGTATCAGGATCTGCAAACTCGATTCCTTGATACTCCAATTGGTCTATTGATATAGGGCAGTGATATCTCATTTTTCTTTCGTAATTTTCCTCCTCTCTTCTTGATGTTGTTATGGCTTGTCCAAGTTCTTCTGAAACTTCAACTTCTGAAATTGTGCCATCTGCAAATTTGTACGTGATTTTCATAATTATTCATCCTTTCTATATTTTTATTATAATTTAAAAAATGGACAGACTCCTCCAAAGAGGCAAACTGTCCTATTTTGTTGTTATACGTATATATTATACTTATTTTGTATGTTGCATTTTGTTAGTTCTTGTAGCCTTGTTGATTTTTGTTAAAATATGGGGTAATCAAGGCATAATTTACACCATATACAATAACTAAATTTTGCAAATAAAAAGGCAATCATAATTAGATACTATGTATCTAGCTATAATTGCCAATTCTTTAATATTTAATTGTTCATTTAATATTATGTTGTATCATAATTACCGCTACGTATTCGAAGCGGTGTAAAATCGTTTGTCCAACGCATTTTATAATACCTCCTTTGTAATTTTAAAAATTAATTTAAAATTATAAATTTAAAGGTTTTTAATATTAATGCGTATAGTTTTAAACTTTTCCGCATATAATATTAGGTTACACTAATATTATAGCATAGGGTGATTGTAGAAAAATGTTATATTATTTGTTAATACTATTAACATCATCTTTGATTATTATTATTTTGCATTAACATTTTTACAATTTTATTAAATATTATTATCATTAATTCTTTTATTTTCATATCTAAGCATTATATTTAATATTTGTCTATATATAGAGAAAAAATATATTCATTCGTTTTAAAAGTAAAAAAATTATTTATAATAGTTTTATCAAATGTATCAAATTTATTCATTGAAAAAAAATTATAATTGTTAGTAGCTTTGATATACGCTTCTTTTTTAGTCCATATTTCATAAAATCTTTCTTGACAATTATCATCTGTATTTATATATGATTGTTCATTCAAACTAAAAAATTTTTTAGGGATATTATCATTATTGTTATGATAGGTTTCAATATCTATTCCCACGTTTAAATTAGAAATAGCAATAATAATATAAAAATCTTTATGCGAAATACTAAAACATATTTCATCGATATTAGCTAATATTGGTTTACCATTAGCATCTTTTATGATTATAACATTCGTATAACCAAAATATTTTTCTAATATTTTTCTAAGCATCTCATAAGCTTTCTTATGTTGATAGACATGAATGTCTTCATTATTTTCTTTTTTCAAACGACAAATAAATATATATACAAAGTCGTACTTTATTTTAATAATCTTATATTTTTCATTACTTTTAATTTCAAGCATATTATTATTTTAAACCCCTTTATATTAAATAAGCTATTAATGTTAATGTTAAAATAATATTAAAACTATACGTTTATGCCTAACAAAATAAATGTTTTGATTTTTAATTTTAAAATAAATATGAATCATTTGTTTAAAGTTTCTCTATTTATAACATATTTGATTTTTCCATTATTAATAATTAAATTAGGCTCAGAGATTAAATTTATAATAATTTTATCATAATGAAAGAGCATTTTTATTTGTTGCGAAACTAATTCATAATATTTTTTTTCCATAAACAAATTAAAACAAATATTATTATTTTCAAAAATTACTTGAAACGATTTTATAGGGAACCTATTGTCTTCATTTATTTTATTTATTAAATATGAAAAAAAACTATAGTCATAATATTTTCCATCAATAGTTATTATATCATTAGCAGATGCTTCCAAAATATCTATATTTTGTTTTATTTTCTTTTCAATTTCACAAAATGAACTAGTGATTTTTCCCTTATCCTTTAAATTATATCTAGTTAAAGGCATTTTATTATTTAATAATGTTGTAACACAAATATTTCCTATATCTTCGGAATTTTTATTTATTATTTCAACAAATACATTTTTTTCTACTATATGCATTTTCCCACACGGGCATTCATACGAAATTGAATTAAATTCTCTACTTCCATAATGATTTATTATTTTAGTATTTGTTCTTTGTTCAAAGAACAGTCTTTTTTCATCAGTTAAAATTTCTCCAGTAAGTTCCACTATTTTAATTGTATCTGGGAATGGCAAATTTTTAGTGTCCAAAAAATAGATTAAGTAATCAAATATACTAGGAGTTATATACATCCATATAGGTTTAAAATCTAATATTTTTTGATAATATAATTCCATATTGTCGAATGATAAATTTAATTTAGAAAATGATATTGATATTTCAAACTTATCAATAAAAATCTTAGGTGAATACATTTTTTTATCTTTATCATATATATAAGAATGAAAAGTACAAAAACGATCAAGTGGGGTAATATTATGCTTTTTTCTCAATTCCCAAGTATATAAAATTGAACGCATATAATCACTTTTGTACCACTTTATATTTAGTGGCATACCTGTCGAACCTGAAGTATAATCATTTATTTCATTTTTTTCTTTATTCTGGTTAATAAATTTGGATAAATTCGTTTTAACATCATACTTATCTAATATTGGCAATTCTTCAAAATAATTATATAAATCAATTCTATCCCTATAAAACTCAATATTACTCAACCTTTCTTTTATTTTTATCAAAAAAGTATCCATATCATTTTTTTCCTTCTATCATTAGTATTAAAGAATTTAAATTAATTATATTTTCAAACTCTAGTTCATTTACATCAAAAATTATTTCAAATTCATCTTCTAAATCAATTATTAATCTAGCTAAATTAACTGAATCATAATCTAAGTCATCAATTAAATTTATTTTAATTAATTCATTATCTAATTTACTGAAATCAATTTTTTTTGGAGAATGCTTTTTTACAATTTTAATTATTCTTTCTTTCATTTTATCACCTGCATAGTAATTTAACAAGTTTAATTGTCAATTATTTATTTATTTTTATATTATTTGTTATTATTTTTTATTAAAACAGTGTTTCTAACATTTACATCCGCCACGACATCCTCTACAGCCGTTGTCGCAACCTTTACATCCACCACTACAATAATTATCGCAAGCAGTACAAGAAACTGCAGTAGTTCTTGCTTTTGAACTATAAATTTTATCTAAAAAAAATCCCATTTTTGTTCTCCTTTCATAAAGTTTTATTTTAATTGACATATTCTTACTTGTCAAATTACTATTTAATTAAATATATACTACAATTTTCAAAATCCAAATATCTACTAGCATCTTCATATACTACTAAATCATATTTATCAACAATTTTATCCCACCATAAATTATATCTTTTTATTGCATCTTTTCTTCTAATTTTCACTTCATTTAAATTTATTTGATTATTTGGATGATCCTTTAAGCTTTTCAATAAACTAGTCAACGCAGCTCTCTCATCATATAGTATTTCACACTCATTTTTTTCTTCTTCTTCAATCTTTGTTTCAAATATATATTCTTTCATCTATACAAGCAACTCCTTTATTCTATTATATAAATAACATATTCTATTACTAGCAATAGATTCATTCCCCGTATCATACTTAGAAACTAAAACGCACCTATTACATAAATAATTTTTACAATTACTGCAAGAAATTCTATTTAAATCTAAATCTAAATCATCATAATTATCATTCATATCACCTATAAAAGATTCAACATTATAATAATAAAATCCAGGGCAACGATATAATTTGCCATTTGGTGCTATTGTCAAAGATCTTTTATTTAATAAACAATCTACAAAATCATCATTCTTATTTATATCGGTAATAAAGTTACATTCTTTACTATTACCATACATTTCTTTAATTTTTACTAAATTTAAAACAAAATTATCAATCATATTATTATTCCATAATATTAAATCTGAAAGAGAAAAATTAATTCTTATGAATTTCTTGTATAGCAATTCACAATTATGAAGCAAATCTTTTATATTAAATCTATTCACAACTAAAACACAACTTTGACTTAAGTAATTTGTATTATTATCAATAATTAGCGAACCATTATCAAATATAGGAATTGAAAATTCACAATTCTTATTAGAGTTTTTAAAAGAAAAATATAAACCTGTATTGAGTTTTGATTCCCCAATAAAAATCGGACATAGATCATTTTTTTCAGCATATTCTAATGCATTCATAACCATATTATCATCCATAATATTACGTATATTATTTTCATTTGAATAATTGCAAATAGGTAATGTTTCAGAATCAGTTATTATATATAAATAAGTGTCTTTACTTGTTGTTGGAGTTATTCTTAGCATTGTTCTTGGAGAAATATAACCAGTTTTGAGTTCAAATAGTTTCCAAAATCTTTTATTTGCTCTAACATTTGCTTGATGCATTTTACAATTATATTTTGTTCTATTAAATATAGTTTGATTTTTTGACATATCATATGAATACCCCCCACATTGACCGCATCCAGTAGCAACTTTACACTCAATACATTCAGGATCAAGAAAATTCTTTTTTTGCAAAAACTTAAATGGTTTTATTTTATTATCATCTAAACCGTTAATAATATCTCCTAATATTATAGGTTTATTTTTACTTAATGCAATATCAAAAAACCTAACGCATGGATAGAAATTTCCTTTTGTATCAATTGCTATCATATGATTTCCCATTCCACAAAATTCTTGATTGAGTTCCTCACGTGTAAACGGGAATCCAATTTGTGCTTCAAAAAATCTAACACTATTGTTTATCCACAAGTCATGTTCTAAAATATAATCAGCTAACATATTAAGTTGTTCTTCAAATATTTCTGGATCACCATCTTTCCATACATCCTCATATACAATATTTGCTGATACAAATCTAATTCCTTTGTTCCATAAATCTATAATACTATCTTTTAATAAAGGTAAATCATCATGAGAAAAAGTAGCTTTCGTTGACATATTAGGAAATTGTTTTTGCCACAAACTAACACTTTTTATAACTTGATCATAACTTCCTTTCCCATTTATTTGAACTCTTTGTAAGTCGTGCTTTTCTTTATTACCATCTATACTTATTGAAATAGATAAATGACCATAATGTTTTTTTATAAATTTCTGCACTTTATCAGATGAATAATTCATTCCATTTGTAGTAATTAAAAACCTATATCTGTAAAACCATTTATGTTTTAAAACATATAGTTTTTGTAAAATATAATCACAAATTTCATCAATCAATTCAATTTCTAAAAATGGCTCACCACCCATAAATTCGAATATAACGCCTTCTTCTTTATACTGGATTGGATCATTTAAAAAATAATCTATTGCTTTTTTTGCTGTGGTAAATGACATTACATTTTTATTATTCTTATTCAAAAAATAACAATATTTGCACTTCAAATTGCAATTTTCTGTGACACCGAATGTAAACTCTCTAGCTCTACCATTTAACCATTCTTTTAATTCATTTCCCATCGTTATTTTCATTAATTTATTTTCCTTCTTGTGTAAATTTTTTCACTTGTAAATCATATAGTTCTTTATAATATTGATTACAATTATATAATTGCGAATGAGATCCGACTGCTTCGATGCATCCTGATTTTAATACTATAATTTTATCAAAATTAGTTATTTTTGATAATTTATGACTTATTAGAAGCAAAGTTTTTTCATTTTCTTTTAATACAATATTATATATATCACTTTCAGTCTTTAAATCCAAAGATGAATTTGGTTCATCCATAACTAAAAAAGATGAATTTTTATATAAACATCTACCAATTGCTATTTTTTGTTTTTCTCCACCAGATAATTCTTTTCCATCAACATCAAAGAATTTTGTTAAACTAGTTTCATAAGAATTGGGCCATTCATTGACAATGTTTGATAAATTAATTTGAGATGTTACTTTTTTCATTTCTTCTTGATTATATTCTTTTGTTAATGCTATATTATAGGAATATGTATCAGAAAAAATGCAATAATCTTGAAAAATAACCCCAATCTGATTTCTTAGTGATTCTGTAACAATTTGCTCAATTGGATAATTATTTATTAATACTCTACCATCATTAACTCTATAAAACTTCAACAATATTTTAATTATTGTAGATTTTCCAGCTCCATTATCTCCTATTAATAATACTTTCTCACTAGAATTTATTTCAAAGGAAAGATTATTCAAAGTATACTCTTCATTCCCTGGATATTTAAAATAAACGTCCTCAAATTTGATACTGTTTATTTTATCTATCACAATTGATTCTTCATTTGGAATTTTTAAACTATCATTTTTGCATAAAAAATTTTTATATCTATTTATTCTATCATTATATCCATGAAATCTACCACCACAAGCAAATAATTGTCTTGTGTATGAAAAAAGTTTAATCAATAAGGCACTATAGTAATAGAATATTGAAATTGACCCTGAATAATTATTTATGATAATAATTCCTGTAACTATATATATGCTTATCTGTACAATACTGTTAACTATTGAAATAGCAGACATAGGAATTCCTTTTCTTTTTAAAATCCTAGTTTTTTCATGAATATATTTTTTTGTTTTTTCATTATATCTATCCATATATTCATGATTCATATTAAAAAATCTAAGTTCTTTTGCCCAATTTTTATTTGTTAAAATATTTGTTATATATCCAATTTCTCTTTCAACAGGTAATTCTAATTCCTCCCAAGAATAAATAATTTGATAATACTTTTTTTCCACTAAATATACTGGTATTGATAATATTAAAATTATAATGGCTATATAATAATTAAACATAAAACTCATTATAAATAAAACTATAGTACATACTAGTGTGACACCTAATGTAACTGCATCACTTACTAAATTATCCATATTTCTTGAATTAATAATTGTTTGATTAATATTATCATAAAAACTTGGATTATCAAAATTATCAATACCCAATTCAGACACTTTTTTAATAGTTTGCAACCTTAAATATCTCTGCATTTTTTCCGAACAAATATCATCTACAACTTGTGAAATACTTGAAATAATGGTTAAACTAATCATTATTAATCCTAAAATGATTAATTTTGTGCTAAAAATATTAAAGATATTTGTTGTATTGGATATTGATTGTGTGATTTCCTCTATTATCAAAGAAACAAAATATACTTCTACAAAAACTTTAATCATCGTAATTAATTCTAGAATTATTTTAATTAAAGCTAAAAAACCACATGATTGCTTAAACATTTTAAAAGTGTATATAAAATTTTTAATATTGTTCATACTCATTTTCTCCTCATAATTTTACCAGATTCAGTTTTATTAATTTGATCAACTATTTTTATTCTAAAAGGAATTCGATTTTCAGTTAAATTACTTTTACAACATGATAATATTTTATCTTTAAATTCAGCATCAGTTATATTAGTCAAATTATTTTTTATTACTGAAGCAACTGGTATTTCCCCTAATATTGCATTTTTTTCACCATATACAATTGCATCAACAACTTCATCAACTTTTTTAATTACTTGCTCTATTTCCTCTGGATAAATATTTTCCCCTCCACATATAATTATATTTTTTTCTCTTCCGACTACATATAAAAAGTTTTCATTATCAAAATAACCTAAATCTCCCGTCATAAACATTTTTTTATAAAATGCTTTTTTTGTTAATAATTTATTTCTATAATATTCTTTCATAATATATTTTGATTTAATTAAAATCTTTCCAATAACATATGGCTTAGTAATTCTTTTATATTCACAATCGAATATTCTTATTTTGACACCTCGTATAGGATAACCCACAGAATCTTTCTTATAAATATATTTATTCATATTAAGCATTGTAGCACGAGGAGATAACTCAGTAAGTCCATAAACATTATAAATCGTACAATTTGGAAAAATTTTAATAAATTTATGAACTAGGTCAAAATCAACTTTATCTCCGCCGATCCAAATTTTTTTTATGAAACTATATTGTGGTACATTTATAATTAATTTTTCACTTAATATTTTGAACTTTGAAGGGACCAAACACAAGGCTGAAATACTATGATTTTTGATTAAATCAAGATAATGACTAACAGATTCAAACTTATTTGTAATTACCAATTTTTCCCCAACTATTAAAGATGAAAATATTTGAGTCGTTAGGCAAGAAATAGTAGACATAGAGATAATTATTATCATTGAATCAGAAAATCTCAAATCAATATTATGTATATGTTCAATTGCGTTAGAAATTAATTTATTAGTATTCAATACAACATTTTTACAATTATATGTTGTCCCAGAAGTTGTTAAAATTAAATTATTTTTTTTAGAGTATTTTGGAATATTTTCCTTATACTCATCAAATATCAATTCTTTTTCTTCTAAAATCATCAAATTAATTTTATTATATAAAGCATAATAAGTAAAATCTTTATTATTATTATAAAAATAGTTTGTAATAATTAATGTATCAATATGTGTACTTTCAATTTTTTTCTTTAGTTCAAGCAAATTATTATCATAATTAAATATCACTACTTGAGTACGCAAAGAAAGTGAAAGCACAAGTGCCTCTATAAATTCAATTGAATTTGGTATATAAATTCCTATACTATTTGATTTAACTTTTTTTGATTTAACTTTTTTCATTACGTCAAGAAGCCAATAATATAAACTAGAATATGATATAGAATAATTCTTATCAATGATTAAATTATTATTTTTCTTTTGTTTTGCTAATAATCGAACTATATTCATTACATTTTCACCTATTTTATAAATAAATATTTCCCTTTGATATAAATTATTGCTTTATAATCATATATAGAATCATTAGAGTATGAACAAGGTACGAACAATGATCTTGTAAAAAAACATTTACTTAACAAGCTACTTTGATTCGTATTTATTAGTAGTATGTTTTCAAAATAATAAAATGGATGTGGAATTATTTGGCAAACCACATATTCTCCATATATGTGCTGTTCATCATAGGAGACAAAATCATCATATATATGTACTTTTGCATTTTTAAATAAAATTTTATCTGTAAATCCAAATAAAATATAACTATTTCTATGAAATAAATTAATCTTATTTTTATAATAAATTTGAATATTACATTTTATTTCATTTTTTTCATTAAGTGTTTTTAACACTGATAATGATTGCGCTGCTTTATAGTATTTTACATCATTATACACGATACAAAAATTATTATCAAAAATATAAAAAATTTTTCGTTCAATATTTTTTTTAATCTTAGATAAATTGATATATTTGATATTTTCATATTCATAATTATCTTTTATTTTTTTAACTATACCGTATTTCATCTCACTCATAAATTCAATATTATATATTTTGGGATGAGTACTTATTAATGGATTACTAAACCATTTATATGAAACCAAATGTTTATCTTTTGATATTTTTTCACTATATCGAAGAAAATCATCAATATAGTTATAATCATATAAAACATTTTGTATCAAATTATGATTCGAATTTAATATTCTAACTTTTTTAATATTTTTAGACTCTTCTATTATATCAGCATATTTTAAACACGATTTGTTGTCATATTCTCCATAAATATAAAACACATATGCATACTCTATATGATAATAAATATTTCCTATTCCTCCTATACATACACAGCCTAAAAAAGTTTTTTGATTTTCTGCAGTTAAAGCAAGAGCTGTTGTTGCATTTGCAGAATATCCTATGATAAATATTTTATTTTCATCAACTGGAAAATATTTTTTTACAATATCAACAATTTCTAAAATTATTTTTTTACTTATTTGATTACCAGCACCTGATCCTAATCCTGTACATTCAACTAAAATATATTGTTCTGAATATTTTTTTTTAAACTTTTCTAAATATGTTTTTGTCATTGAACTTGACAAAATAATGATTAAAGGATATTTACGCTTTTTATATTTTGGAATTGAATAATAGAAAATAATTAATCCTATATTATATTTCGAATAAAAACATATAGTGCTAATCTTATAAAAATCATATATATATTTTGCTCTTCTAATAAAATTTAACATACTGTTTTGATAATAACTTTGAATTTCATTTAACAAGATGCTTTGGATAAATAAATCGTCTATTTTTCTAATATAATTGATTAAATCATGAATAAAAATTAAATCAAGATTATTAACAAAATTTTCAAGTTTTTTATATTCATTAATATTTAATTTATAAATAAATTTTTGTGTTAATTCATAAACTTCTATTAAATCAATTGATACTACTGCCTTGCAGATAATTAAGTTATTATATGAAGAAATGCCAATATCAACCAATTTATTTATTTCTGCTTTTTTCTTAATTTCTATTTCTTTATCATAAATTGAATATTCAATATTTGGATATACATCAAAAGAGTTTTGGCATAAAGTAGACATATATAATTTATTATTTTTTTCATCTAAAATAAAATATGAGCAAAATATATTCTCAAAATTATATTCCTGTATTTTTTCTATGAATAAATCATAATTATTTGTTCTATCATTATACAGCTCTATAACTATTTCATTTATTTCATTTTCTAAATATATATCTTTAAATATATTCCATTTTTTAGAATTTTCAATCAGTTTTTGATTAACCCAAATTTTTGTATTTCTTGAGTTAAATGAAAATGACAATCTAATTAGTCCCTTAAATTTTATATAAAAAATCAAACAAACTATTTTTCTATCAAAAATGTTTTGTGAAGAAATAAATGGAACCTCAATTTTATCGAATAAAATTTCCAAATTATTATTTTGTGATATAAAATTGGGGATCATATCTAGTAAATTATATTCCTCTTTTAGTTTGTATGTTACATAATACAATTTATCAATTTTTATGTACTGTTTATTTATATTTATAACTTCATTTAATTCCATAATTATTTGACACAACCTTAATTTTAGTATTCAGATAAATTTATTTTTTCATTAAAAATAAAAATTATTTTACACTTATCATTAAAATCATTATATTATTTTATAATAAAATATTTAATTAATAATTCTAATTGTTGTATTTTCTGAATATATTTGACTTACTAACCCAACTGAATTAACAATACATCCTTCATCATCATTTGTCATATAGATAATCACTTCACCTAAAGAATTTTCGTCGCATGAATATACTTTTATATTATTATGTGAATCATAAATTATAACTGAACAACTACCCAAAAATTCTTCATGACCATTATTAATTTCCCAAATATATGCTTTTGATAATTCTTCATCAATTTCAATATAATATTGCTCTGTTTCAAGAGAATAAACTACAACACCACTAGGATTATCATCTCTTTCAATAACAATATGTGCTGCTTCAACTTTGGTTTCACTGATCATAAAGAGAAATAATGCAATCATGCAACAAAACAATTTAATAAATTTTTTCATTTTTTACCTCCTATTTAACACTAATAGTATACATTAATATCCAAATTTTGTCAAACGTTACAATTCCAAAATCCGACCGAATTTATATAACTTTAGTAAAAAAACTCCATTTCTGGAGCGTTTTTCGCTTATAGCTTTAGTTTTCACTTGATTTCGATTTTTTTTAAAATATTTATAATCCATTTTTCAATTTCATAATTTTCTAGTTTTGGAAGTAAGCTTTTTCTATTACTAACAAGTATAATATTTAAAGTATTCAAATATTCTTGATCCTTTAATTCATACAATTCAATTCCCAAATCATCAAAAAATTTAATATATTCTTTTTTGCCTTTTTCTTTGAAAACCGCAATCATATAACATGTAAGCAATGTCAAATTCATGCTTAGACCATTTTCTAAAATACTAATAATATCTGAATATCGATTTAATCCCAATAAAGAAACAATATTATATTTATCTACACTCTTTTCTAAAATCTTATACGTTGATTTAATTGACATCAAAGATAATTTTTGTTTAAAAGCTATATCATTACACTCCTGATAATTTCCAACAAATAATAAACTACTCATTACAGTATTATTCAAAAATAACATTCTGATAATATTTCCGTCAGTCGATAAAAATTCTTTTGCTTTAGTAGCAAAAAATATGCTTTCAATATATCTTTTATTATAATATGCTCTTGATGATAAAATACAGTACGCAGACCCATTATTATAATTTTTCAACCAATATCCATCAGCTATATTTGGTTCAAATGTCAAATATATTAATTCATATACATCATATAAATTATCATCAAAAAACTTTATGTATTTTTTAAGTTCATTGTAATCTGATATATTTTCATTAATTATAGTATTATAATCTTTATTTGAACTAATTACTAATAATAATTTAAATAATAAAATAATGGGATAAATTGTATATTGCTCATCTAATAATTCATTAACACGTTTCAACACCTCATCATAATCATCATAAATTTTATAATACATTTTATAATAAATGTCATCAAATAATTGTTCAAATATATCAATTTCTTCTGCCGTTGGCATTTTATAATTAAAATGAGTTGTCAATTGGTCTATTAAACGTGGTCCTGCGATTAATTCACCTTTTTTACATTTTCTATATGTACTTGGATTAATTGCAATGCTTTGTAAAAATTTTTCTATACCTTCACGAGTATCATCAATTTTTACATCATATAAATTAAAATATATTAAACTATCTTTATATAAGTTCAAATTAATTTTCTTCATAATAATTAATCCTTTCAGTGACTTTTTTATATTATATCACATTTTTTATTCTTTGTCTATTTTTGAATCTATTTGCCAAATTTTGTTATTAACGATTCTCTATTTTTACATCATATGCTTATATCTTATTTTATATAAATCTATGATTTGTTGGTACTTTTCATTCTTCTCAATTACTATTATGCCATACTGCTGCTTTAGAAAAACTTGTGTAAAAGCAATCGCATCTATTTCTAGTTCCTGGAAATAGTAATCTTCAATTGAATTTTGATCTAAATTACTTGAAGATATTGCTTTGCTTAATTCTTCTTTCCATCTTCTTGCTATATCATCATTCATTAATCTTGCCCAAAAGATTTGGAATAAATGTCTATATTCATGAACTATGCATTTTGTATATTCTATGAAGTTGTCTTTATGCTTTTCGTTTATTACTATCCTAACAGTTGGCCTTAATTCCAGTCTGCTATCATCAGTAATACTTGCATCAAACACTATTGGTACTTCTTCAATTCCTAATTTTTTTACAACTTTATTCACTATATTTTTCATTTTTGCTTAATCTCCTTATAGCCAAATAATATCATATTTTTATAAATTAATTAAGCAAAATGTTTTTTAATACTAATTCTAATTAATGTTTTATTCAACTCCCCACTAACGCAAATTTTCTAAAACTTATTTTTGGTTCGAATCCCCACTAATGCGAAATTTTCTAAAACTGCTTTTTGGTTCGAATCCCCACTAATGCAAATTAAAAAAGTAGATTTTAGTGGTTCGAATCTCATCTAACGCAAATGCAAAAAGTAAGGGTTTTTAGGCAAAAAACATAAAAAAAACAGCACTTTTCAGTGCTGTAATTGTAATATAGGACCAAATCCTATGTATATTTGTTAAAAAGCCTATTTTTCAAAAAAGACTTTTTGACCTTACTTAATGGTACACCCTCGGGGATTCGAACCCCGGACCCACTGATTAAGAGTCAGTT
>MSHB01000013.1 GCA_001940985.1 Mollicutes bacterium Phil14
TGTTTATCTTTGTCAAAAGGTTATGATTATACATTTCATTGTTTTTACTCATGAAAGTAATCTGCTATTTATTATTATCAATTAATTGTATAATTTTTATTAATTTAGCTCAAAAGTATTATAAATTTGCTTACTTTATGAGCAGGATAAGGAAAATGCAACAAGTTGCCTTTTTACTATTACAACAATCTAAATATTAATATTTTGCTCTTGTACACTAAATGTAAGAAAGGAATAACTATTGAATTAGAACAACTATATAAATATTACAATATAGAATCTTAATCATACCAATAAGGCAATCCTAAAATATAGGATTGTCTTTTTTGTTGTTTAAAATGTAAAAAGAGTGCAACCACCTTGTTTAGATAGCTACACTCCTGCAAGTCTGCGTTAATTCTTTTTTCTTTGCGATTTAATATTTTTTAATATAGTTAATTATATTTATCATTATTACTTTTATTAAATACTACTTTTATGGTTGGAGTAAATCCATTATTGTTTTTTATCTCAGTAAAAAATTTATAAGCGAATTCTTCTAAATTCCAATCAACCAATTTATATTCATCAATTGAACTTTCATTACCAGATTCGGTATGAAAATATGTTATTTTTTCAACGTTTTTATTATCATATATTTCTTTAATAACATATTGAAGTTCCAGTATTCGCAAAAATAAATTTTCAAAATATGGTTCTAGATTATCATCTTTTTTAAAAGCATTCACAGAAAAATATGAATCGTCACAATTTAAATAGTTCATTTTATATAATGAGGGATGCACCATTTTATCATAACCACAAGCTATATTAAAATATATTTCATTATCTTCTAAATCATTTTGAAACAAATCATTTTGTTGATTACTAAAAAAAACTAGAATGCTATTTCGTTGATAATTATCCATAATTATTTTTTTATTAAATTTTATCTTACCCCATATAAAAGTACTCATTTTTTACCTCCAATTACCAAGTAGTAACCATAATAAATAATTTATATCATCAACTGGACCTTTATTTACATAACCATTGTTAATAACAAAATTATGTTTATGTGGGAGCATTCCATTATGTGGACGCCCTAATACATCAATTCTATATTTAGGAGTCCCGCCTTTGCCATAATGTGTAATTGATTTCACCTTATTGCCTTCCATTTGATAATATCTTGAATATGCTCTTCCAGTTTTATCTGCTTGACTTACTCCTGATGTTATTCTTGAATTTCTATAAATATTTCCGCCTATAGCAGTTAGACTTGAAATAATATTAGATCCAATATACAAACCGGTATATAAATCTCCAGATATACCAATGTCATTAATCCAATTGCCATAACCCAACCCTTCTTGTATTTCGGCAGTTCCAAAGGCAATACTAGCCACTCCAGCTACAATTCCGATTGTACCAATTACCCAACCTACAGGTCCAAAAGCAAATAAAGATACACCGGTAGATATTGCAGATACGCCATTAGCGATTGTTCCAGCTCCACCTACTATCTGAGCACCAAATATTTCTGATAGTCCCCAAGTTACAAGCGATGTTACTGCCATACCAATCAAGAAAGTACTTATTGCAAAATGTCCACTAGGATCAACATACAT
>MSHB01000014.1:0-5438 GCA_001940985.1 Mollicutes bacterium Phil14
ACATACCATATTGCTTGATAACTTCCACCATTACATCCTTTTTTACTTGGTTCTGGTGTTGGTTTTGGTTCTTCACTCTTTTCAACTTTGTATGTTGCTTCACTACTCATCTTTGAGTCTAATATTGTTTCTCCATTTCCTAACGCTTTTACTGTTAGTTTGTATTCTCCTTCACTTAAGTTATATTTGCTTAATTCTACTTCTAATCCTTCGATTGTTTCTTTTAAACTACCATTTATATAGATTTCGTATTTTGTTGCGCCTTCTACTTTTGTTATGATTAGTTTGCCATTTTCAATCTTGATTACTGGTGTTTCTAATTCTTTTGTTTCAGCTTGTTTTGCTTTTACTGTTACTTTTATTTCTTTCTTTATTTCTGTTCCTTCTATACTAACTATTACTTGAGCTGTTCCTGCTTTTATTGCTTTTACTACTCCATTTTCATCTACTGTTAGTATACTATTATCACTACTTGAATATATAATCTTTACTTCTTGATCTACACTTGCTTTAATCTTTGACTCTTCGCCTTCTTCTATTTCAAAGTCTTTTGTATCTACTGTTAATACTGGATCAACTTTTACTAGATTATATGTTCCTAGTAATACTTCACTCTTATCTGATTTTACTACACCTTTTAATTCTATTATTTTTGCATCTGTTAATAATTCTTTTTCTAATGCTACATATTTTGCTCCAGGTTCATATTCTGCTTTTAATACTCCATCTATATATACATTTACTTTTTCTAGTAATGTTGATTTTATATCTGATGGGTTAAATAATAGTCTTGTTGCAGCACTTAATTCTTTCTTTTCAATGTTTGTATAACTTCCATAATTTATTTTTGTGGCAAATGTTATATCTTTTGTTTCTGTTGTTCCATCTTTGAATTCAACTCTTACTTTATATGAATAACTTTCATTTGCTTTTAAACCACCAAATACTAAACTTGTGATACTAATATTGTTAGCAAATGCATCAGCAACTTCATTTTCAGCATTGTCTAATACTCTGATATGACCAACGTTTCCAACAAAATCTCCACCCCAAAATAATTTAGCTTTAGTTGAATCTTCTTCTAAAACTTCAATATTAACAGTTTCCATAAATGATTTCTTATTGAAATCTGTGCTTGCAGTCATAGGTCTCTTTGCAGCAAATACATATTGGTCAATTATAATATCATTTTGGTCAAATGCATAGTATGATAAGTTTTGTGGTGTTACTTGAACTAATAAATATCCACCAAGATTAACTTTATCAACGTTAGAAGCATTACGTGCATCATCACAAACGATATAGTGGTTAGGGAAATTCTTTTGTCCACGTTCAGCACCTACTTTAGTAGAACCACGACCATAGTCATGATTGTCACCACTGAAAGATAAGTCAATATTATATTTTTCAAATGTTGGATACCAATATTTAGCAGCTTCTGCACTACTACCCCAACATGCTCTATGATACATTACTGTAATATATTGATGAGGTACAGTTTCAACTATTTTTTCAAACCATTTAATTTGTGTTTTATAGTTATCAACTCCAACTTCACTATCTAATATTATAAATAAAACATTATTCCAAACGAAATAGTATACGCCTTCAGTATTTTCTTTAGGACCATTCTTAGGACTTGCATTAACGTTGTCAAATACATAAGAACCAGCGCCTAAATATCCACCAGCACCATCTAGTGCATCATGGTTACCAATACAAGATGCAAGTGGCATTTGTTTGTAGATATCTAAATCATATAACATACGCCATTCGTTCATAATACCACCAGTATTAGATTCATCACCAGCAGATAAAACTAATTCTAGATTCATATTTAAACTCTTAGCTTTTGCCATCGCTCTATTCATTGTTGCATTACTAGTATCCGCAGCACCTTGACCATAAACTTGTGGGTCAGCCATTACAGCAAATGCGAAAACGCCATCTTTACCAGCAGTTTTAAAATATCTTGTTTCAGAAAAATTAGTAGCGCCTACTCTATACATATATTCTGTATCTGGTTCTAATCCAGTAGCAAATGCTTCACATACGCTAACTTTTTCTTTATCATAGCCTGCACCATAATCAATACCCCATTGAGTATTACCTATAAATGGATACGCGTCTTTAAAAGAAGTATATGTTGGAACAACTTTAATAGCTTTATCAAAGTTTCCATCACTCTTTTTAGCTATTTCAACAACAACTCCACTTACAGTAGTATGAAAACTAAAGTTCATTTGCGTTGATCCATCTTCCCCAGGATTAGCAATTAATAAATCAACATCTCCCAAATTATATGCCTTAACAACTTTGTTTGGAGTAAGACCAAATAATACAACTGTTAAAAACATAAAAATAGCAAATAATAAGATTTTCTTTTTCATATTTTTCTCCTTATATGTCTTAATTTTTACAATAATATTTTACCATATTGCAAGCGTTTTTGCAAACGAAATTAAAAACTAAACATTAAAATGTTAGGGAAAAACAACATTAATATTCCTAATATTAACATAATTATTCCTCCAATTAGGTTTGAATATTTTGAAATTTTATTGCTAACTGCTTTTATCTTTAAAGTAGAAGCTGCAATAAAGAAAACAATGAAATCATCTATTAAAAAGAAAATTACATACAAAATTGTATATGATATTTCCGCAAACGTTGAAACTTCATTAATTGCCAGAATGTTAGAAAAAAGTAGTGGCATTCCAGCTGAGCAAGCAAGTTCAATAAAGTTAACGATTATAGCAATTAGAATGATTCCTCCTAATGCTATAAAAATACTTTTTTCATTAACTAATCCTTTAATTTTCTTTGTTAATGTTCGCTTTTGTTTAGCATTAGTAACTTCACAACCATCTTCTTTTTTTATAACACTCTTAATGTATTTATACAAATTATATCCACCTGTACAAATAGCAAAAATTCCAATGATTATCAAAAACACACTCTTTGCCATAATGACTTTTACTAACGAAACCCATCCAAGCATCATTATAAAATAGAATACTCCTGAAGTTAAAAGAAATGTACCACCTAATAACCATATTTTTTTCTTATCTTGAGTTGGTATTAGTAAAGATATTAATAGAATTAATATCCACATAGCACAAGGATTAATTCCATCTAAGAATCCTAAAATAATTGCTATAAGAGACAATGAAACATTCTTAATATTAATAACACCAAATATTGGTAAATTAATCTCTTCAATTATGCTCTTATCGAAATCACTTTCTTTTATCTCTTCACCATTTTGATATTTTTGAAAAACATCAACGAAATCATTATATGTATACTTTTCAATATATTTTTCTAAATAAAACTTAGCAACACTATCACCACTAAAGGCAACTCCACCAACAATTGTAAATGGAAAACCATTACCTGTTTTAAAACCATTTTCTTTAAATAAAGCTTTATACTCTTTATATAGGATAACATTTTTTCCTTCATAGTAATAATCATTAACTACTATGTTATCATATTTTTCTGTTAGTTCATTTAGATATTTAGTTAGTTCTTTACAGTGATAACAAGTTCTTGTTTTAAAAACATATATATTAACTATATTTTTTTCTTGAGTTGTGTTATCTATATCGCTAGCACTAACATTAGTATTGGAAACAACTAAAAATCCCAACATAACGAGCAAAAACAAAAATATTTGTTTAAATCTCTTCATTTTTTAAACCTATCAAACCTTTAAGTTCATTTATACTCTTTTCCCCTATTATTCTTGAAACTTCTTCTTCACCATCATATATTATGGCAACTGGCAATTTATTTCCAATTTTCAATTTATCAACTATTTCCTCATCATCATCAAAATCATATTCGTTAAATTCTTTAACAGTATTACTGTTTTTTATAACTTCAAGATATCTAGGGCGCATAATGATACAACTTGTACACCATACAGCTGTTACCAAAACTATTTTTTTCATATTATCTTCTCCAAAACCTCACACACTTTATCTATATCTTCCACTTTTGTTAGATGAGATAAACTAAATCTAACACTACTTGTTGCAAGAGATAAATCGCCTGTTAAGGCATAAACGCCTTTTGAAACCTCTTCTTCACTTGAACATGCAGAATGATTAGAAATATAAATGTTGTACTTTTCTAATTCTAATACTAACTTTTTACTATTATAGCCAATGAAACTAACATTAACAATATGAGGTATGCATTTGTCATTACTATTAATTTTGACATTTTTCATATCCTTTAACTTATTAACAAAATAGTCATGAATTTTTCTAACTTCTCTATAGTTTTCATTAAAATGAAACATACTTTTGTATATAGCATGTCCTAAAGAAATAATAAGTGGATGAGCTGGTGTACCACTACGATATTTTGTAGTACTTTTTCCACCTTGAATTTGACTTTCTAACTTAATGTTTTTTCGTTTTACAAGAGCTCCTATTCCTTTTAAACCATATATTTTATGAGCAGAAACTGAGAACATATCAATATCTGTAAACTCAACTTTTGCCTTTCCTATGCACTGTGTCATATCAATGTGTAGATATGCATTAGGATATTTCTTAACAATTCTTTTGATATCTTCAAGTGGTTGAAGAATTCCTATTTCACTATTAACAGCAGAAATAGTTACTAATCTTACATCATCTGACATTAATTCTTCAAACTTTTTTAAATCTATTTGTCCATTTTTATCATAGTCAACTATATCAACAACAAATCCTTTTCTTTGAAAAGAACCAAGTGGTGCTATAACAGAAGAGTGCTCAAATGAAGTAGTAATAATTCTACCACCTTCTAATCTTTGTAAAACTCCCTTAATAGCCAAATTATTAGCTTCAGATGCTCCACTAGTATATACCACCTCATAATTATTGTCTAAACCAAACATAAGTAGTATATTTCCTGTTGTTCTTTCAATTGATTCATTACATTCCCTACCTAGTTTATGAATTGAATTACTATTTCCTAATAATTTCAAATTGTCATTATAATATTTATCTAATACATCTTTATCCACTGGTGTTGTGGCTGAGTAGTCCAAATATATAATATCATTCATCGATAACACCTCTTTCTTGTAATATTATAACAGATTTTTTATATTTTTTTAATACTTTTTAAAATATATTCCAATAATTTACATATATTAAAAAAAGCTTGACCTTAATTTGATTAATGATCAAGCTTATTTTATAAAAACCTAAATAGTTTTTTTCTTTCTGATAATAAATGCTAATCCTAAAACACTCAAGATAAACCATATACTTTGAATTGTTCCTTGACAATTACAACCAGTTTTCTTAGCTATTGCTTCTACCTTTTCTTTTCCGCAGACTTTACATGTATATGTCTTGCTTCCTTCTTCTTTGGTAGTTGCTTCTTTTGTAATTGCTCCATTATCCCATTCGTGACTTGCACTATCTTTCTTATCG
>MSHB01000014.1:5478-68058 GCA_001940985.1 Mollicutes bacterium Phil14
TGACTCTTCATCATACTTCCAGTTCTCACTATAGTTATGGTTAAGTTTTTCGATTACTTCTTTCTTTTCATAACCGCATTCGCTACATACATATTTTCCTTCACCATTTGCCTCGCAAGTTGCAGCTTTGATAACTATAATTTCACCAAATGTATGACTTGCACTATCTTTCTTATCGTGACAGTGTTCACATTCATGATAATGTGACTCTTCATCATACTTCCAGTTTTCACTATAGTTATGATCGATTTTAGCTATCTTTTCTAATTTAACTTGTTTACATAAAGTACAAGTATACTTGCGTTGACCTTCAGAAGTACATGTAGCTTCTTTTGTAACTACGCCACTATCCCACTTGTGATTTACAAGTCTTATGTTACCACAATAATCACAAGTTGTATCACAGTTATGGCTATATTCATGGATATGTGTTTCGCCTTTTGCACCACAAATTGTACATAGATGCCAATGATATGTGCCATCACTTTGATATTTATTATCATACTTATGATTACAATATAACTTATTCAAAGCATTAAAACGATCATTTAACCAAGTTTTCATTCTTTGAACAACAAAGTCATAATCTCTATTTTCCCATAAATGGTTAAGAGATTCAGGATGACCTACTCTTACAAGTGGCCATAAAATGTAATTCATTTCTGCACTATCAGCTAATCTATTAGCATTTTCAGAAATCATACCTTTATCACTTAATAATAATTGAATTTCTGGAACCATTACATCTGTATAATATTTCTTAACAGCTTCTTTGAAACTAGGAATTTCAATTAATGCTTCTGCTAAATAGTTATGAGATATTTCTTTTGGTGAAGTTTCTTTTGCCCAACCAGTACCAAATGTCATTTCTGAATCCCATATTAATCCAGCATTTAGTTTTTCACCCTTATCTTTATACAAGAACATTGATGAAATGAATGCATCACAATTTCCACTAATTTCTTGAAGTATAAAGGCTCTTACTAATGAGTCAAGATCACAATAATCATAATAATATTTTCCTGTTATCTCATTATATCCAGTATATTTTCCGTTGGCATCTTTTGCAAATACAGCATCTTCGAATTCTTGATAATATTCACTAATATATTTCATTGCTTCATTGCTACAATATTCAGGACTCTTAACATTAAATCCTACTTTTCTTCTTGTAATGAATCCACAAACTTCATCAATAAAATCATTATTTAATTCGATTAGATATCCACCAGTAATATCACTTGGATTAGTTAAACCTTCAATATACTTATAACTTGAACCATATTTATTAGTGCCTGTTAAAGAGTTTTTATTTTCACCATATGTAGCATTGATTTCCTCAAAGGCAGCTTCTAAATCATCAATATCAATACCAGTAGAGCCGATATAATTCTTTTCAGTAATTAGATATGTTCCACGATATTCACCATCATAATATAAATCTGTAAAATCACAACTAGCTACAAAATCATCGCCTAATTTCTTAGCTAAGTCTTTCATAATCTTATCATGCATTAATGTTGGATCACCATAACTTGCAAGCAATACCCAAGTGTTAACATCTTCGCCATTTCCTAATAAATCAGTAGCTGTAGCAAGTTTAATTTGATATGATTTTTTAGGATAATACTTGAATGTTGAATTTCCTCTAGCTTTAATTTGATTTAAAGAACCATCATAAACTATTTCATTATTTTCATTAATAATTTTAACAGTGCCTGTTGCCTTGTTGCCTTTTACAGCATCAACATAATCTCTACCTGCGCTAACTGGATCACTACTTGTAATATGGATAGATGAAATATTACTTGATTTTTTAACAATAATATTGAATGCTTCTCTATCACCATTAGCAACAAATATCACGTATGATCCATCAGTATTTCTACTTGCTAGTGTTAAAATGTTTATATCATCAAAGTTATTTGCAATAATCTTACTACCTTTATCTCCACCAACACTAATATAATCGTTATTGTCTACACCTAAAACTTCGATTTTAACATTACTTAAATCAGTTGAAGAAGGAAGTAATAAATAATTTACTCTGTCAACAGTAACCATTTTAACTTCTTCACCATTAACAACTAATCTAACACCAGAAATGCTATTAAATGTGTTGTTTGGTAAAGTATTTGCAACTAGTTCTTTAGAATATTCTAAAGACATATATTCTTTTTCAGAAACAGTAGTCTTAGCTTTAATAACATATGTGTGACTTTCATTAGGATTTAATCCATTAATTGTCAATCTATTATCTGTTGTTTCTGCTAAGAAATTATAATTATCATCAATCTTTTCATAAACAACATAACTTTGACTTCCTCTACTTGCTTTCCAAGTAATTGTTAGACTAGTTTTTGTTGAAGTGTATGATAGATTACTTACTATTGATGGGTAAATCTCGAAGTTTGCACTAATTGTTCCATAATAGTTACCTCTACCTTCATATGTAACAGTACCAATACCAACATCAGTATTATTAGAATATGAAATATAAGCATCATAACCATATCTATCACTACGGGCAATTAAAGTATAACCATCATAAGTTGCTCTACTTGATGGTTTTATACCACTACCAGTATAAGAAACTTTTTCATCGAAAATAATAAGTGTTGCCTTAGAAATATCTATACCTTCTTTGTGACAAACTGTACAAACATGGTTTTCATCCCAAGCATGACCTTTACTCCAAGTAACTTCTTGATTCTTATAATGACTTCCACAAGTCAAACAATCAGCTTCAATATGACCATTATTTAGACAAGTAGCAGTATCACGAGTAACAGTATTATGAATTATTCCATTTTCATCAGCATGAATCATTTCATCACCATATGGGAACCAACCCTTCATAACATTACCTAAAGTTAACATTACTTCGCCAATTCCATCATATGTCTTTAATCTTCCAGTAAAATCAGTACTAGTAGCTTCTTCTCCGCATATTGCACAAACTACTTTACCTTTACTAACATCGTATCTATAAATTTGGCCATCTTTATCTTCATGAATAATTCCGTTTTGATCCGTGTGTTTAACTTCACCAAGATAAGTAAACCAACCAACTTTTACAACACCATTTTCTAAAATTACACTATCTTCACTATCTACTGTAGCTTTTCCACTATAGTTAGTGTTTATAGATCCATCTACATGATTACATAATGAACATGTAAGAGTTTTATTATGTATATCATATATACTAGTTTCATCATATGTGTGCTTACCTAGTTCACAATCAGTTTTTCTAACTGTATAAATATCATAAGGAACTTCACCGTTATATTGAACTGCAGTAATAGTTATTTCTTCTTTTGTAGCTCTAACTTGTAGATACATACCTTGATATTCATTATGAGGTTTTGAATATGCATAGTAATCTCTATCATGATATTCGTTATTTTTACTACTTAAATCACCAACGATATAATATACTACACCTTCACGACTATCTTCTGCTAAAATCTTATCGCCTTTAAGTGGATATGTACGAGCATATGCATGATCATCTCCACCAAATACGAAATCAATTCCTGCTTCTTCAAATCCTTGAACAACTTTTAATCTTCTTGATTCTTCCATCAAACTCTCTGTTCCATAAATTGGTTCATGAGTTACAACGATTTTCCAAGAACATTTTGTATTCTTAACATCTTCTTTTAATTCTTCAATAGCATTAAGAATATTTCCACCATTATTAATGACACCAACATAAATTGAACCATATTCAAATGAATAGAAACTTCCTTGAGTAGTTTTAGGCAATCCATAAAGTGAACCAGAGATATCTCCATTTGCATCACCATAATATTCATGGTTACCTAAAGCATGAATTAGTGGTACACCATAAAGTTTACTTGCATTTACAGTTGTTAAGAAATTTCTCCAATTGTTAAACGCTGTAACATTATCAATTGCATCACCAGTTTGAATACCAAAATCCATTTTATAACCAGCTTGTTTTGCATTATAATTAATCATATTTAATGCATAACTTAAGTTAGCTGTATCATTTGTTTGAATATCACCTAAAATAAAGAAATTAGTATCTGCATCTTTATCTTTAGGAGCAGTAGTAAATGTTAAAACTTCAGACCAGTTGATAACTCCATCAACTGTTTCTGTACCTACTTGATAGTAATAAGTAGTGTTTTCTTTTAATCCACTTAATTCGACAGTATTAATTCTATAAGCATCACCATTTGCAACTTGTGTAAATGATACTAACTCATTTCTACCTAAAATGTTACTTAAGCCAGCTAATTCTTCAGCTGTCTTATATACATCTGAATAACGAATATAACTTTGAGCAGTTAATGAACCTTCGATTGAAGTTAACCAAGTAACATTAAATTCACTTGAACCATCTTTTACACCATTGTTTTGAATACCAAATGGTTTTCCATCATTTTCACTTAATGCTTGATTAATTACTACATCTGTATTCCAAGAACGACCATTTGCATCAATTGCATATAAAGTAATTCTTCCACTACGAGTAAATACATAACTTAACTCACCATTTTGATCAGTTTTTCCAATTTCAGCACCATCATAATATATAGAGGCACCACTAACTTTATTACCATTTTCATCTTCTACAGCTATTATAGTATCAAACCCAATGATTGCTCTGCCAACAGATAATCTGTACTCTGCATATAATCTATTTGATTTTTCTGTATCTGAGAAAATAATACTTTCTTCACCAAAAACATACATTCCAGAAGGAATTGAATATTTGAAACTTTCGCCTTCTAACGAATCAGCAGGAATATTAAATGTTATATATGCTAATTCTTCTCCTTGACTACTTGTATCATCCTTTTTAACTTTTATTGTTACAGTTGTACTAGTACTTGTGTAACTGCCAGTATAACCAGCGCCAAACGCAACGCTGAACTTTCCAACGTATTCCTCTAAAAACTCAATAGTAACTTCAGCTTCATCAATTATTTCACCTTTATTAATTACATTTAATGTATATGCCTTATTAATAATAGGTCTTAAATCTTTCGGTACTACAGTAATTTGCGCACTTGTTCCATTCGGATCATTAACTGTGAAATAATACGTTTTTATCGTTTCATTACCATAATTATCTTTAACACAAATCTTAAGATTGTGAGTACCATTCTTCAATTTCAAATTGTATAAATATGCACTACCACCACCAGCAGTAATATCTAAACTACTTGTTACATCATATCCGTCAATATATGCTCTAATACTACTTTGGTCGATACCTGTAGCATATTTATCTGTAGCTAAATTATCAGTAAATATTGCTTCAAAATTTAAAGTTTCTGAATTGAATTCAGGATTATCTAATAAATTCTTTCCACTAGTTTTTTCAGTAACTGAATCAATTACAGGATTATTAATATCATTAGTGTTAGTACCATAAATGAATTGTACATTATCAATATAAATATATCCTTTACCTTTTCTAGTTATGATAGGTTTATTATCTTCATCATATCCTTCAATATAACCAGCATTTTGAGGAGATGTAATACGAACAGTATAACCACGGCATAAGTTAACTGGCATTTGGAAAGAAGAAATATCAGCTTCTACCCATAACCAACCTTTTCCAGCCCAGTCTGCCAAAGTGCTTCCTGTTACATTTCCTTCTGTATCATAGCTATAATACTGAACATAGGCAACAGTTCCATTAAGTTCATATCCATCAGTATATGTAATATTACCATTTTCATCCATTGTTAAATAAGCTGAGGCAAGAGCTCTTTCAGTAGCACTACCTTTTAATATCGCTTTCAACACTGAATTATCATTTTCACAAACCTTTGGAACATTTAACCACATACCTATTTTAGTAGGTTGTACTGTATTAACTTGCATATCTCCACTAAAACCAAACTCATGAACAGCAACATTAGAAATATCTACTGATGTAAAGTCATATGTTAATTTATAAGCATAATTACCAAATCTTACAACTGGATCTTCATCAGCACTAACAACATAGTTTTCTGCAGGGAAAGTAGCAGGCTTACCAGTAGTACTTCTTATCCATAGTTTATATTTTCTTACCTCTTCAGCAGTTAAATTGCTCATACCACCATTAGATGATTTTCCTATATATGTGTTCCAATAATCTTTTGCAGGGATTGTATTACCTGAAGAATCTTTTCCATCTTCAAAATCCATTAATACAAACGGATCCATTCCAACAACTAAATCAACATTAGATTTAACTGTTGAATCATTAGCTAATGTAACAACTACAGTTGCTTTTAATGAACTCTTTTCATCAGCAATAAATTTATTATTACTAAACTTGCCTAGTGAAAATTCAAAAGTTCTCGTTGGTAGTAGATTTCTAATACCATATGTTTTACCATCAGATAAAGCAGAAGGTCCAAAATTGCTTGCTACATTACTATCAATTATTAAACCTGATGTAGCAAACGAATATAAAATTGCTCCCTTATGAGTTAACTCTTCTATAACCTTTATAGTTCCATCACTTTCACTAGTTATAGTTCTACTAGTTTCTTCATATCTTGAATCATATAGTAACATATCATCATAAGTTGTTCTAACATGTAAAATATCACCAATTGCTTCTTTACCTGTCAAACTCAAACTTGTTTTTAGCCATCTAACAGTTGCTGCTTGCCACCATGGTGTATAATATTCTTCTAATAAAACTGTTTGTTTATATGTTAAATTGTCTTTAGAAAGACTCCATATAAAATCTCCATCTTTATAATTAATACTTCTACCTTTGTATGTTGGAACAAATGTTAAATCACTTTCTTCACCAAAGTCTAAAGAGACACTAGTGTTATTAAAAGATAATTTATCAGGCCATTGAAGTTCTAAAGTAGTAGTACCTACTATTTCATCATTATATTTTAAAGCTACTTCAACTGTACCAGTTTTACCACTTACACTAGTAAATAAACCTGTTGCTTCATTTATTGTTCCAAGTTCGTTACCACTTGTAACTATCCATTTTAATCCTTCACTAGGTAAACTAGCTGGTCCACCAGCAGCGTCAACACCTATTGCGTTAAATTGAACTTCACTACCTGGTGTATATAAGTCATTACTAGGCGTAATTGATGCATGATCAAATTCACCAGTTTTTACTGCTTTAGAAATAACCATAATAGTAGTTGAAACTGTACGCTCATATCCATCAGAAGGACGACAACGAAGTGTCAAACCAGCAGCTCCATTATCATTTGCTTCACCTTCACGTTGTGTTGCAAATGTTGAAGATCCACCACCATCTAAGTTACCAGCTATAACACAGCCGATATCTTTCATTATTTGTGCTAATTCATCTAATGTAGTACCTACTGAATATGGAGCTTGACGTCCATCAACCATATATAGAACAACTGTTCCATCTGCTTTTATACCTATAGCAGTACGTGGTGCAGTAGCTGTATCATTACGAATTACTAAGTTCCCATCTTTTACTAACAAGGTGTTAACATTTATTGCTTCTTTTACTCCCTCAGGTAATGCATACAAATTTTTAGTTTCAATATGTGCTTTACCTTCACTATCTACATAAAAATATGGATAACCATTAGGTTTTTTAACTGTTTTACCTTGCATAACTACTGTACCTGTAGGTTCACCATTACTCATATTGAAAAAGTCACCATTCACTGCACCTACAACATTCACACCAGCTCTTGTTTCCATCGCTTGTGCTTGTTCAGTAGTTCTTCTCATTGCCCAGTTTCTACCAGAAACGAAGGCATCAACGTTATAGTCCTTATAACCAATTGCAATTTCAGCAGTCCCACCTAATGTTATTTCCATAACATGTCCGACTAATTGCGAACTAAGGCTTGCGTTATTTGTAATTCGTTCATATTCGACTACTCCTGGTGCAACATCATATTTCTTGTTAGAAATAACAATACCATTTGACATTGCAAAAGCTTGCTTTGGTGCTATGACTAAAAAAGCAAGACAGATTGTTAAAACAATCAATAATAGTTTTTTCTTCATAATCACACTTAACCTCTCTTTTTTATTTAAAAATGTGTTTTTATTTAAAGCACATCTATTATACTATTTTTTTTAACATATGTCAAAAAAGGAAGAAAATGAGAAAACGATTCTTAACGTTTTTTTACTTTTTATCCCTTTTAAACAAACAAATACCAATACCTAATACTACAATACCCGCAATTATTATTTTATAAATCGAACTACTATTTTTATTTTTAACTATTTCAACATCTATTACAAGATCTGATATATTATTATTACTATCTCTTACGATATATTTAACTTTATAGTTTCCAGGTCTGTTTTTAATAATATTGCTTACTATTTCAACATTTTCTTCATTTGATTCAATAACTATATCTTCATTATCTTCAATAGTGATTAATGAATATAAATCAATTTCATCTTTAGAATTAAATTTATAACTAGTTTCAGAAGATTTTAGTTTAATTGTAGGAGTTCCACCTAAAATCATTTTCATAATACTTGATTCATATTTAATTTTATCTTCTTCAGAAAGTTTTAAATATGTTAAATAAACTTCATTCTTCTCTTCAAAATTAATCCTAATATTATCTAATTCTTCTTCATTTGTACTAGCAAAGTAGTTATCTATTGTAGCAAACAGTTCATCTTTTATTGTTGAATAAAGAACATCTTTTGTATTAAAATCTTTTTTATTTAATAGTTTTAATCCATCTATTGTAATTTCATATTCAATCAATTTATCTTTTACACTATATGCTTCAATTGGAGTATTATTTTTAGAAATACTTGAATATACCAAAACATATTCTGGTTTTTCTGTGTATATTACAACCTTATCTCCATACTCTAATGATATTTCAGTATTATCGAGTTTTAAATCACTAAAATAACCATTGCCTTTTACTTCAAGGTTACTTATTATTTCACCATTTTTCTTTATAATTTTTACTGATACAAACACTTCATCAGGCTTATTTTTCCATACATCATTTTGATTTCCTAAGTTTGCTCCCCCTAAAGAAATTGAACCTTTTTTATAATCAGAGCTAAAATTTAAAGAATAACCTAAAGTAGGATAAATTCCTCTTATGAATATTTTAGTTGGATGAAGTAGGTCATCTATTTCTTTTTTGTAAGTATAAGTAAATGTATTATTATCTTCACCAACAACTAAAAAATGAGAACTTTCTTGTTTGTAACCAAATATATTTGGTATAACTATTTCATATAGTCCTATTTCTAAATCATCAAACACATTTTCTAAAGATGAAAGTTTTACTATTTTTAAAATTCTTCCATTTTTCCTTATAGCAAGTGTTTTCTTAAATAATTTGCCTTCATCATCTATTTCAAATTTGATTGTTGCTTTCTTCTTCGAAGCATATTTTTTTACTATATCTTCAGCAACTAATCCAAAACTTAAACTAATATTTTCTTTCTCCTTTAAAGTAGATAATTCATCTAAAGAAAGATAGTCATATGGCGTAACATATGTTGTTAATTTATTTTTAAGTATCTCGCTTTCAACTTCGCTAGACACACTAAGACCCCACACTTTTAAGTAAGGGATTATATTTGCTTTATATTCCGAAGCAAAAAACTTTGCATAAATTTCACTAATTGTATACTTATCATTACCCAACTCACTTAATATTTTTCGGTAATACGAAAACATCTTAGCATATGTTTCTTCTTTTTCAAAACTATCCAATAAATTTATTATAAAGTATAGTTTTTCACTAACATTAGTATATGTACCATCTTGATTGTGAAAGATGCTAGCAGAATTTAATCTTTTTTGATTAAGATTTTCTTCAATCTTAGATAAAGATCCACCCATCCAATCATCTTGCTTTTTATATAAAGTTTTATCTATTTGAATATAGTGGGCTAAAACATTATTACCAGTCTCACCTAAAGCAAGAGTTGCGCCACCACCAACGCCTCTACCGAAACTTCCTTGATAGCCATGAGCAATTTCGTGTAAACTTCCCCAACCATATTGGAAAAACCCAACAATTGATGGACTGCATACAGCAATATGACTACCGGCATAATATGCCCCAGCACTAACTGCAGGATCGCAAATAGCCGTATATTTAGTACGATAATTTCTATCAGTGGCACATTCTGGAGTAAATGATAATCCAACCATTTTATCCATTCTATTTACTACTTCTAAATAATATTCTAACATTTTATCTAAAGTTTCTACTTTAGTAATATTATCAATATCAGCTAATGGAACTACAAAAGTAATTGCCTCTCCTTCAACAACCGAAAAAGAATTTCCACTTTCTTCCCAACTTTGTTTAAAACTTGCTTCATTATCCAAATAATGATAATAATCTAATGCTTTAGCACTATCATCAAATTTTAACAAGAATGTATATACTGTATCTATTTTTTCAACATTCAACCTAGGTGAAGTTATTAGCGGTACACTATCATAATAATTACCATCTTTAGCCTTGTTAAAAAGTTCATATTCAGTTTCATTCACGCTACCATAAATAAAACTATTTTTAGCTCTTGTATTGTTAAAGAAAGTAATTTCATATTTTTTACTTAAATCATAATCTAGTGCTTTAATAGTTGCTTTGGCTCCACTTGGAAGATATATTCCAAGTATTTGTCTATCACCATTGTTACATCTTTCCATACCGGAAGTAGCCATATTTTCCATTTTTGGAATAGCATAAACCGTTCTAACTATTTCACATTCTTTATTTCCTTTGTCCCTAACAATAACTGGAACTGTTATCTCAGTTTTATTTTTATGAGAATCAATAACAGAATATTTTATTTCATACTCACCAACTGCTTTTGGATTAACATTGTTATATACACATTCTATTAAATGAGTTAAATCACCATCTTCATAATCTTTAGCGAATATTCTAAACCTGCTATCTTTAATATCAAAAACATCAGTAACATTTTTGTCAATTGTTATTTTTGTTGCTCCATAATAAATAGGTTTATTTTTTTCACTATAAAAAGAAATAAAATCCTCATTTGCTTTTAATTCCTTATTTCCAAAGATAAAAAATAAACCAAAAACTATTACCATAAAAGTAATAAAACTAAAAATTTTTTTACTCATTCTCTACTTCTCCAAGCATTTATTTTAAAAATATGCAATCATAATTTTTATATAGATAAGCGAATATTTCCTTAGCTGAAGGGGTTGCATTCTCCATTGAATAATATTGTTCTAACATTGCTTTAGAAAGTTTTTCAAACAAAATACTTCCTTCAGTATTGCCACCCGCCCTATTTTTAAGACCATTTTTTAGGGTTACTAAATCTGTAGATATTTTGTCATCACAATTTAAAGCTGGATGTATTTCTAAAAATTCAGTTAATTCATTTTCATCAATTATCGTATTAATTTTATCCATATCAATAACCATCAATGCTAAAACTTCCATTTTAGTATTATATGGTTCAAGCCCACAACCTAGGTAATATATCTTAGCAACTTTTCTTAATAATTTATAGTCAATATCTTCTTTTAATAAATTGAAACTATTTAACTCTTTCATATGCAAGGTATTAAGTATTTCTTCACAAAATTCACGATAAATTGTATTAGACATATCTTTATCAAACTCTAATGAATTCTTATCTAATGAAGTCATTGGTTGATATGATCCTGCTGGTACAACATGAATTTTTTCTGGTGATTCAATTACTTTATTTGTTCTTTGATGAATAAGAAAATAATCTTGTTTCAACTTGCTAGTTTTATTAACTTTAACATTTTTTAAAACCGTAAAACAATTAATTCCTATTCCACAATACCTATTAGTTAAATCTAATATATCGATATCTAATTTTCTTTTTCTTTCTCTAGTTTCATACATTAATTCTAATACCCTACATGTATTTAAAAATGAATAATAATCAGTTTCATATACTTTAAATTCAACTGAATCATTTACGCATTTAACTTCTGTTGCGGCATACAATCTACCATTAAATAATTGAGCTTGAGGTTTTACATATTGAATAAAGGATTGAGTAAAATCCAATTTCTTTTTTGGGAAAATCTTTAAAGTAGGAATTTCAATATTACTAGTATCAATTTTTTCAACTTTAACTTTTACATTTTTAAGTAATTCTAAATCATCAATACTTTTAATTTCTTTTTTACTAACCCAATCTTTACTAATTATAAGTCCATATGAAGGAGATAATTTTTCTTTATATTCTTTTACATAATAATCAAAGTTTTCCTTTGTGCTATTACTTCTAACTTTGTTTATCTTTTCATTTCTATTAACAAAGGCAATTTTTTTCCTTTCACGACTATTTTGATATATATTTTTAGTCAACATAATTAAACCATAGATAATACTAGGTATTCCAATTATTTTTGTTATTAAATTAAGCCAATCAACAAAATTCATATATTCCTCACATTTATCATTTTATAATCATATTATACATTTTTTATTCACTTTTTGCAAACCTATTAACTTCTTACATGTTATTTTTTTGCATTTCATAATATATTCTAGCAATATCAGTAAGTATTCCTTGATGCTCAAAATCATGATGATAGAAAATATTTATTTCTCTAACCATACTTAAGTTTTCAACAGGTATAAGTTTAAATCTTTTTTCTTTCAAATCAAGACTACAAGCACTTTTAGAAAGAATTGAAACACCAAAGTCATTTTGCACTAATTCTTTGATTGTTGAAATGTTATCTACTTCAAGAATAACATTGAATGAATCAAGAACTTCATTATTACTAGCTAAGTGGGATTCAAACAAACTTCTAGTTCCCGAATTAGGTAGTCTTAATATTAGTTTTTCTTTTTTTAGGTCTGATAAAGTTGCAATAGTCTTTTTAGCCAATGGGTTTTTATTAGAAACTGCTAACATCAAACAGTCAGTATCTAATAGTATTGATTTAAAATCATTGTCTATCATTTTACCTTCAATGAAAGCTAAATCAATTTCATATGTCTTAAGCATACTATAAAGATTTTTTATAGTATCAGAAATTATTGTTATGTGTAAATCCTTTTTCTCATTGCAATATTTTGCAAAGACACTTGATATTATATTATTTTCTAATGAATGTGTAACCCCAACAGTAAGGTGTTTTATCTGTTTTTTCTCATTTTTTATCGCTTCTTGAAGGTTTTGATACAATATCATCATTCTTTTAGCGTACTTTATGGTTATCTCTCCTTCACTAGTAAGCTTTAACTCTTTTTCAGTTCTATTGAAAATCTTTATATTAAGCTCTTCTTCAAGTTGCTTAATATGCTGACTGACTGCAGGTTGCGTAAGTGATAGAGCTGCTGCCGCTTTTGTAAAACTTTTTAATTCATTTACCTTTAATAACGTTTCAATTTTCTGAGAAATCATGGTTTTTTCCTCCTTATAAGTTTTTCTTATAGATGCGTTATAAAACATAATTTGATTTTATTAATATTTGTGCAATAATTATAACATAAAACAAACAACAAATCAATGAAAGGGTTTAAAGGTGTTATATATGTTTAATTTGTATACTTTTTTAGATAAGTTTTCTTTAGAAACAAAAATATTATTATCACTAGCTATAATACTCCTAGTGGGATTTTTAATAACAAGAATAACTAAGTTATTAAAATTACCAAACGTTACTGCTTATATTATTGCTGGGGTATTAATAGGTCCAACAGTTTTTAATATTATCCCTACTGATATTGTAAATAGAATGGGATTCGTTAGTGACATCGCTTTAGCATTTATTGCTTTTGGCGTTGGTAAATTCTTTAAAAAAGATATTTTAAAACAGACAGGAATGGAAGTAATAATAATTACTATCTTTGAAACAGTTGTTGCTTTTATTTTAGTCACACTATCTATGCACTATATATTTAAAATAGACAAAGATGGTTCATGGAGTTTCTCTTTGTTAATCGGTGCTATCGCTACTGCTACTGCTCCTGCAAGCACAATCATGACTATTAAGCAATACCATGCTAAAGGACATTTTGTAAATACTCTTTTACAAATAGTAGCTTTAGATGACGTAATTTGTTTGTTAATATTTAGTGTTGCTAGTGCTGTAACTTCTTCTAGTGGTGATGAAGCTTTAACATTTTTAGATATCGCCTTACCACTACTTTATAACCTTGGGGTAATCGTTTTAGGATTTGGACTAGGATTTGCATTAAATAAAATCCTTTCTCCAAAGAGAAGTAAAGATAATAGGTTAATTATTATTGTAGCGATGTTGTTAGGATTAAGTGGCCTTTGCGGAATACTTGGTATATCTCCACTTCTAGCTTGTATGGTATTTGGTGCTACTTATATTAATGTAAGTTATGATAAAGAATTATACCATCAACTTGATAACTTCACTCCTCCTATCATGACTATTTTCTTTGTTCTTTCAGGAATGAAACTTAACATAGAATCATTAAAAACTGCAGGGCTAGTTGGAGTTGCATATTTCTTCATTAGAATTGTTGGTAAATATCTAGGAGCTTTCTTAGGTAGTGTAGTTGTAAAAGAAGATAAAGCTTTACAAAAATATCTTGGATTTGCTTTGATTCCACAAGCAGGTGTTTCTATTGGTCTTGCCTTTTTAGCAGAAAGAATGTTGCCTACTGAACTTGGTACTATTTTAGTAACTATAATTCTTTCATCAAGTGTTTTATATGAATTAATAGGCCCAGTTTGTGCAAAATATGCTATATTTAAAACTTCTATTATCACTCCAGTACAACCTACACAAGAAGTCTACTCAACAGATGTTCCTAATTCTGGTGACTTAACTAGTGATAGTGAACAAAGTAGTGATGAAGTGAAAGCTGCATAAAAGATTTAATAAATACATATAAAATAAATAAGACTATCAAATCATAAAAATTTGATAGTCTTTTTTTAGTTATATAAATAATCAATTTTGCAAGTAAAAAAGACTTAAATTCATTAAGTCTCATTTTTAAATTTTTATATGTTTATAAACTTCACTTTTTGATATCTTGCGATCTTTAGCCACAAGTTTCATTGCTTCTTTTTCATCGTTTGTTATTTCATTATAATATTTAAAGTGCTCTAAAATTGTAAGTTCATTAAGTTCGGTTTGGAGTTTAGTATCTTTTGCTCCACTTACAACAATAACAATTTCACCTTTCAATTCTAAATCACTATTTACAATATCTTCTAAATTTCCACGAACGTATTCTTCAAATTTCTTAGTAAGTTCTCTAGCAATAGCTATTTCACGGTTACCAAAAACTTTTAGCATTACTTTTAAAGTCTCATTAATTCTATGAGGTGCCTCATAGAAAATTATTGTTTGTTTAAAATCTCTTAGCAGTAAAAGTTCTTTTTCTTTTTGACTACATTTGTGATCTAAAAAACCATAGAAATAAAATTTATCGCAAGGGATACCTGAAGCAATTAGGGCTGTAAGGGAAGCACTAGCACCAGGCAAAGATATAACATCATAACCAGCATCCAAGACTTTTCTAGTTAGAAGATACCCTGGATCACTAATACCAGGCAATCCAGCATCACTAACTAAAGCAATCTTCTTTCCACTTTGTAATATTGCTACTATTTCATCACTCTTGCTATCTTCATTAAATATATGATAACTAGAAAGAGGTGTAGAAATATCAAAATGACTAAGCAAAACCTTAGTCACTCTTGTATCTTCACAAAAAATGATATCTACACTTTTCAAAGTCTCAATACTCCTATAAGTCATATCTAGAAAATTACCTATCGGAGTTGGGACTAAATAAAGAGTAGGTTTTTCTTCCTTTGTTCTCTGTATTCTCATTCAGAAATAACTCTTTTAACCTTTTCTTTAATGTCGCGTTCTAAGTAAACAGCTTTAATTAGCTCATTCTTTTTCTTTTGAGATATATTGAAACCTTCTTGAATTTGAGCTATAACGATATGTTCTTCAACAGAATAAAATTCATCACTAAGTGAAGCACTTAATAAATTATAAAATACCAAGTTCTTTGTAGTTTGAGGTTTAGTAGAGAAAAACTCAATAAGTTTTTCAAGTTGTGTTGGGCTACTACGATATCTAAGTGCATCTTCACCCATTTCATATTTTAATCTGTCAATTATCTTTTTCTCTGTTTCACTAGTTGGTCCATCAACTGAAATAACTTTAAGCAACAAGTCCATAAATCTGTGTTTTTCTTCTTTTGTTAATAAATTTAAAAGCATATCAGCCACCTCTTTTCAATTATGCTATTCATTTAAAATTAAATATATTTTTCACTTCTTTAGTGTACTCGCCATTACTATCATAGACATATAATGGCTTCACTATTTTAACATCTGAAGCTTTATTTTTTCTAGCATGAATTAAAACTAATAGTGCATTTTCTTCATTTTCCTTAGAATAAATAAAGCGAATGTTTTTGATTCCAAACTTTTCATCTTGCAAAGTTGAAATAATATCAACTAATCTTTCTACCCTATGAACCATATAAAAACTACCGCCATCAACTAATAATTTTTTGGCTTCACTCACAATGTCAGCTAAAGTTATCAAAACTTCATGTCTTGCTATTGTTAAGTAATCATTTTTATTAATTCTACTTGTGTCTTTATATTTAAAATATGGTGGATTAGAAACTACTATTTCAAATTTATTCGCACCTATTTTTTTATATATATCTTTTATATTATCATTTATAATAGTAATCTGATTTTCCAAATTATTTAATTCAACACTTTTTCTAGCAAGTGCACAAACATCACTTTGAATATCTACCCCAAATATCTTTGCTCTTGTCTTTAAAGAAAGAAACAAAGGGATTGGAGCATTACCAGTTCCTAAATCAACCACTAAATCAGTTTCTTTTGTTTTAGATGTATCTACAAAATCAGCCAATAACATTGAATCTAAAGAAAACCTCAGCATATCATCTCTTTGAATTATTTTTATTCTTTCATATCCTAATAATTCATGAACGTTTTCCATAGCATCTACCATTATTTTTCTTCTATAACATCATCAGTCAAATCATCTTCTGATGTTTCTTCAACATGACCTTTTACTTTAACAACATATTTGGCTTCCCAAACTTCAATATTGTCATCATCATCAATTGTTTTAATTATTTCTTTTAAACAATTAATATCAATAACTTTACAACCTTTGCATTTAGGTGTATCAACAATATCACCAACCAAAGGAATTCTTGATCTTACTTCTTCATAAACAGGGTTTTCATATGCAATACAACACATAAGTTTACCACACAAACCAGCAACTTTAGAAGCACTTAAACTAATGCCTTGGTCTTTTGCCATTTTCATAGTGACTAAATCAAATTCGCGCAAATGTGATTTGCAACAAACTTCACGGCCGCAGCAACCAATACCACCTAAGAATTTTGCACCTTCACGAGAACCAACTTGTCTTAACTCTATTCTTACTCTAAATTCAGATGCTAAGTCTTTCAAAAGTTCTCTAAAATCAACTCTACCATCAGCATTATAATATAAAATTATCTTTTGTCCATCTAAAGTATATTCACAATCCAATAATTTCATTTCTAATTTGCGGCGTTCAATAATCTCTGCCGCCTTTTTCAAATCTCTTTGGGCTTTCTTTTGATTTTCATTATAATTTTTTATATCTTGTTTACTTGCAATTCTTACAACTGGTTTTAATTCATGTTCTAAAATTCCATCTTCCACCTCTTGAATAGGTAGTGTCACATGCCCAAGTTCAAGACCTCTAATTGTTTCAACTACTACTTTGTCATCTTTCTCTAATTTATATGGGCCTGGATTAAACCAGTATATTTTTCCAACTTCTTTAAAAGTTACACCTACTACTTTTGTCATCTTATTACCTCATTATTTCAATGAACATTTGCATGTACATTGTTTCTAAGCTTATATTATATTTTAATCTTGTTTTAAATTCCAATATTTTTTCTAATTGTTCAAATGTTTTTTTATAATCTAATTCAACTTTATCATTAATTTTTTCAAGTTCACTAGAAAAGATAATTTTATCATCTTGACCTAGTATTTTATATATTCTATCATTTGTAATAGTGATTAATATATCTAAAAACATTTGATGATATGTTTTATCATTTTCTTCAAACAAAAAGCGTGAATTTTCATAAAATGTTAAAAAGGGATTTTCATTTAAAATGATACTTTCATTACATTTTTTTACTAAATCAATAATATCTAAAACCTTACCATCTTTAATTAGTTCTAATCCTTCAGATACATCATTAGTAAGAGTTGCTAAGACTTTACTTGTCTCATCTAATACGCCTTTATTTTTATATTCTTCAATAAGTTCTTCCATAGGAATTTTCGCAAAAGAAACTACTTGCGAACGAGAAATGATTGTTGGAAGGACATTTTGAATTGCTTCAGTAATTAATACTCCATAACAATCATCATTCATTTCTTCTAAAAACTTTAACAATGAATTACTAGCATTTAATGTTGCTTTATCAATACCTTCAATTATAAAAACACGTCTACCGCTTTCTAATCCTATTCTAGAAAATTCATATTCCAAGGCATCTATTTGTTCTTTTTTTATACTATCTTGAATTGGTTTTATTAAAAATATGCGTGGATGACTACCATTTTCAATTCTTTGACAACTCAAACATTTTCCACACGGAGCATCACTACTTTCGCACATTAAAACACTAGCTAAATAATAAGCAGCTTCTAACTTAGGAGTGCCTTTAGCTCCTTCAAAAAGATATGTATGAACAAAGCGATTTTTTTTATAACTGTTGCCTATCAATTTAACAACTTTTTCTTGAGTTTTTTTGAATTTAGAAAAATCCATTTTCTCACCTACAATTCACTTAAAACGATTTTTTTTACCTCACTATATATTTCATCTATTGTCTTGTTACCATCAACAACCTTAATTCTTTCAGGAAACATTTGACTAACCTTTAAGTATCCTTCTCGAACTTTTTTATGAAATTCTATTTTTTCTAAATCAAGCCTATCCATATCACGATGGTTATTCTTTATTCTTGAAATTCCTATCTCAGGAGCAACATCGATATATATCGTTAAATCAGGAAAGAAACCATCAATTGCATAATTGTTAATAGCATATACTTTGTCAATACCAATACCCCTTGCATATCCTTGATAAGCAAGTGATGAATCAACATATCTATCTAAAATCACTATTTTTCCATTGTTTATTGCGGGCTTAATAACTTCTTGCAAATGTTGCCTACGACTTGCGGCATACAATAATGCTTCAGTCATATAATCCATTTCAGTATTTTCAATATTCAATATAACATTTCTTATTTGCTCACTTATTCTACTTCCACCAGGTTCACGAGATTTTAAAATACTATATCCTTGACTTTCTAAGTCTTTAGCTAAGCGTTCAATTAAGGTAGTTTTACCTGTCCCATCTCCACCTTCGAAAGTAATAAATCTTTTTTCTCCCATTTTCATACACCATTTTACTATATATTATTCTTATATATTATTATCTCATATTTTATTAAAAAAATAAAGTCTTTTTATTTTTATATTAACATGTTTACTTTTTTGTATACTTATAAAAATTAATTATTCTTGTTTTAATCTTAAATATATGATAAAATATATATAGGTAAAGGAAAAAAAATATGCGTGTTACAGTTAATAATCTTACATTTGCATACACTCAAAAGTTAGTTTTAAATAACCTTTCTTTCTCTTTAAAGAGTGGTGAATTTTTAACTATTCATGGGAAAAACGGCGCTGGTAAAAGTACACTTATCAAGTGTTTTTTAAAAATGCTAAAAGTTAATCACAATGCCATTTTCTTAGATGATATTGACATTAATAACATTAAGCAATTTAATAACGTTGGTTATGTACCTCAAAAAACAGAATTTAACTATGAATTCCCAATAACAGTTTTTGAAGTTTTATCATGTGCCTATGTAAAAAAACGTGATGCATACTATACTGAAATTGTTAATGCCTTTGACCTAAACAAAATATATCATGAAAATATTAATAATTTAAGTGGCGGACAACTTCAAAGGGTATTTATTGCTCGTGCCTTACTTAATAAACCTAAACTTTTGATTTTAGATGAACCAACAGTTGGAGTAGACATCGACAATATTAAGACCTTACATGATACTCTTGCTAATCTTAAAAAAAATGGAATAACAATCGTTCTTGTAAGTCATGATATGGATTTTTGTTCTGATTTAACTGATTATTACCTTATCTTAAATGATTTGTGTGAATATACTTTTAAGAAAGCAGGTGATGGTAATGTTCCTTGCTAGTTTCTTTGAAGCCCTTTTCAAATATGATTTTATTCAATATGCACTAATCGCTGGAATATTAGTAGGAATTTTAGCACCACTAATTGGTACTGTTGTTGTTATAAGAAGACTTTCTTTTATCGCTGACACGTTAAGCCATTTCTCACTTGCTGGTGTATGTATAGGTGTTTTTCTTTCAAAATTAGTTGATTGGAAGATATTTGATCCTCTATTTATGGGAATCGTATTTAGCATTATGGGAACTTTCATTATTGAAAAACTTCGTGGTTTTTATAAAAACTATAAAGAGCTTTCTATGCCAATAGTTATGAGCTGTGGAGTTGCATTAAGCGGTTTGTTTATAAGTTTAAGTAATAACATTGATTCAAAGTTTACATCTAGTTTACTTTATGGATCTATATATAGTGTTTCTACTACTGATTTAATAACAATAATTGTAATAACAATAATTGTCTTTATATTTGTAATATTAACATATAAAAAGATTGTTACTTTGTGTTTTGATGAAACATATGCTAAAGTTTCTGGTATTAATGTTAATTTGTTGCAACTAGCACTTACAATTATTCTTGCCTTAGTTATCTCACTTTTCATTGATATAGTTGGAGTATTACTAATCGCATCTTTGATGATTATTCCAGTAGCTTCTGCTATTTTAGTTGGAGACTCTTTTCTAAATACTGTTGTTAGCGCTATTTTGTTTAGTGAGTTCTCTTTAGTAACTGGATTTATTATTAGTTATCATGCCAATGTTACTACTGGTCCTGTTATTATATTAATTAATGTTACAATTTTAATAATAATAATGATAATTAAGAAATTACATTCTTCTATAAAGAAAGCAAAATAAAAAGCCCAAAAGGGCATTTAAATAAGGGATTTATTTCTAATGTTCCAACTTAAGCCTAAAGAAAACCTCATTCAAGAGTTAATAGCTCAAGGGTGAGGTTGTTTTAGTTATATATTAAAATCCATTCATTTTTGCTGTGATAATCGCTGCAGTTACATTAGCACCAACATTAATTAAAAAATCTTTTAATCCATTTAGCGCAGCTTTTACAATGCTTGTTTTTTTGTTAGATTTAATTGAACTATCAATATCTTCTAAAATTTCTAACGCATCATTTTTATCTTCATCACTTATTTTTTCCGTATTTAAAGATTTTTTAATTTCATCAACCATTTTGGCAATATCTGAACTTACTAAATTATTTGAATTATGATTCCCAGATACAATTTGAGAACCATTTACATTTCCTGTGATAACCGGACCATAACAATTTATTTGCTGAGGAATTATTCTTGCTTTTTCTTTTTCTGATTCATTAAATTCAAAATTTTCTCCTAGTATTCCATCATTTTCTAGTTTTAAACACCACTCTAATAAATAATTTTTTACGCTTTCAATAATTTGTATTATAGCACTTTGGGGAATGACTAAATAAAATGGAAAATTAACTCTAACATTAGTTCGAAGAATCTCAGATAATTCACTCGGGAAAGCTATAATAATTGGTTGATTGCTCGTTGATAAATTAATTAATTCAGATATGGGATTATACAATTTTCTTGTGTTTAATTCTTCAGCAATAGATGAAGGCATCACCACTGGAATTAACCCATAATAAGGATTTTTTGCTTTTACTTCGCCTATTATATTTCTATACTCAGGTATGTCATCATAATTCTCATATCCGTTAAGTTCATGATCAATCCAATGGTTGAAATCAACCAAATTCAACTTTGTTGCTATAAGTTTTGCTTTTCTTAATACTGAAATTGTGTCTATTTTATTTTCAATAATATCTTTTTGTAACTCTATTACCAATTTACTCATTTATTGTACTCCTTTTTTTATTAATCAGTCCATTTATTATAATTATCTACCTGCTGAATAGAGACTTTATAATTTATGTTAACTCTAAGTTCTAGTGAAATATATACAGTATAAACTTAATCGCATAAAGATTAAGTTATGTTTTCTACTCTTTTTGGTTGTCATAACTTAAGTAACAAAAACTCGAAAATGGCATTAGTACAAGACCAAAAGAAAATATAAATTTAGCCAAAAACTTAATCAATGAGTTTATTTCACACGGAAGGCTATTATAATATTTTTTTAATTGTATCTTTAATATTGATCTCTATCTTCTTCATAAAATCGCTCATCCATTTGAAGTCAGGATTTCCTTCAGAATCAACAGGTAGTAATATTTCTGAATTTCTGAATGTTGAATCAACATCTCTTACTAAACCAGATAATAATTTCTTTGATAGTGTGTTTAACACATTTTCTAAATAAATGGCAGCATATTTATCTATTTCAAATTTACAACTTATTTGTCTCATAAATTGTCTGGCATACCAATCATTTTCTCTGTAGAAAAATGTCATTTGTAGCAATCCTAAACTGAAAGTTCCTGAATTTACTAACCCTTCTTCTTCAATATAACCCGTGTATTCACAAACTCCTCTATTTAACGTAGATTTAGTTATATAGTCATATTTTTTTCCTTTGTTTGGAATTGGTGTTAAGTCGTCTTTATCATAACTAATAACTTTATTAATATTAAAAATTTTTGAAACCAATATTCTATCTTTTTTCTTCTCACTAAATTCTTTTATTTCGGTACAGCCGCCCATAAAAGACTTTGCAATATTTGCAACTAAATTCCACGAAAATTCTTGTGCCATATTCTCTGTAAGAGAATTTTAATTCACTTTACTATCGTATTTCGCATGTTTTTCAAAAGTTTGAAGCAATCTCCATTAAGCAAAACAAAATTTTCTTTTTTAAAATATATTTTATTTTTATTTTCCATATTCTCTAATAGTTAGTTATAATTACTTCTTCTACGTCTCCTCTCCCTTTAGAATCTGAATTTATCATTCTCTTTGCATTAACTACATGAACATTGAATCCATTATATAACTCATTAATAAACTTAGTGTTATGGTTACTTGTCATAACGTATACACCCTTGTCTGTAAGTTCCTTAAACAATTCTGCTAATCTTTTTTGATCTTCTTTAGAAAAATTGAACTTTGTATAAGAAGTAAAAGAGTCTTTGTCATCAAACGAATCATAAGGTGGGTCAAAATAAACAAAATCACCTGCTTTTGCTTTAGCAACAGAAGCAGAAAAGTCTCCCTCCAAAATAATTACATTCTCATTCATAAAATAGTTATGTAACTTAATAATATTATCTTTATCATATGTTTGAACTTTTTTCTTTTTGCCTGAAGGTACGTTAAAAAAGCCATTACTATTCACTCTATATAATCCATTAAAACAACTTTTGTTCAAATATATTGCTCTTGAAGCTCGTTTCCAAATTGGCATTTCTTCAAACTCTGGCATTCTATCTTCTTCTCTAACTTTATAGTAGTAGTCTTCAGAATGATTTTTTTCATGATTTTCTAAATCATAATTAATATTTTAGTAATTTATATGTAAATTATATCATTTCCACTTGCTTTTTGCGAGTTTTTTTTATTTTTTTCAAAAACAACTATATATAACTTGAAAGACATTTTTAATTAAGATAAGTCTTAAAAAAAAGAGAATGAACAATTTCATTCTCGCAAAATACATTTTTTCTTAATAATACACTTTATATAAGTAAAGACCACTTGCAGGGGCAGTTTTTGGCGCAAATACCCTGTTTTTTTCTTCTAGAATCGTTTTCAAGTCTGAAAGTGAGTATTTGCCTCTTGCACATTCTAGCCACATTGCAACTAAAATTCTAACCATGTTATGCATAAAGCCATTACCAACTATTTTTATGCAAAGCAAATCATTTTCCCAAACAAAGTCGATTGAATAAATTATTCTTGTTGTATCAGTTAAATCCTTGTTTTTAGTGAAACTTTTAAAATCATGCTCCCCAACAAATATTTGACTCGCTTGATATAAAAGATTTCTATCAATTTTTTTATATGGGAAATAATAACGATAATTTCTTTTTAATGGATCAAACTCACCAAAATCAATATAATAGTGATACTCCTTTTTTAGTACTGAAAACCTTGCATGAAAGTCTTCACTTACAATTTCAACTTTTTTGATATATATATCTTTAGGAAGTCTTGAATTAATAGCATTTCTCATATTTTCTTCTTTCATAACTATATCAGTATCGAAATGAAAAACTTGTCCTATAGCATGAACTCCACTATCTGTTCTTCCACTTGGATAAATAATAGTTTTTTTCTTATTTATGATAAGAAGAACATGTTCTATTTCTTCTTGAACAGTACGAAGATTATTTTGAGTTTGAAAACCATGAAAGCAAGTTCCATCATAAGTTACAACACATTTATAGCGCATATTTCACCCTCAAAAATATCGTAATAGCTAATATTAAAAATACTATAACATAAGAAAAGTAATCTAAAAATTTATACTTTAATTCATATATAGAAGTTCTTTTTCCTTCAGGGATATATCCTCTTGCTTCCATTGCATCAGCTAAATCATATGCTCTTTTATATGCTATTACAAACATTGGCACAATTAAAGATACTATTTGCATAACTCTTGCACTTAATTTTCCCTCTTTAAAATCAGCACCACGTGATGCTTGGGCTTTCAAAACCTTTTCAGTCTCTAATATTAGAGTTGGAATGAACCTTAAAGCTATTGAAACCATCATTGTAAAAATAGATGTCTTTACCTTTAATTTTTGTAATGGTTTTAATAAATAATCAAGTCCGTTATTTAACTCAATTGGTTTTGTACTAAAAGTTAATAAAGATGATAAAAACAAAAGAGTAATTATTCTTAAGACTATATATGATGCCATTATTAATCCATTGCTATATATATTAATATTATATTTAACAATAAGAGGACTATAGCTAACATAATATTGCAATATAAATAAAGCTAAAACAATCACCAAGAAAACAAAAGTTTTAAAATACTTAATATATTTATTTATTAAAAACCAAACAAATAATGAAACTATAATAATTACTAAATTCATATAGGTTAGGTTAAACTCAAAGCTTTTTAAAAGTTCGCCATCACGTCTAAATATAACTTGCAAAACAAATGTAACTAAAAGTACAAAAGTCATCATTTTTATACTATTTAAAAATTTAACAAATGGTATTTTTGTTGAAGCAATGACTAAAAGTACTAAAAACATAAAGCCTAATAATAAATATATATTCTTAATAATAAATAAAGATATCATCAGTGAAAATACACTAATGATTTTAACACGCGGATCTAATTTATGTAACCAAGAATCACTTTGATAGTACTGACCAAATACAATTTTATCATTCATTGTTTCCACCCAGAACTCTCTTTAGTTCATCGTATGCATCATAAGTATTATATTTATATATATCTAGGTTATCAAGTGAAAGTTTTTCTTTTATAACCTTTAGCATTTTAACATTATTAGGTAAATCCAAGCTATGTTCTTTTACCAACTTTTCGTTTTTAAATAATTCAGTTTTATCTCCATCATAGACAACATCGCCATTATCTAAAACGATAACTCTTTTACTATATTCACCAACAATTTCCATATCATGAGTAACTAATATAATTGTTTTATGCTCCTCTTTGTTTAATTTACGCAAAAGTTCAAGTAGTTCTTTTTTGCCAAGAGGATCTAGGCCCACAGTCGGTTCATCAAAAATTAGTATATTGGGTTCACTAGCTAATATACCAGCTATTGCAACTCTTCTCATTTGTCCACCACTTAAAGAAAATGGACTCTCATTATAAATATCTTCTTTTATTCCAACAAGCTCTAACGCTTTTTTAGCTTTTGAAGTGACATCTGTAATACCAAAATTTTTAGGCCCAAAGCAAACATCTTGAAGTACTGTTTCTTCAAATAATTGATACTCAGGAAATTGGAAAACTAATCCTATTTTTTTTCTAACTTCTTTTAATTTTATTTTATTTTCATTCTTCTTGCTAATTATTTTCCCAGAAATATCAATGCATCCGTCAGTCGGAATCAAAAGAGCATTAAGCATTTGAACTAGTGTACTCTTTCCACTTCCCGTATGACCAACAATAGTAATAAATTCATCTTTATCACCGATAGATAAATTAATATCTTTTACTGCATATTTTATATTTTTCTTTTTTCTTGGAACATAATAAGCAAAACTTACTTTTGATAAGTTAATTGCCATAAAATCTCCTCTATTTCTTTTCCTTTGCTTAAGCCTTTCTCTTCTATCAATTCTATTAGTTTCATACTATCTAAAATATCTAATGAAGCAGATTTTAAAATATCTTTTTCTTTAAAAGCATCCAAGACTTTTTCATCTAATACTTTTACCCCTTTACTTAAAACAATTACTCTATCACAAAACAGTGCTTCATCTAAATTGTGTGTTATATATATAACAGTTTTTTGACCTTTAAGTTTTTTTATAGCATTAGTAACTTCTTTTACACCTTTAGGATCTAACATTGAAGTAGCTTCATCAAAAACAATTATTTCTCCCTCACATGCTAAAACAGAGGCAATAGCCACTCTTTGTTTTTGTCCACCACTTAAATTTTCTGGATTTTTATCTAAAAAATCTTCCATATCTACTAGTGATGAATAATACTCTATTCTTCTAAGCATTTCGCTTCTTTCGATATTTCTATTTTCCAAACCAAAAGCAATATCATCTTTTACCGTTACACCAACAAATTGATTATCAGGATTTTGAAATACTATTCCTAACTTTTGTCTAACACTATCAATAGTATCTTCGTTTAATGTAACCCCATCAATTATAACTTCTCCACTTTTAGCCTTAAGTAACCCCACGATAATCTTTGCCAGGGTACTCTTACCACTACCATTGTGTCCAAGCACACAAACAAATTCACCTTTTTCAATATTAAAACTAACATCAGTTAAGGCATTTTCTCTATTTGTATATTTATAACTAACATTTTTAACTTCTACTAAACTCATAATGCACCTTTATATATTTGATATATTATTTTAACATTTTAATCTCTATTTTGCAAATCTAAAATGTTTGCAAAATAAAAAGGCAAATAATTTGCCCTTTATTAATTTTAATTCAATAATTTTATAAAAGCAATTGTCCGCTCATACTCTTCTTTAACTTTTCCATAGTACAAATCAATATTATCCATATTACCAGTTCTAAGCCTTTCAGTTATCTCATTAACTGATATATAAAGATTATTAAAGCCTAAGTTAAGACAGACACCTTTTAAAGTATGCGCAGCTATAAAAGCTTCTCTGCTATTTTTTTCTTCTATAGCCATAGTCAACTTTGAAAAATTTACATCATTTTTAAACTTAATTACAAAGTATTTAATTATATCCCCACTTTTCATTCTATCTTCTACATCAAAATAGTTTCCTCCAATTAGATCATAAAAATCACGTATTGAAATATTATTCATTTTAGTCCCCTTTTTTCTTTAAAAATTTTTGAATTGTTGCAAAAAGCTGATTAGTATTAATTGGCTTTTGTAACATATCATTCATTCCAGCTGATAAAGCTCTTTCAACATCCTCCGAAAAAGTATTAGCGCTCATCGCAATTATTGGAATAGATTTGCTATTTTCTTTTTTCATATTTCTAATTGCTTTAGTCGCTTCTATCCCATCAACAACAGGCATAAAAATATCCATTAATATAACGTCAATCTCACCATCTTTAGAATTTTCAAATATATCAATGGCTTCTTTTCCGTTTCTTGCTTCTAATATATTGGCTTTAGTTTGACTTAATACAAACTTAGCAATCTCGAGATTAAGTTCATTATCCTCTACTAATAATATATTAATATTTTCAAAAGAGACTTCTTCCTTTAAATCTCTATCTAAAACTTTTTCATTTTTATCAAGTTTTATATTAACCGTAATAGTATATTTAGTCCCAACATCTTTTTTACTTTCAACTAAAATATTACCATTCATCTTTTCAACAAATCTTCTAACAATTGTTAATCCTAAACCAGTTCCTAGTTGGCCACTACAATTAGTATTTTCTTCTTGAGAAAATGGTTCAAACATGACCTTTTGAAATTCTTCGCTCATTCCAATACCAGTATCCGCACAAACAAACCTAAATACTGCTTCATTATTATTACTATCTATTTCTGTAAGCGATATATCAACACTACCATTTTTCTTGTTATATTTAATGGCATTATTAATAATATTTATACTAATCCTTTTTAAAGCTGAAGTATTACCTATGAGCTTCTTATGATAAATTTTTTTTGATACAGAAAATGTTATATTACTTTCAGCCACTTGATAACAAAGAAGTGAATTGATATCATCAAAAAGCTCATCTAAATCGAAAGGTTCTTCTCTCCAAACAACATCGTTTTTCTCAAATTTAGCCATATCTAAGACATTATTTGATAACTCTAATAAGTATTGTGACGCATTTTTGATTTTTCTTAAGCATTCTTTTTGTTTATTACAATCACTTGAATAGTATTCGCTCATATCAATCATTCCCATTATTCCATTTATTGGAGTTCTAAGATCATGACTCATTCTTCTTAAAAATGCTGTTTTAGCATTATTAGCATCAATGGCTGTTTTTGCAGATTCTTCTAGTTGCTTATTATATTCACAAGTAATCTTTTTTAATTCTTTTTCCCTATAAATGCTAATAATTTTATATAGTAAAAGCGATATTAGTACTAAAACCATACAGATAACTAAAGTGTATGATAATATCAGAGTTCTGTTAGTATATAGTTTTGAAGTCGGATAGAGCGCATATATATAGTAATCTTTGCACTTTCCTATCATTCCCAAGTATCTTTCGCTTGCAATGTTAACTTTATTAAGTTTCCCTTTTTTCTCCTCTTCCATTGCATCAACTACTGTATTGGCAATAGAATTTGCTCTTTCACCTTCAATATTATAGCCAAGCAGTATACCTTTGTATTGAATTGCATAAATGCCTTCAGAGTTTTTATATCCCTTAAGTAAGGCTTCAATAGAAAAATGAGATTCTGTTACATAATGTTCTTTTTGCAGAACATAGCATATAATCAAACCATTTTTGTCTTTTCTTGATACAATAGCAAAGTCATAATAAACTTGTAAAAATCTTTCTCTTTGAGAATAGTTTTTAGAAGTATTACCTGATATATCTTTATGGGCTTCAATTTGCATTTTCCAAAAGTCCAAATTTATTTCATCAAAGCAAACATAGTACAATTCATCTGTTTCATCATCACTTACAATAATTCCAGTCAAGCGATCATTTAATAAATATTCACTTATTTGTTCTTTATCAAATATATCAACATTCGCAAAATCTCTAATTATTTTTGTTTTATCAACAATTCTAATTAAACTTTTTGCACTTTCTTCATTAGAATTTTCATCATATATTGCACATTCTTTTTTTAAATATTCTATATCTTGATTTAATGCTATTGAAGCTTTTTTATTACAAAAATTAGTACTAACAATATAAGACAAAAATAACGCCACAGCAATAACTGTAAACAAAGTTATTCCATAACTTTTAACATTAAAATTATTATATATCTTTTTAATTATTTTTTTCATATTGCATATACCAGAAAGCTATTGCGCCTTTCGATTCATACTTAATAACTGTTTCTTGAATAAAGCCATCTTCATTCATCTTCTCTAAAATAGATGTTAATTCTTGAACAAAATTTTTATCATAACTTTTACTAAAGGCAACTCCAAGATTACTAATAAATAGTGTTTCATCTAAAATCTTGTAGTCTGGTATAGAATTATTAATGTTGTATTTCATTACTTCTTCATACCCACTAACCGCATCTACATACCCTTTTCTTAAAGCTGCAAAAGCTAGGTTCATATCTTCAAAGCAATATAATTCTTTTATATTAGGCAATTTTTCATCTTCTTTTAATGAAAATATATCTTCTGCTTTTGTTGAAGATTGAACTCCTATTCTTTTTTGTTTCAAATCATTTAAAGTATTAATCTCACTATTTTCAAGCACAACCACCACTTGGCGACTCTTTAGATATGAGCCTGTCCATTGATATTCGTCTTCTTCACCATTTATTGAAAAAGCTCCCCACAGACAATCAACACTTCCACTATTAAGTTGACTAACTTTATCACTCCAATCAATAAGCCTAAATACTGCTTCATAACCCATTCTGCGGTATGCTTCACTTGCTAGCGAATAATCTATGCCATCAAGTTCTCCATTTTCATTGATAAAAAAATATGGTGAATGCTCATCGCATCCTATAACAATTTCTTCTAATTCTTCAATCACTTCGACTGGTTCACTCTTACACCCCAAGCAAAATGAAAAAGAACCAAAGAGTAACAAAAACAAATCTAATGTTTTTAAATATCGTATCATTTTCCACCTCACATAATGCCCTTCGTTTTTACATATGTAATTATACAACTTATAATAACTCGTGTCAAATATGAAAAAAAATTTTTCAATATTAAAAGGCCAATACTATGGCCTTAATTATTAGTTATACCTAACAATTAGTTATTATATTTTAATGTTATAACTAATTACTTATTTTATTCATCATCTAAAGACATCATTTCTTGAATACTAGTTTGTCCTTTTAAAACTAATTCTTTACAAGCACTTAAAAGTGGAACCATTCCATTTTGTTCAGCACTTATCTTTATCTTATCTACTGACTTTTCTTTAGAAAGTATTAATTTCATATTCTCGTTTACATACATAATTTCATGTACAGCTATTCTCCCTTTATAACCAGTATTGTTACAATACTGACAACCTTGAGGTTTATAAATTTCAACAGGGCCCTTACAACCAAGAATTTTCGTCTCATCTATAGTTGCTTTTACTTTTTTCTTACAAACAGGACACAACTTCTTAACTAGTCTTTGAGCTATAACACCAACCAAGGCATCGGCTACTAAATAGTCTGGAACTCCCATATCAACTAATCTTACAAGAGCACTAGGAGCATCATTGGTATGTAGTGTTGATAAAACTACATGTCCAGTGATTGCAGAGCGAATCGCAATTTGTGCAGTTTCTTCATCACGAATTTCACCTATCATTATTATGTTAGGATCTTGACGCAAAATACTTCTTAAAGCATTAGCAAATGTCATATTTGCTTTAACATTTACTTGTGTTTGATTTATGCCTACCATAGTATATTCAACTGGATCTTCAACAGTAACAATATTAACATTAGATTTGTTTAGTTCTTTTAAGAAACTATATAAAGTTGTTGTTTTACCACTTCCAGTTGGACCAGTAAGTAAAACTATACCATATGGATGAGATAGTATTCTGTCAACAAGCAAATTTTCATTTTCATTAAAACCAAGTTCACTTCTAGAATAAGAGAATGCTGATTTATCTAAAATTCTTATAACAAATTTCTCTCCATGGATTGTTGGTAAACAAGAAACACGTAAATCATATTCCTTATCAGCTATTGTTATATTAATTCTACCATCTTGAGGAACACGACACTCTGCGATATTCATTCCTGACATTATCTTCAAAAAAAGCACATATTGTTATTAGTAAACGAATATTTCATCTGCTACTCACTTTTGTTATACTACTGTTTTTTCAAAATTCAATACATTTCTTTGATTATGTAATCGTTTTTCTATTTTTTTATCAAAAATATTATTTGCTATATTTAGTATTCTTTTTAAAATATAAAAAAATTGCATCAAAAAGATGCAACTTATTATATTTTAATAATACACTCTACCATTAATTATTTTGTCACTACTGAAAAAATCAAATAATTCCGATATAGTTACAAATGAATAATCTTCATTTTTTAAATAATTTATCACTTTGATAATGGCTTCTTTTTTATACTTATTATAGTCATGAAAAAGTACTATTGAATCTTGTTTTACTTCACTTAAAACTTTCTTGTATATTTCATTACAATCATCATACTTCCAATCTAGTGAATCTGCATTCCAAAATATGATAGGAAAATCTATTTTTTCTAATACTTCATTATTAGCAATTCCATAAGGAAATCTAAATATTCTTGGATAATGATTTATTACTTTGTATATTTCTTCTTGAGTTTTAGATATCTCTTCTAATCCCTTTTCTAAAGTTATATTTTTAAAATTAGGATGAGAATAGGAATGATTCCCTATTTCATGATTATGAGAATATATATACATCAGTTCTTCTTCATGATTTTTTATATTACATCCTAATATAAAAAATGTTGCTTTAACATCTAACTCTTCTAATAAATCAACTAATTCTTTAGTTTTTAAACTTGGGCCATCATCAAAAGTAATAGCTATTCTTTTTTTGTTTGTTGGATTAGATTTAATTTGTTTTCTTAAGTATGCATCTGTTATATCAAAAGTGATTGCTAATGCATTTTCCCCAGTAAGTATAGGCATCATATAGACTATTAATCTATTGTTAATGATTAGAAAATTTAAAAGTTCTAGTTCTTGATAAGTAACAGTATTTTGTGTTTTACTATTTAATTCATTAAGTATAGTATCTGATAGCACTACTCTTTCACTTGTTTTAATTTCATATGTATATGATTTAATTATATTTCTATTGTTTAAATTATAAAAAATCATATAACTTACATATTCATCATTTTGAAAAAAACGATATCTAATTTTGATTTTTTTACCTATTTTTTTATTGTTTTTTATAAAATTACTTATCTCTTCAACCACCTTTTTATCAATATTTTCGCTGTAACTAGGATAGGTAAAAGTAGTATTTTCTACCGTTTTTTCTTTAATGATTATTTCCGCTTTTGTTTCTTTTTCAACCTCTCTACAAGAAGCTGAAATTAGTAATACTAAAATAATTATTAATAATTTTTTCATATACTATTATATTTTGTGTTTTTTCATCTTTTATTCATAAAGAAAAGGCAACTAGAAAACTAATCGCCTTATTTTTAACTGTTTTCGCCACCTTGTAATGCTTTAATTGGTTTTTCAAAACTTGCAATTATTGTTGGTAAAAGACCACTGATAACAGTAAGTATGACACTACCAATTACTATCAATATTAAGTAAAGTGGTTCAAATTGAACTATTTTAAAAGATGATAAACCAGTAGTAACTGATGCATTTTCTTTAATAATATTCTTAACTAAAACACTTATTGGATTACTTAAAAGATATGCACCAAATACTCCTAAGACTCCTGATGCAAATCCTATTAGCATAGTTTCAGCCACAAATATTCTTCCAACATCTATTCTTCTTGCTCCAATACTACGTAAGATTCCAATTTCTTTTCTTCTTTCTAAAACAGAAATATAAGATATTATTCCTATCATTATTGATGAAACTAATAATGATATTAATGCAAATATAATTAATACTTTACTTAGTATCTTAACGAATGTTGAAAACTCTTGAGTTATTCGTTTCATATAATCACTATAGCTTATTACAACATTACTATTAGAGTTATCATATGCTTCTATATAATCTTCAATAATTAATCTATCTTCAAACTTTTCAGTATATATGAAAAATCTATTTATTTCTTTAACTATACCTAAATTCTTTAATTGATTTTCATATAAATAAGTTGCTGTTTGTGTTGATGAAATACCAACATAATCTTCAAATTTACTACCTGTAAAAACATCTTTTTCTAATCCATATTCTAATTGTTCTTTAACTATTTGACTATTCATATTAGTATTATATATATAATCAGTTAACTTTTTAGTATATAAGAAACATGTTTGATAAATTTCACTTGTAGCTTTTTCTTTGACTCTTATTATTCCAACAATCTTCAAAGTCATTTTACTATTGTTATACATCTGTTCGTAGTATGATGTGCCTTTAGAATAATATTTTCCATCTATCTTAACATATAAATCATCATTAGTTAAAAGTTTAAATTCTTTATCCATTAATTCATCAAAAGTATAACTATCTCGATAATGATCTATTCCCATATAATATAAAATTGTTGCACTGATGCAATTATAACTATCAACTACCAAGGCAATCTCATCAGCTTCTGTTGGTATTTTTCCTTTTAAAACATCATAGTCACTACCAACTATTTCTGTATCGTCAGTCATTTCTTCTAAATAACTAGGATATACCTTTTTATATCCATCACTATTTTTAGTTAACATAGTCATTTCAATACTACTATTATAATTAACCCAAGTATATAAAGATTTATCTAACTTATCGAAATGCTCAAAAAACTCACTTTCGATTACATTAAGATGCTCATAACGATATTGTCCCTTAACAACATTTACTTTTTCTTCAGTTGGAAACTTTTCATAATCTTTAGAAATGGTAGCTGAAGAATTAGTCTTTACACTAGAAGAAACTGTAATAGGATAATTACCCAAAGCAACCCTTTGGACATCATTAATATAACTATTCACTCCCCCAGCAACCGATATTACTAATGCAACACCAATAATTCCAATGCTTCCTGCTAAAACTGTTAATATACTTCTAGCCCATTTTATCTTTAAGTTTTTAAAACTTAAAGATATAGCTGTCAAAAATGGCATTCTTGAATGCTTTTCTTTTTTCTTAATAACAGTTTTTTCTTCTATAATATTATTATCACTTTTTTCATCACTTACTACTTTTCCATCAAACAGATTAATAATTCGAGTAGAAAATGATTTTGCAAGTTCTTGGTTATGAGTAACCATTACAACCAAATGATCTTTAGAAATTTCTTTTAAAATTTCCATTATTTGTCTTGAGTTATTTGAGTCAAGTGCCCCTGTAGGTTCATCTGCTAAAATGATTTTGGGGTTATTTACTATTGCCCTAGCAATAGAAACACGCTGTTTTTCCCCTCCACTAAGATACTTTGGTAACTTCTTTGCTAAATGGTCCAAATTAACCTTTTTTAGGGCCTGTAATGCTTTTTTCTCTCTTTCTCTATAACTTATACCAGATAGAGTTAGCGATAACTCAACGTTTTTTAAGACGCTCAAATGGGGAATTAAATTGAAGTTTTGAAATACAAAACCAACATTTTCATTACGATAATAATCCCAATCTTTTTCCTTATAGTTTTTTGTATTTACACCATCTATTATTAATTCTCCACTAGTATATTTATCTAGTCCGCCAATAATATTAAGCAAAGTCGTTTTACCGCATCCACTAGGACCAAGTATAGAAACAAACTCACAGTTATTAAAGACTAAATTAACATCTTGTAAAGCTTTGGTTTCAAGCTTAGATATATTATAAACTTTATTAATATTTTTCAGCTCTATCATATTATCACCACTTTTTCTAGTAATTTATTTTAACATTTTTAAAAGTATTTTTCAATAATTATGTGTTTATAAAAAAGTTAGACTTTAGGTCTAACTTATTAATTATACTCAAACTTAAATCTACTCAATAGGCGTAAAAGTCTTCATAAACCTCTTCAATAAAAATGTGCAAAAGTATGGGAATGTATACACCTTTTCACTATAACCAATATTACTAGCTGATAATTTAAATCCAAATGAAACATCTGCATATTTATCAGATGATATGATATTTTTTAACGACTTTGATTTGCCACTTTTTGCTTTTACTTCAATTGGTATCAAATTATTTGTTGAACGAATAAAAAAATCTTCTTCTAGAGTTCCGTCATTTCGCTTATAATAATAAAGTTTATAACCAGCTTTTACTAAAGCCTCACCAACCATATTTTCATATAGTGCGCCTTTATATACTCCAAAATTTTTATTAGCTCGTAAATCTTCTTGAGATTCTTCATCAAGAAGAGAAACAAGTAATCCTGTATCACCAAAATACAATTTGAATTTATCTATGTCATAATTCCCCGAAAGAGGTAACTCTATATTATTTAAACAATAGCAGACATTAACAATTCCAGCATCCACTAACCATTCAGCACATCCTCTATAATCTCTAAATCTTGCTCCATTTTCTATTTTTGACACTTGAAATTTTTTATTTTCTTTAGCAAGTTGCACTGGAATACTATTAAAAACATTAAGTATTCTGGTTTGATCTAGGCCCTCTGCATATTTTCGTATATCCTCTTTGTAATCAGCAATAAGTTGCCTTTGAATACTCAAAGAACCTTCAAATGTTTTCTTTTTAATATAATTTTTAACAACTGCTGGCATTCCCCCAAGAATTACATAATCACGGAAAAGATCATGAAAAACCGACATTTCAAGTTCACTGAATGGGGTAAAAGTTTTCATATGGTCAAGCATCCCTGAAATTACTTCATCATTATAACCCTTTGCCCATAAGAACTCTTCAAAGTCCATGGAAAACATTTCATAATCTGTTTTGTATCCAACACTATTACTTTCAATTTTTCTATAATTTATTCCTAACATTGACCCACTACAAATCACATCAAAGCGTCCATCTTCTTTAAAAAATTTCAAAGATGTTGTTATGTTAGGAAATTCTGTTATTTCGTCAAAGAAAATGAGTGTTTTACCAGCAATAAATGCTTTAGTGGGGTCTAGCAAAGATATATTCTTAATAATATCTGATACAGCATAGCCATCAACAGTAATTTTTTTATACTTTTCATCTTTAACAAAGTTTATTTCAATAACACTTTCATATTCTGCTACTTTGGCAAAATGACGTATAGATTCAGTTTTGCCTATTTGTCGGCACCCTTTAACAATTAATGGATTTCTATCACTATCTGCTTTCCAATTCAAAAGGTATTCATCTATTTTTCTTTTCAAATACATTTCTTCCATAAAATAAACTCCTATTGTTTAAATATATTATAACATAACTTAATTATTAGTCAATATAATTGCACATTTTTAGAGCGAATATTTTTAAATTTCACACATTTTTAGAGCGAATATTTTATTATTTTGCACATTTTTAGTATATTAATAATAGCTTATATACAATTTATATCAAAAAAAAGTTAGACCGAAGTCTAACTTATTAATTATTACTCAAATATTAGATAAATTCAATGATAGCCATTGGAGCTGAATCACCACGTCTAGGACCAGTTTTTAAAACTCTAGTGTAACCACCATTTCTTTCTTGATATTTTGGAGCAATTTCACTAAATAATTTTTGAATTGCGTATTGATTTTCATCAGCCATCTCAAAACGAATCATTTTGGCAGCTTGACGTCTAGCAGCTAATGTATCTTTCTTACCTAGAGTAACCATTTTGTCGGCTAATCTTTGTAATTCTTTAGCTTTAAATAAAGTTGTTTCAATACGTCCGTTAATAATAAGATCAGTGATCAAATCTCTTAACAAAGCTTTTCTTTGAGCAGAGTCACGACCTAATTTACGATAACCTAATGACATATTTTAAGTCCTCCCTTGGATTTTTAGATTTCATCAGATGAATCGAAATCGTCTTCATCTTCTTCATTTTCATCGTCTTCTAAATAAGTTGAATCCATATCATATGAACGGCGCAAATCTAAACCAATTTCGCGAAGTTTTTGAACTACTTCTTTCAAAGACTTGCGACCTAAGTTACGAACTCTCATCATTTCTTCTTCATTCTTTTGTGTTAAATCGCCAACAGTGTTAATTCCTGCGCGTTTCAAACAGTTGTAAGAACGAACTGATAAATCAAGTTCTTCAATCTTCTTATCAAGTTTCTTATTAGAAACTTTTTCTTCACGTTCATACATATAGTTTTCTTGGACAACCATTTCATTTAATTTTGAAACTACTTCAAAATGTTCAACCAAGAACTTAGATGCAAGTGATACTGCATCATCAGGTTTAATTGAATCATTTGTCCATACTTCTAATGTTAATTTATCATAATCAACATTTTCATCTACTCTTGTCTTTTCAACATCATATCTTACTTTAGTAACAGGTGTGTAAATTGCATCGATTGGAATTCTAGTAACGATTAAATTGCCACTAGCATCTTTGCAGAAAATCTTATTTTCATCAGCATTAACATACCCAATACCACGTCTAGCATAAAATGTTGCTTTAAATTTTGCTCCTTCTGATAAAGTAGCGATGACTTGATCAGGATTTACGATTTCTATATCGCTATCATGTTCTAAGTCGCCAGCTTTAATTACGCCTTCACCATTAGCTACAATTGTTAATTTGTATAAATCTGTTGTCTCTGTTGGCATAGGTTTGAATAGTGTTTCTTCATCGATTTTTAAAACAATATTTTTTAAATTCAATATTATTTCAGTAACATCTTCATAAACGCCTTCCAAAGCCATAAATTCATGAGCTACGCCTTCAATTTCCATAGCCACGATTGCAACACCAGGCATTGAAGATAACAATACTCGACGAAGTGCATTTCCTAAAGTAATTCCGTATCCTCTTTCAAGTGGAGTAATAACAAATTTACCATAGTTCTTGCTCTCAGCATTTTCAACAAGTGTTTGAGGTCTAATAAATTCGAATCTTCTCATTCGTATCCTCCTTCAGATTTTTTAATTGTTATAACTATTCTTTTATCCTCTAGGTCTCTTTGGTGGACGGCATCCATTATGAGGAATTGGAGTTACATCTTTAATTGATGTAATTTCAAGTCCAGCAACTTGTAATGAACGAATAGCTGCTTCACGTCCAGGACCAGGTCCTTTTACAGAAACTTCAACTTTAATCATACCGCTGTCAAGTGCTGCTTTTGCACACGCTTCAGAAGCCATAGATGCAGCAAACGGTGTAGATTTCTTACTACCTTTAAAGCCTAATGCTCCAGCACTGCTCCATGCAATTGCATTTCCTTCAGTGTCAGTGATAGTAACGATTGTATTATTAAAAGTAGAATGAATGTGTGCGACTCCATTCGGAATATTCTTTTTGATTTTACGTTTACGAATTTTACGAGCCATTTAGTTCGCCCTCCTTTTATTATTTCTTCTTATTTGCTACAGTCTTAGCTTTACCCTTACGAGTTCTAGCATTACATCTTGTATTTTGTCCTCTTACTGGTAAACCTTTACGATGACGAATACCTCTATAGCAACCAATTTCCATTAATCTTTTAATATTCATTGCAACTTCACGACGTAAATCACCTTCAACTTTTAATTCTGCAACTTCACGTCTAATAGCTGCCATTTCTTCTTCAGTTAATTCCTTAACGCGTTTGTCTTCGCTAACGCCAGCCTTTTTTAAAATTTCAATTGCTGTTGGTTTTCCAATTCCATAAATATATGTCAATGAGATAACAACTCTCTTGTCACGTGGAATATCAACACCACTAATACGTGCCATTATTTTGCACCTCCTATATTATCCTTGTTTTTGTTTATGTTTTGGATTACTACAAATAACCATAACTTTTCCGTTACGCTTAATTACTTTACATTGGTCACACATTGGTTTTACTGATGGTCTAACCTTCATTTTTATGTCCTCCTTTTGAGCCTCTCAACGAGACTTTAGTGTGAATTGTATTACTTATGTCTACGTGTAATACGGCCACGTGTTAAGTCATATGGTGATAATTCAACAGTTACTTTATCACCTGGTAAAATGTATATGAAATTCATACGGATTTTACCAGAAACGTGGGCTATAATTTGATGCCCATTATCTAAAGTCACCTTAAAAACTGAATTTGGTAGGGCATCTGTAACTGTCCCTTTTAATTCTATGACATCACTTTTTGACATCGGCATTGCCTCCTTCAATCGTCAGTATCTTATATCCATCTTTTGTTATGACAATAGAATGTTCAAAGTGAGCACTGTCACTTCCATCGCAAGTTACCGTAGTCCAATCATCTGCTAAAATTCTAACACCTGATTTTCCACGATTAACCATTGGTTCTATCGCTAATGTCATACCTTCTCTTAATACTGGTCCATGACCAGCTTCTCCATAATTTGGAATCATAGGATCTTCATGCAAAGCTCTTCCTACTCCATGACCTGTAAAGTCTTTTACAACGCTACATCCATGTTCTAAAACATAAGCTTCAATTGCATGAGATATATCCGATAAACGGTTTAGGGGTTTAGCAAATTCCAATCCTTTAAATAAAGCATTTTTAGTGATTTCCATTAAAGATTTTCTTTGTTCACTAACTTCGCCAACACCATGAGTCATTGCACTATCGCCATGGTAGCCTTTATAACAAGCTCCAATATCGATAGAAATTATATCACCATTTTTTAATTTAGTTTTTTTGTTTGGGATACCATGAATAACAACATTATTAATCGAAGCACAGATGGATCCTGGGAAGCCATTATAGCCTTTAAAAGATGGAGTTGCACCATGAGCTAAAATAACTTTTTCAGCAACTTCATCAAGCTCAGCAGTTGTAACTCCTGGAGCTATTGCTTCCTTAACAGCTTTGTGAGCTAAAGCAACAATTCTTCCCGCTTCTTCCATCAAAGCAATTTCACGATTACTTTTTATTGAAATCATTTATTTCCTCCAAGTTTTACTTTAACTTCTTCAAAAACATCGCTGATATCTTTCATACCATCAACATCAATTACTATATTTTGTTTAGAATAATAATCTAAAACAGGTGCAGTTTGATTATGATATACTTCAAGTCTGTTTTTAACAGTTTCTTCATTGTCATCAGCTCTTTGAATTAAAGTAGCACCGCAGACGTCACAAACGCCTTCAACTGTTGGTTTCTTTGATTTAATGTGGTAACCTTCTTTACATACTGGGCAACTACGGCGTCCAGTAATACGATCTATTAAAACTAAATCATCGGTTTTAATATTGATAACTCCATCAAGTTTGATTCCTAGCTTCTTAAGCATTAAATCTAGAGCTTGTGCTTGAGCAATTGTTCTAGGATATCCATCAAGTAAGAATCCACCTTTACAATCACTAGCTTTAAGTCTTTCTTCAACAAGCCTAATTGTTATTTCATCAGGAACTAATTGCCCATTATCAATATACACTTTTGCTTCTAAACCAACAGGTGTCTTGTTAGAAATAGCTTCTCTAAACATATCACCTGTTGAAATATGAGCAATATTATATTCATTTTTTATTAATGAAGCCTGAGTGCCTTTTCCAGCACCAGGAGCTCCCATAATTAATAAGCGTTTCATTTTAACACCTACTCGATAAAGCCACGATATTCTTTCTCTTGGCTTTGAGTTTTAATTTGTTTAGCTGTTTCAATAGCAACACCAACAACGATAATCAAACTTGTTCCACCAACTTGAACAGATGATGGTAAATTAAATATCTTAGTAATGATTATTGGAAGGATTGCAACAAGTACTAAGTAAGTAGCACCTAGCATTGTAATCTTGAATAATACTCTTGAAATATATGATGCAGTTTCATCACCAGGTCTAATACCAGGGATATATGCGTTTTGTTTTTGTAAATCTTCTGCCATCTTATCAGGATTAATTTGTAAGAATGAATAGAAGAATGAGAACAATACGATTAATACAACATATAGAACAAATCCGATTGGTTCACTAGTTGAAAATATATTCAACAACCATGTTTTAGCTGTTCCTGCATTTAAGAAGTTAGCGATTGTTAATGGCAAACTCATTAATGTTGATGCAAAAATTACTGGAATAACTGATGCAGAATTCAACTTAATAGGAATGTTAGAATCGTTCTTTCCTCTAAATGATGCAGTAGCAGGTCTATTTGCATATTGGATAGGAATTTTTCTTTGAGCTCCTTCCATGAATACAACAGCCACAATGATTAAAATCATAAGGATGATGATTCCAAAGAAAATGAAAATATTACCAATTTTTTCTCCACCAGATACGATATATTTTTGAATTAAATCATTAATCATATCAGGGAAACTAGAAACGATACCAGCAACGATAATCATAGATGTACCATTACCAACACCACGAACTGTAATATTTTCAGCTAACCATAATGTGAAAGCAGTACCTGCAGTTAATACAACTGCTAAATATACATAAATGATTGCTGGAACTGGAGTAGGAGTACCTACTACGAAGAAAGCATCATAATAAGAAACAGAAATACCAATAACTAAAGTTAAAGCTTGAACGAAAGCTAAACCTAAAGAGATGTATTTTGTTAAATTATTTAACTTCTCTCTACCAGTAGCACCTTCTTCACCCCATTCTTTTAAAACAGGAACGATGTCCATTTGTAAAAGTTGAACAACGATTGAAGAAGTAATATATGGGCTAACACCTAATGCAATAATAGAGAAGTTTGATAAAGCACCTCCACTAAATACATCAAGAAAGCCGAACATTGATTCACTTGAACCGAATAAAGTTTTTACAGCATCTAAACTAACAAAAGGAATTTGAATGAAATAACCTAGACGAAAAACAAATAAGAATAAAGCTGTAAATAATAAACCTATCCAAACTTTCTTATTTTTTAATTCCATCTTCATCTTAGATCACCTCTATTTTTCCACCAGCTTCAACAATTCCTTTTTCTGCTGATTTAGAAAATTTATGTGCGCAAACAGTTAGATTCTTTTCTAACTTTCCATTTCCTAAAACTTTGATGTTACAACTGCCTTTTTTAATAAGACCAGCTTTTACTAATTTTTCAGGTGTAACTTTTGCTCCAGCATCAAAGCAATTTAATGCTTCAACATTAACAACATCATATTCAACACGATTAATATTAGTGAAACCACGTTTAGGAATACGTTTGAATAAAGGAGTTTGACCACCTTCAAATGCCGGGCGAACACCGCCACCACTACGAGCGTTTTGACCTTTGTGTCCGCGACCACTAGTTTTACCTAGTCCACTACCAGTACCGCGACCAACGCGCTTTTTACTATGTCTAGCACCTTCAACAGGTTTTAATTCATGTAATTTCATGTTAACCTCCTAATCTTGAAGAACTTCAACTAAATGACTAACTGTTGCAATCATTCCGCGAACTGCTTCATTATCTGGTTTTTCAACAACTTGATTAATCTTAGATAAACCTAGAGCTTTTAAAGTTTTACCTTGATTAGGCTTACGTCCATAAGCACTTTTAACTAATTTAATACGTAATGTTTTTTCCATAATTACTACTCCAAAATTTCCTCAGGTTTTTTACCTCTAATTTCAGCTACTTGTTCAACTGTTCTTAAAGATTTTAATCCTTCCATTGTAGCTCTAACAATGTTAATAGGTGTACTAGAACCTATAGATTTAGATAAGATATTTTGAATTCCTGCTAATTCAACAACGGCACGAACAGGTCCACCGGCGATAACACCAGTTCCATCAGGAGCAGGTTTTAAGAATACTCTACCAGCACCATAAACACCTGTGATTTCATGAGGAATTGTTGTATTAACGATTGGAACATTAACTAAATTCTTCTTTGCGTCTTCTACTGCTTTTTTAATAGCATCAGGAACTTCTATAGCTTTACCAGTTCCTAAACCAACGCGACCTTTTTGATCACCAACAACAACTAAAGCACTAAAACGGTATCTTCTACCACCTTTAACAACTTTAGTTACATGGTTAATACTAACAACACGTTCTTCAAATTGTTTTTCAGCAACAACAACATCTTTTTTAACTTGTTTTTTATTTTCTTTATCTTGACGCATTATTTCCCTCCTAGAACTTTAATCCTGCGTCTCTAGCAGCTTCTGCTAAGGCTTTTACTCTACCATGATATAAATAACCACCACGGTCGAATACGACGCATTCAATTTGATTTTCTAAAGCTCTTTTCGCTACTAAAGCACCAACTTGTTTTGCTGCTTCAATATTAGAACCATTCTCTAATTTTAATTCTTTATCAATACTTGATGCACTAACTAAAGTAACACCCTTTACATCATCAATTACTTGAGCATAAATGTGTGCATTTGATTTATACACATTTAAACGAGGTAAAGTAGATGTTCCACTTATCTTTTTACGAATTCTTAAATGACGTACTATGCGTGTTTCATTACGCGATTTTTTTGTGACCACTACTCATACACTCCTTTCTACTTAGCTTTCTTTCCTTCTTTACGACGGATAATTTCGTCTTTATAACGAATACCTTTACCTAAATATGGTTCAGGTTTTCTTACAGCTCTAATTTCAGATGCGAATTGGCCAACTACTTGTCTATCAATACCGCTAACTTTCATTTCAGTTGCAGATGGAGTTTCTACAGTGATACCAGCTGGAATAGCAAGTTCAACTGGGTGAGAATAACCAGCACTAATAACCAACTTTCCATCTTTTAAAGCAGCACGGTAACCTACGCCTTCCATAACTAATGATTTAGCGAATAGATGTGTAACGCCTTCTACCATATTGTGTAATAAGGCTCTTGTAGTACCATGAAGAGTTTTATGTTCAATAGAATCACTTGGTCTACTAACTTTAATAGTATTGCCTTCTATTTCAATCTTCATATCTTTACTGAATTGACGAGAAATTTCACCTTTAGGGCCCTTAACAGTTACAAAATTATCTTGAACGTCAACTGTTACGCCTTCTACGAATGTAATTAACTTATTACCTATTCTTGACATATTTTTCCTCCTACCAAACGTATGCTACGACTTCGCCGCCAACGTTAAGTTTACGAGCTTCTTTATCAGTCATAACTCCATTTGAAGTTGAAATAATAGCTATACCTAAGCCGTTCAATACTTTTGGTAATTCGCTTGATTTTGCATAAACTCTTAATCCTGGTTTAGAAATACGAGTTATACCTTTGATTACTCTTTCTTTCTTATCTGTATATTTTAAAGCAACTTTTAAAGTGTTTTGAGCTTCGCCTTCAACTACTTCGATGTCTTTAATATAACCTTCATTTTTAATAACGTTTAAAATTTCTAATTTTGCTTTTGATGCTGGAATCTCAACATATTCATGTCTCATTTGATTAGCATTACGAATACGTGTAAGCATATCAGCAATTGGATCAGTCATTACCATAGATGGTCTCCTTTCTACCAACTAGCCTTAGTAACGCCAGGGATTTGTCCCTTGTACGCTAACTCTCTAAAGCATAGACGGCAAAGTTTGAATTTACGATAAACGGCATGTGGTCTACCACAGCGTTCACAACGTGTGTATTCTCTAACACCAAACTTTTGTTTACGTTTATTTTTAATCTTTAATGATGTTTTAGCCATAATTTACTCCTTTACTACTTTCTAAAAGGCATATCCAATAAGTTTAACAACTCACGGCCCTCTTGATCAGTTTTAGCAGTAGTTACTATAACAATATCCATACCACGAATCTTTAATACTTTATCGTAATTGATTTCAGGGAAAATTAATTGTTCCTTAATACCTAAAGTATAATTTCCGCGTCCATCAAATGAATCTTTACTTAAACCTCTAAAGTCTCTTACTCGAGGAAGTGCAACTGAAACTAGTTTGTCATAGAATTCATACATTCTTTCTCCTCTTAAAGTTACTTTACAACCGATAGCTACACCTTCACGAAGTTTGAAAGCAGCGATTGATTTCTTAGCTTTTGTAATAACTGGTTTTTGACCAGCGATTTGTGTTAATTCTTCATAAGCTGCATCTAAAACTTTTGAATTATGAATAGCATCACCAACACCAATGTTGATAACTATCTTTTCTAGCTTTGGTACTTGCATGATAGAAGTATAAGCAAATTTCTTCATTAATTCAGCTTTTACTTGTTCATTATATTTTACTTGTACACGATTCATAGTTTCCTCCTACTTATCCAAAAGTGCTTCAGTCTTCTTTACGAAACGCACTTTTTTACCATCAACAAATTTGTAACCAATCTTACTAGCTTGATTAGCTTTTGTATCATAGTACATTACGTTAGAAATAGCGATTGGAGCTTCCTTTTTAATAATTCCGCCATCAGGATATGCATTAGAAGGTCTTGTATGACGAGATACAATATTAACGCCTTCAACAACTACACGTTCTTCTTTTACTAATACTTTTAGTACTTTTCCGATTTTACCTTTATTGTCACCGCTAATTACTTTAACGGTATCACCTTTTTTAATATGCATAAGTTACCTCCTTATAGAACTTCAGGAGCCAAAGAGATGATCTTCATGAAGTCTTTATCACGTAATTCACGTGCAACAGGTCCGAAAATACGAGTTCCTTTAGGAGTCTTATCTTCTTTAATAATTACTGCTGCATTGTCATCGAATTTAATGTAACTTCCATCATTTCTTCTTAATCCACTCTTAGTTCTTACGATTACGGCTTTAATAACGTCACCTTTTTTAACAGCACCACCAGGTGTTGCACTTTTAACAGTAGCAACGATAATATCACCAACGCTAGCGTATCTACGTCTAGTTCCACCTAAAACTTTAATTGTTAAAATTTCTTTAGCTCCTGAGTTATCAGCAACTTTTAATCTAGATTCTTGTTGTATCATTATCTCGCCTCCTGCCTATAGTTGTACAGCACGTTCAACAATTTCAACTAAACGGAAGTTCTTAGTTTTTGATAGTGGACGAGTTTCCTCAATCTTAACGATATCTCCCATTTTAGCATCATTTGTTTCATCGTGGGCAGTAAATTTCTTACTATTTTCAACGCGTTTTCCATATAAAGGATGTTTGCGATATGTTGTTACTAAAACTTTAATTGTTTTGTCTTCTTTAGTAGAAACAACTTTACCAGTATATACTTTTCTATTATTTCTTTCCATAACTAGCCTCCTTATTCAGCTGCATTCGCACGTTCAGTTAGAATAGTTTTCATACGAGCGATTTGTTTTTTAACTTTACCAATTTGAGCTGTATTTTCTAATTTTCCAACTGCTGCTTGCAAACGTAAATTGAATAATTCTTGTTTTAATTCAACGATTTTTTCCTCAATAGTGGCATTTTCTAATTGTCTGATTTTTTCAGCTTCTGATACTTTTTTAACAGGAGATACAACTTTCTTTTCTTTTTTAGCCATTATCTTTCACCACTTTCTTTGACAACGATTTTTGTTGGAATAGGTAGTTTGTGAGATGCAAGTCTTAAAGCCTCTCTAGCTGTCTTTTCATCAACACCGCCAACTTCAAACATAATTGTGCCACGTTTAACAACTGCAACGTAACCATCAGGAGCACCTTTACCTCCACCCATACGAACTTCTAGAGGTTTATGAGTTTGTGCCATATGAGGGAATATACGAATCCATACAGCTCCTAAACGCTTCATATAACGAGTCATAGCGATACGAGCAGCTTCGATTTGTTGTGATGTAATCCATGCACCTAATTCTGCTTGTAAGCCATATTCACCAAAATTAATTTCTTTAGCACCTTTAGCTTTTCCTTCATAGCTAACGCGATGAGGACGACGGTACTTAGTTCTCTTAGGCATCAACATAATTATTTAGCCTCCTTATTATTCTTTTTTGTAGGAAGAACTTCTCCTTTACAAATCCATACTTTAACACCTAACTTACCATAAGTTGTGTTTGCTTCTGCGATAGCATAATCTACATCAGCTCTTAAAGTATGTAGAGGAACAGTACCTTCACTATATCCTTCACGACGTGCCATTTCAGCTCCACCCAAACGACCAGAGATAGAAGTTTTAATACCTTTAGCTCCAGCTTTCATACTTCTTTGGATAGCCATCTTTTGTACACGACGGAATGATGCTCTGTTTTCAAGTTGTTCAGCAATATTACGAGCAACTAAAGTAGCATCTAAATCTGGGTTCTTAACTTCAACAACGCTTAAGAAAATTGTCTTGCCAGTTAATTTTTGTAATCTTTCAACCATTTGCACTTTTGTTGAACCTTCACGTCCAATTACTACACCTGGTTTAGCAGTATAAAGAGTTAACATAACTTTAGTTTTAGTTCTTTCAATTTCAACTCTTGATACGTATGCTTTCTTATAGAAAGTTTCTACTTCTTTACGAATCATTAAATCTTCATTTAGTAATGCAGGAACATCTTTTTTGTCTGCATACCATTTAGATTCCCAATCTTTAATTATACCTATACGTAATCCTATTGGATTGACCTTTTGTCCCATGCGATCCTCCTTATTCTCTTTCTCCAAGAACGATAGTAATATGACTAGTTCTCTTCAAAAGTGAGTTTGCGCTACCTTTAGCTCTAGGCAAATAACGTTTTAAAGTTGGTCCTTCATTAACGTATGCCTCTTTTACATATAAATTCTTTTGTTCCATTTTATTATTGTTAACAGCATTTGCTGCTGCTGATTTTAAAACTTTTTCGACTACTACACTTGATCCTTTTGGAGTTAATCTTAAGATTGCTGCAGCTTCTGCTACATTCTTTCCTCTGATTAAATCTACAACAAGGCGAACTTTACGAGGAGCAATACGAACAGTTTTTGCAATTGCTTTAGCTTCCATTATTTACTTCCTCCTTATTTAGTTGCTTTCTTATCTTTACCGTGTCCACGGTATGTTCTTGTAGGAGCGAATTCTCCTAATTTATGTCCTACCATATCTTCAGTTACATATACTGGAACATGTACTTTACCGTTGTAAACAGCGATTGTACGTCCGATGAATTGAGGGAAAATTGTAGAACGACGTGACCAAGTTTGAATAACTTTCTTATTACCTTCGTTTTGAGCTTCAACTTTTTTCATTAAGTGTTCATCAATAAAAGGTCCTTTTTTAAGTGAACGTGCCATTATTTTTCTCCTTTCTATCCGTTACGGCGACGTACGATTAAGTCGCTAGATTTTTTCTTTTTATTACGTGTCTTAAGACCTAGAGCAACTTTACCCCAAGGAGTAAGAGGAGCTTTACGTCCAATTGAAGTACGACCTTCACCACCACCATGAGGGTGATCATTAGGGTTCATAACTGAACCACGAACAGTAGGTCTAATTCCTAAATAACGAGTTCTACCAGCTTTACCAGTATTAACATTCATGTAATCAGCATTTCCAACTTCACCGATTGTAGCATAGCATACGCCTAAAATCTTTCTAACTTCGCCGCTTGTTAAACGTACTAATACGTATTTGCCTTCACGACCTAAGATTTGAGCGCTAGCGCCTGCTGAACGAACAAGTTGTGCACCATGACCAGGATGTAATTCTATATTGTGAATAACAGTACCTACAGGGATTTTTTCAAGTGGTAATGCATTACCAACTTTAATATCAACATTTTCACCAGAAACAATTGTTTGACCAACTTTGATTCCTTTTGGTGCAATGATATATCTCTTTTCACCATCAAAGTAATTAACTAACGCGATGTTTGCACTTCTGTTTGGATCATATTCAACAGTTGCAATTCTACCTTCAACATTGAATTTATCGCGTTTGAAATCAATGATACGATATTTTTGTTTGTGTCCTCCACCTTGATGACGCACTGTAATTCTACCCATGTTGTTACGTCCACCTTTTTTTCTTAAAGGTGCTAATAAACTTTTCTCAGGAGTAGATGTAGTAATTTCATCATATACTAACACAGACATATTACGGCGACCATTAGTAGTCGGATTGTATTTTTTAATAGCCATTGTCTTTAGCCTCCTATATTAATTACAATTAAACTTCAAATACGTCTAATGTTTGGCCTTCAGCTAAAGTAACGATAGCTTTTCTTACTGCAGGACGGAATCCTTCATATTTACCAACACGACGTGCTTTTTTTCTTACATTAACGATATTAACGTCAAGAACATTCACTTTGAATGCTTCTTCGATTGCTTTTTTAACTTCCACTTTATTAGTGCCTTGTTTTACTTCGAAAGTATATTTTCTTCCTTCAACAAGCTTTGTAGTTTTTTCAGTAATAAGTGGGCGAATAATAATATCATAAGGATTTTTCATTATTTAAGATCCTCCTCATATTTTTTAACTGCTGCTTTAGTAACTACATACTTATCAGCATTGATTAAATCATAAACACTTAAATGAGCTTTAGTTTGTACATAAACATTAGGAATGTTTGCACCAGCTTTGAACAAGTTATAATTTTCTTCATCAGTAATAACTAATGTCTTTCCTTCAACTTTTAAGTTTTCTAAGATTGCAACTAATGTCTTAGTCTTGTAGTCTTCTAATTGGAATTCATCAACTACTACTAAATCTTTTGTAGCTAAGCGGCTTGATAATAATGATTTAACAGCTAACTTAACAACTTTTCTATTTACTTTAACGCTATAGCTTCTAGGTGTAGGTCCAAAAACAATTCCACCACCGCGCCATTGAGGAGCTCTAATAGATCCTTGACGTGCACGACCTGTACCTTTTTGACGCCATGGTTTCTTTCCACCACCGCTTACTTCAGTACGGTTTTTTGTCTTATGAGTACCTTGACGCATAGCTGCTCTTTCAGCATTAACAACGTCATAAACAACTTGCATGTTTGGTTTAACTCCAAAAATTTCCTTTTTCAAAGTCATTTTTCCAACTTCTGCACCTGTTTGATTAAAAACAACGATACTAGGCATCTTTCATTCTCCTTTCTTAAGCTAACGCTTCAGGGTTAACGGCAGTAGCAGCTTTTTTAACTGCATTTGTTACAACAACAAATGAGTTTTTAGCACCAGGCACATTACCTCTAACTAGCATTACATTTTTCTCTAAATCAACTTTAACAACTTCAAGATTTTGAACAGTAACTTGTTCTCCACCCATTCTACCAGGTAACTTCTTACCTTTTTTAATTCTTGCAGCATCAATTGAACCCATTGAACCAGTTCCTCTATGATAACCAGAACCATGAGCCATTGGTCCTCTATGGAAATTGTGACGTTTGATAACACCTTGGTAACCTTTACCTTTGCTTGTGCCAGTTACATCAACGATTTCACCTTCAGCAAATATATTCGCTTTAACCTCTTGACCTACCTCAAAGACTTCCATTTCTTCCCCTGTAAACTCTTTGATGAAGCGCTTAGGGGTAGTGTTAGCTTTAGAAGCATGTCCTACTTCAGGTTTTGTAGCAAGATTTTCTTTCTTGTTGCAGAAACCTAATTGCACAGCTTGATAACCATCTGTATCAACTGTCTTCTTTTGTAAAACAACGTTTGGAGTAACTTCTATAACAGTTACGGGAATAAGTTCTCCTTTAGTTGAAAAAATTTGAGTCATACCAATTTTTTTACCTAAGATTCCTTTGGCCATGAGTTTCACCTCCTATAATACTCATTATTTCAAAATGATATCAACACCAGCAGGGATTTCTAAGTGAATTAGTGCATCCATAGTTTTAGGTGTTGTCTCAACGATGTCGATTAGACGTTTGTGAGTTCTTCTTTCAAATTGTTCACGACTATCTTTGTATTTGTGTGGTGAACGAATGATAGTGAACACTTCTTTTTCTGTTGGAAGTGGAATAGGACCAGAAACTTTTGCACCAGTCTTTTTCGCAGTTTCAACAATCTTTCTTGCAGACTCATCAATAAGTCTGTGATCGTAAGAAACAAGTTTGATTCTTAACGCAGTTTTTGCCATAGTTTTTTCCTCCTTATACATTTTCTAGAAATGTTTGCGACTCCATACGAATTCCCTAACAACCACGCTTGGCAACGTTTCCGTGAGTGTCAGCAACCTCGCATATCATAGTCTCTCCATAACCTTATAGATTATATCAAAAAACTTCCTGTTTGTCAAACATTTTTTAAAGTTTTTAAATTTATTTCTTTTGTTTTAAAACGATATAAAAAAATCATTTTTATTATCTTAATAATTTTTTCCTATCAACAGGATAATAAAAAACTGCTAGAAAATCTAGCAGTTAACGAAGTCACATTATTCAACGATCTTTGCGTTATGATAAAGTTCTTGAACATCTTCGATATCATCTAAAGCTTCTTCGAATTTCCTGAACTTTCTAATATCTTCTGGATCAGTTAATTCAACTTGTTCTTTAGCAATCCAAGTAGTTTCATCTTCATCAAATTCGATTTCTCCAAACGCTTCAATCAAAGCATTTTTAATCTTAGAATACTCACTTTGTGGAGCATATACAGTAACATACTCTTCATCTTGTTCAACATCAGTAACATCGCAATCAGCCATTACTAAAGCATCAAGTACTTCTTCATCAGTATGTCCTTTGAAAGTAAATAATGAAACATTGTCAAACATATAAGCAACTTTTTCACCAATTCTAAATCCACAACGTGAAAATGCAACTTTTACAGATGTGTATGTTCTATTAACATTGTCAGTTAAACAATCAACAATTACCATTGTATTACCAGGTCCGAATCCTTCATAACGTACAAAGTTATATGCTTCGCCTTGACCACCTTTTGCTTTTTCAATAGCACGTTTAATAACGTCAGCAGGTATATGTTCACGTTTCGCTTTTTCTATTTCTTTTTTCAGTGCTTGGTTAACATCAGGATCAGGGATACCACTCTTTGCTGCTACATAAATAGCTGTTGCATATTTGGCATTTTGTTTACTTTTAATAGCCGCAGTTTTTGCCATAGAAGCGGCTCTAACTTCATGTGCTCTTCCCATAATTTTTCTCCTTGTTTAAATATTACTAACTTATTATACCACTTTCTTTTGAAAAATAAAATATTTTTTTTCATTTTATTAAGGTAATTAATCAAACTAATCTATTTTTATAGTTTTCGACCATTCTAAGAGCCTACTGCTATACTCTTTTCTATTATTGCTATTACAAAAGAAGTCACAAAAATAATTTTTTTCATCACTTTTTGCAGCAAGCAACATACGAAAATACTCATTGCTACCTATTTTCTTCATATTCAACATAACTAAACGAAATATTTTCGTCACTATACTCTTTAACTTCACCACTAACACCTGCTTCTAGTATAATTCTTTTTAAACATTCAGTAGCAGTTTCATCTTTTCGATATTTTTTCATCTACCGTTAGAGCAAAAACAACATTGCCATTAGTTAGTTACATATCAATATTTTCATATTTTTTTCAACAAAATCATCACCAAGTTTAATGGAAAACTCTTTGTACGTATCCGTACTATATCCAATAGAACAAGCCCTACCCAAAATAGCAAATAATAACAACAAATACACTTTGATGATTTTAATAATATTCATTACATTTCCTCCTAATACTAAAATTGTATCGTTTTATTTTTGAAAAAACAAATATAATAAAAGGACTCATAATTAGAGTCCTTAAATTAACAAAGGTTTACCATTTTTTATAAAGAAAAGATTTAACCACATTTGCATAATGTGCATTAATCTCTTTATATCTATTTTTAGTTAATGGTTGTGAGTATAGAAAATTTTGATAATTAAAGCTATTCAAATTATTAATATTCCCTCTTGGTGCAACCATTTTATAGGTAGCAGCCATTTGCGAAAAATAATTTAAAATCTTCGTGATATTAAAAGAATTCATAATTAATTAGAACCAAAATGCAGCACCACAAATAACAAGTAAAATGAATAATACTAATATGAAAGCATATCTTCCACCGCCAGTTGTATTATTGCAGCAAGGATTGCAATTATTTACACAGTTTCCCATAAGTACACCACCTTTCACTATATCTTATGTAATTTGATTTTTTTTGTTAGTGTTTTTACTACTTTTTTAACTTTTTTTTATTTTTTTCATACTATGAAAGTGAGAGGAAGTTGAATATGAACAACAAAGAAATAAACGATTTTTTAAACTGTGATTTTTCTTCTCTTTCCTCTTTTCTTTCAGACATCTCTCCCCTTGAATTTGGTACTATTGGTTGCCTTGTAGGGTTATTAATATCTATTCCTTTAAATAGCAATGAGCAAAACTCAATTGGAAACTTCCTTGAACTTGTTGGGCAAGTTATCCTAACAGTTCAAGCTCAACAATCAATTAATTCTACTGCTTCTGCTAGCGAATCTGATTTAAACAAATTCAAAGAAGAAACTCAAGAAAAATTTAAAATTTTATATAAAGAATTAAAAAAGATGAATAAATAGATATCTTCCCCCATATAATTAAGCGAATTAAAGAAGGAGAATAATTATGAATGTTAAAAGTCAAGCTACAATTTATTACAGTTACGATTTAGAAGGGACAAGTTTCAAAAGTGTTTCAACATCTAATACGCTATCTACGCCTTTAAAAGTTGCTTCATTTTTTGCTAAAAAGATTGCCAATACTAATTACTTTAAACCAGGCAATATTATAACTTATACTATTGTTATTAATAACGCTAGCAACTTTAAAGTTACTAATATTTCAATCAAAGATCTAATTGATAATCAAATATTTATTAAAGATTCACTGCACTACTATTATCTTAATCAAGAAGGAAAAGATGTAAGCTACTTAATCGATAATGAAAAGTTAGAATTCCGTGTCGAAGAACTTCTTCCATCTACTGTTTTAATTATTTCATATAAAGCAAAAGCAAAAGAGAATTTAGAACTATATGAAGAATTACAAAACTATTCCAAAATAACAACTAATGAAGGAAATGAGATATCTATTACAGACTTAAACTTAACTCAAAAATATGCAAAAGTAATATGTGAAAAATCAGTTTTAAACGATTATGCTTATCTCAACTCTAACCTAACATATAAAATTGTTGTTAAAAACATTGGCAATTATAAAGCCACTGATCTTGAAGTAGTCGATGAACTTCCAGAAACTTTCAGGTTATCTAAAGAAAATCCAATTTTTATAAATGGCAAAGAAACACAAGATTATACTTTCGATAATGAAAAATCAATTCTAACTATTCCTTTTGAAATATTAGACCCATTAGATGAAATAGAAATTATCATCAATGGCTCTATTGTAAAATAAAAACTATATAATAAAAACAGTTAGAGGCTAATTTTTGGCTTCTAACTGCTTTTTATTTTATTTAATTAATCACTAATTTTTTATATTTGGCCTCAATACAGACGAAATTTAAGGCTTTATTTTTAATTTAAGCACCTATTGATTGCAAACAACGGCGAAAAACTCAATATCTTCATCTCCATCATTAATAAATGTATGACTTTCACCTTTTTTACAATAATGGCAATCACCAGGCCCAACTCTTTCAGTCACATCAAGATTTACTACCTTACCTTTTCCTGATAAAACATAAATAATCTCAGAAGATGTATTATGAGTATGTAATCCTATTGAACATCCAGGTTTTAATTTTCCTTTGAAAATTTTATTCATATCATCTATATACATTCTAGTTTCAAATTCCTTTTCACCACCATTAAAATTAGGAATAACTTTTAAAGGAATTTTATCAAATTCTATTTTCATTTTAATTTCCTCACCTTCCTCAATTAATCTAAATACCTTTTTAAATATCTAGGATTGATATCACTAATTTTTAATACAATTAATACATCCAAACTATTAAAAGGTATATCTAAGTATGCCCCATCACCAACTGTAGCATTTAATCTTAAATATCCTTTAACAAGTGGAGGCATCTTCTTTTTAGCATTTTCTTCATTAATTTCTTCTTCTTTTAAAAGATCAAGTTTACTAAATGTAGTTTTTCTTACCGTGCAACGAATATCTTCAGGGGATAAATAGTGGTAATACAAATATGATAAAGTATCTTTATATTCATATGGATCTATGCCGTGAAAAGAAGCAGTGCCAATCATAAAATCAATACCCTCTTCTATAGCATATCTTATTACGCCTTTCCAAAGCAAATTGATCGCAGCTCCATCACGATATTCTTCTTTCACTACTGCTCTACCTACTTCTAAAACCTCATATCCATTTAGTTTTGAAATATCAAATTCGTTTTCTGTTAAATACCTTCCTAAATCTTTTATGTGACTTCTTTTAATTAAACGATAAGTACCAATAACTTCATTTTTCACTTTGTCAATAGCTACTAAATGATCACAAACATCATCATATTCATCTTTATCTATTTCTTGGTGATTAACTTGATCTTGATTATAATTCAAAATAAGATCAAAGTATCGCAAACGATATATTTCTTTATAATCTTTTTCTGTTTGGGCTAGTCTAATTAAAATATTACCCGCTTCAAAACTTTTCATACTTTCACCTCTCCAAAGTCTCTACTACCTTTTTAAGCTTTTCAATTATATTAAGATTATATGGACATCTTTTCATACATTTCTTACACTCGATGCATTCACTAGCTTTAACACTTAATTTGTTATATCTAGAAAGAGCCCATTCACGTAATCCATATCTATTGTAATAACCTTCAAACATAAAGCAATTAGGAATATCAATACCTTTTGTACAAGGTAAGCAGTATCCACACCTCCTACAAAAATTTTGACCTAAATCTTCTCTAATTTTTTTAATTTCTTCCAATTCAGAAAGACTTAACTTTTCACCTTTAACACTAACGTTTTCTAAAACTTCACCAACACTACCCATTCCTGGAATTAATACATTAACAAAATCTTTGCTCAATAAAAACTTAATTGCTAACTTTTTATTATCTATTGATCCTCCAGCAAGTGGTTTCATAACTATCGTTCCAATGTTTTTTGAAACTGCTTTTTTAAATAAGCTTTCAGCCTTTTCTTCAACAATATTATAAGGTACTTGGATTGTTGAAAAAGGGAAATTTTCAAGATCAATCTTACTTTCTAAAAAATCCAAATTATGTGAAGTAATTCCAATATGATGAATTTTTCCTTCATCTTTAGCTTCAAGTAAAGCTTTATATGCGCCATCATTTTGCATAATGCGCTTATATTCTTCTTCACTTTTAACATTATGCAATTGGTATATATCTATGTAATCTGTTTTCAAATTTTCTAAACTTTTTAAAATATCTTCTTTCATAGAGTTATAATCTCTAGACATTGACTTTGTGGCAATGATAAACTTGTCACGCACACCTTTTAAAGCTTCCCCTAAGAAAGCTTCACTTACTGTATAGCCTCTAGCAGTATCAATGAAGTTAATTCCTTCTTTTAATAACACCAAAATAATTTCATTTACATCACTTTGGCAAACTCTTTGAATAGGAATTCCTCCAAAACCAATTCTATTTACATAAAGATTAGTTTTTCCCAATTTAATCTTTTCCATTTTTGCATACTCCTTCATATTCCTTTAAGTATGTTAATTTCTTATCAATCACACTAGAAGAAAATAAATAAATGTTTCTAACTTCACTAATAATATTAACTTCTTTAAAAATATTATCTTTGTTTTCTCTAACCAAAGTAATATGTGGATAGTACTCTCCATCTACATTAGCCTTTTTAAGATTAGGACAATCATTTTTAATTTTTAAAGCAATTTCTTTTTGAAGTTTTAAAAGCTCTGAACTTTTTTCAACTTCTAAAACAATAATATCTTTAAGTTTTGTCAATTTATTAACCTTAATAAAAAAGCTATCAAATGAAATACTATCAATTATTTTCTTTACTTTTTCTATATCAGAAGTATCTAATTCTCCTAAAAATAATAATGTTAAATGAATATTATTTTTAGATGTAAAATTACCTTTTACTCCACTTTTAGCTAAAGAAAATGATATATTATTAACTTTTTTTAAAGCTTCACAATTAAAATCTATTCCTATAAAACATCTCATATTTTTTTCTCTATAGCAATTAAAAATGGTGGTTCATGAATTTGATTAATATATTCATATTTCAAAACTTCAAACTCTTTTTGATTTAAAGTTTCAACCATTTTAATAACTTCTTCACTTTCTTTTTTTCCTTCACTATGACCAGGATATAAACATATTACAACTATTCCTCCCTTTTCTAATAAAGGAAGAATATTTTTAATTGCTAAAACGGTGTCTAGGGCTTTTGTTGTAAGAGACTTATCACCATTTGGTAAATATCCCAAATTAAAAATTACACCTTTTATTTTTTCTTTATTTAAATAACTATTCGCTCTTACATGACTATCTAAAATATATTCAATATTATTATAATCCTTAGTCTTTTCTTTTGTAAGTTTAATTGCTTCTTCTTGGATATCAAAGGCGTATACTTTTTTAGATATTTTCGCTAAAAACAAAGTATCATTTCCCGCCCCACAAGTCATATCAACACTAATATCAGCGTTTGTTAAGACTTCCTCTAAAAGCCTATGTGAAAATCTTAATACTTTATCCATACTATATTTTAAACTCCTTACCCTCTTTTAAAATATATTCATTATATTTATAAGTTTTAGGATGGCGAAACCCTAATAAATATGAATGCAAAAGAAGGGGCTTTTGGCTTTTTTCACCATATATTTTATCACCAACAAGTGCATGATTAATATGAGCAAAGTGAACTCTAATTTGATGAGTTCTCCCTGTTTTTATATCTACTAACACTTTGGTCATATTGTTTTTTCGCATTAATACTTTATATTTAGTATAAGCACTTTTGCCATTTTTGCAAACAACATATCTGTTATTATGATGACGATCACTACCAATATTATAAGTAATCTCTCCTTCATCATCTTTTAAATAACCATTAACTATAGCAATATATTGTTTCTTGATTTCTCCATTTTCCATTTGATGATTTATATAGTGATAGGCAATTATGTTTTTACAAAACAACACCAAACCAGTTGTATCATAATCAATTCTATGACAGGAACGAACTTTTTCTTTCAAGTAGTAACTAAGAAAATTGGCTATAGTTTGATTAGAATTACCATCGGGATGAACTAATATTCCTCGTGGTTTATTAACTAAAATTATTTCTTCATCTTCATAAAAGATATCAATTCCTTTTTTCTCTTTATATTCTACTATATCATTTTCTTCAAAACCATTTAAATCAAAAACTACTACGTCTTTTTCTTTTAATTCACTAACCTCACATAATTCTGAAACATTTTCTTTTTCAATTAGTATTCTTTTTTCATTGAATAGTTTTTTTCTTAAATTCTTTGGTATATATAGAAAATCTAAAAATTCATTAACTGAAATTGTTTTTTTGAAAGCAAACTTTTCTAAAACAAACTCATCGACTATTCTTTTAATCATAATATTTCCTTCAAGAATTCATCTTCATGCATAATTTTTATATGACATCTTTTATTTAACTCTAATAAGTATTCAAGTTTACTTTTAGGACATTCATCAAAGCATATGAAAACATCTAGGCTTCTATCAATATTTTTCGATATAAGTGCACCTTTAATTTGTAGTAACTCTACCACTTTTCTTTTAGTCATTTTTTTAGGTTTACCACCAATACATACAATTCTACCTTTAAAATAATTATCTTTTGCAAAAGTATATGTATTTTTATACTTAAGCTTAGGTAAAAAGAATTTATCATCATCATATCTACCGAAAATAATTCCTAAAGATTCCATAACTTCAGTGATTGTTGAAGAGTTGGTTGCTTTCATTGCTCTTTCAATAATTTTGTAACACACATAAGCATCACTTAAAGCATTATGATGTTCATGAGTAACTTCTAAATAACCACTAATAGTATTCAATTTACAATTAGGTAAAACATCTTTCCACAATTTTTGACTAATTTTAAGTGTGCAAGCAATTTTTATATCAGGGACATCTAAATCGTATTTTTCAATCAAAGCTTTTAAAACATTCAAATCAAACATTGCATTATGAGCAATAACTATTCCATTGAAATAATCTTTAATCTCTTCCCAAACTTCTTCAAAAGTCATGCTATCTTTGACATCATCACTAGTAATATGGTGTATAGTAATATTATATGGATCAAATTCCATTTCTGGATTTATCAAATAATACTTTTCAAAAGCAACTTTATCATTTTCAACTCCTACTATTCCAATAGCACAAGCACTACAAAGTTCTTTATTTGCTGTTTCAAAATCTATTGCTATATAGTCCATATTATCACCATTAAGATTATACCACGTTTTTTCAAAATAGAAAACCACAAATATTAAATATATGTTGAATAAAAAAGGCTGTGATATTCACAACCCAATTTATTATTCAACAACGTAAATAGTTCCACGCCAGAAATTCATAAAAGTTTCAAGTGGGAATTCATAATAAACGAAATATGGATTTCCATCTTTATCATTTCCGAAGCGTTGATTTATATTAGGATCATTACAAATTACATAAGTTTTGCCATCTACTACACGGTAACCTCTAGCAACTATTAAATGACCATTAGTATTATACAAAATCGCATTACCAGCAATACTTGCTCCAACAGGACCAACAGTTGCCAAATGATATTTTAATTCTTCCCATGAATATAAATGTTTAACATATGAATCAAGACCAAACGCTCCCATAGTAACAGTGTTATAAACCCAGTTACCATATGTTGGTGAATTATGACCTCTGTCAGCTACTAGGTTAGCAATATATCTATTTTCATATTCATCATACTCTGAGAAATCAAATCCTTTGTATTTTAAAAGCATTGTTGAAGTAGTGGCACTACAAATAACATTACCAATTTCAGGTACCACATTTTGATTAACTTTTGGAACATCATAATCAACAAAATCAGGAAGATTACTAGTATCAACATCAAATTTATAATCAGGTATACGCATTGCCATTGCTACTAAAGATAATTTAGCAGATTCTGCATCTTGACTATCTCTTCTTAAAATTATTCTGTATTGGAAAGCATCTCCAAGACCATTTGTTGGTAAGATTTCATCAACACTCATCTTAGCGTTTTTGTCATTTTGATTATAGTATAAATTATTTCTTCCAAGTCCCCAAATACCATAAGTAAAGTATTTGCTCCACTCGCCATTAACGCGAATCTTTACTAATAATTCACAAGTAGCTACTTTAGAACTTGTTGCTGACCAAGAGCCAACTAATTCTTTAAAGTTTAAAGTTTCATATATAGCTGAATCATAATAACCATATATTTCACCACTCTTTAATACTACCTTACCATCTTTAACTTCTAAGTTAAACATATTTCCTTTATCAAAATCATTAGCTCTTTCGACCATATAATGCATATTTAATTTATGCATTACTGCAGTTTTTACACTAAATTCTTTTTCCATATAATCTTCTCCTATGTATAATTTTAATTTTAAAACAACATCAACACTTTCATCACTTAATTTAACAATACCTTTTTCACTAATAACATCACTACGACTTGATGTCCATATTGCTTTTGTATCATATGAATATTCTTCTAATAAGTCAATATCGCCACTAACTACATATGGTAATTCAATCTCATCAAGAGCAAGTTGCAATCTCTTTTGATTAGTATACGGTTTAATTACTATCACATATTCAACATCTTTTTCTGATTTTCCGCAACTAAAGAAAGCACTAATAGTAAGAGTAGTATCTTTACTTACATAATAACATTTACCACTATTAGATAATATATCTTCATCATCACTATACCAACTAATGTCTACGCCATTAATTCTAGTTGGTAAAACTATATCATCATTAGTCTCTTTTGGTAGTTCAAAACCACCAATAACTTCTAAAAGAAGTTCTTCACTACTTTTTACTAAAATCTTTCCAACAGAAAATCTTTCACTATAGCTACCATATTTTGCCACAACAAAGACTTCAGTCTCAGCACGAACGCTTCCGTGTTTGATAGTTCCATCGCTTTTCAAAAAGATTTTTTCATATTCCCATGTAAGAGTAATCTTCTTGCCATCTAATTCTACTTCATCTAAAAACACAACTTTTTCATCACCAATTTGTTCTAAAACAAAAGTTTCTTTAAATTTCTTAATTGTGCTTTTTTCAATATTCCCATATTTTGCTTCCATGTCACTAATGCTAATGCTTACAATTATACCTACTTCTTTTTCAAAAGTAACATCATCAATTTTAAAAACTACAGTCACTTTCGCTTTTTGTTCTGTTTCTTTATGAATAATCATTCCTGCTTCATCTACTATTTCTTCTGAGAACTTCCAAGAAAGTTCAATATTTGCTCCTTCATATTCACAACTTTTTACAAGGTCAACTTCGTAATCACTAGTTTGTTCAAAAACAAAAGTTTGAGCAAATTTCTCTAATATTTTTAATGTTTCTTCAGCTTTTTTATCATTAATTGATATACTAATGATATCTCCTAAAACAATAGTTTTACTATATTCACCTAATGTAGCTTCTAGTGTTAAAGTAGATTTAAAACTTTCATCTTTATGAATAATCTTATTATTTTCATCTAAAATTTCTTCAGAAAAACTCCACTTTAAGCTTATTTCTTTTCCACCATATACTACTTTATCTAGTAGGTCAAATTTTTCATCTTTAGGATTTAATTCAAAATCTTGAGAAAATTTTCCCAAAAATTCATCTAATAATTTTTCACTATTATCATTTGGATTACATCCAACAAATAAAAATGCAAACAAAACAATAAAATCAATAAAGACTTATATTTCATATTATTCTCTCCTTGTTATGCCTACATTATATCATTTTTTTATAAATATTAAAAGAAAAACAATTCTTATTTTTCTAAAAACCACATTTTAGTTCCATATAAAAGTAATAGTGTGCCTCTTGCGA